>JAGCBO010000084.1 GCA_017652125.1 Clostridia bacterium | reverse complement strand
TGTGCGGACGCCGCATCCTCCGGAGGCGTACTCTTCGGGGCCGCGTCCCGGAATTCCGGTTCCCAATCCGGAGCTGATGCTTTTTTCCTTTGCCAGAACGCCTTTCGCGCATTCTCCGTATTCGGGCTGAAATGCTCGGAAACATAGCGGTCGTCGATATATTCCCGGACATCCCGGAACAGCTTCTTTCCGGTAAAAAAGGCCTGCCGTCCGAAGACCACCAGATAAACGCTGAGATCATGCAGCAGCAGGAAGCGGGTGATCGCTTCCACCGCCACCTCCATGGCTTCTTCCTTCGGATAGCCGTAAGCGCCCGCCGAGATCAGGGGAAAGGCCACGGACTCCAGATGGTTTTCCGCGGCCAGCTCCAGCGAGCGGGTATAGCAGGAGGAAAGCAGCTCCCGCTCCCGGCGGCCTCCTCCCTGCCAGACAGGGCCCACCGTATGAATCACATACCGGGCCGGAAGGCGGTAACCTCCGGTGATCTTCGCCTCCCCGGTTTCGCAGCCGTTCAGGCGCCGGCATTCCTCCTTCAGCTCCGGACCGGCCGCCGCATGAATGGCTCCGTCCACGCCTCCGCCGCCCAGCAGGCTGCGGTTGGCGGCGTTGACGATCGCGTCCACCTTCATCCGGGTGATGTCATTCCGCACGATCTCAAAGGGCATCCGGCTTTCCTCCTTATCCGGCAGGGTCGGTCAGGCTTTTTCCGAAGGATCAGCCCGCGGAAACGGAATCTTTTCTTTTCATTCTGGACGAATAGAAGCAGCAGCTGTTGCGTCCGTGTTCCTTGACATAATACAGCGCGGTATCCGCCCGACGGAACAGCTCCGCGGAATCCGAATCCTTCGTTCCGAAGGCGACGCCGGCGCTCATGGAGATGAAGGGCAGCCCGTCGGAGGTGTCCGCCAGATTCTGATTAATCTGCATCACCTTGCGCTCGATCAGTCCGCCCGCTTCGCTGTTCACATGAACCATGAAGACGACAAACTCATCCCCGCCGATCCGGCAGATATAGTCGTCGGAACGGAAATTCTTTTTCAGCGTGGCGGCAATCTTCTTCAGAATCTGATCCCCCGTCTCATGGCCGTAGGTATCGTTCACGGATTTGAACAGATCTGCATCCAGCAGCATCAGGGCGGAAGAGCTGAGATCCAGGCTGGTTTTAATCAGATCGAAGCCGGCCCGGTTGTAGACCCCGGTCAGCTCATCATGGGAGGCCTTGAAATTCAGCTTTTCGATGCTTTTTTTGTAGGCATTGTACATCATGTTATACGTGCCGGCCAGATAGCGGAATTCGGAAGCGCCGACAATCGGGATTCGCTGATCCTTCCGGATATGATCCACGGCCCGGAGCACCGGATTCAGACCCAGGCGGGTGATCATCCAGAGCATCAGGAACACCGCCAGCGTCTGCAGGATAATCAGGAGGGAAACCAGAATCATGTTCTGGTGCGTCTGCTGCTCCATTTTCTGCTGTTCTCCGTGAACGCTGCTTTTCAGTTCCTGCACGCAGGCCGCCAGATTGGAACGGATCCGGCTCTTCTGCTCATAATATTCCTCGTCATGCATCAGCTGCCGGGCCAGCTCGATCTTTTTCTCCGGGGAAAGCGCCTGATCCTCCGCCTTCAGCTGCACGTTCCGGAGCGGCGCCGGGATATCCGAATCCCCCGTGGCTTCCAGAACGAGGCGCATCGCATAGTATTCCCGATCCATCAGCGAGACGGATTCATTCATGGCTTCCTTCAGATCAAGCAGCGCGGCGGAATCCGGAACCTCCCCCTCCATCGTGACGATGGCATGCTCCCTGCGGCGTTTGACCTCCGCCTCCGTAAGATAGTTGTCCAGATGTACCCGCTTCCCGATCACCGTATAGCACTGAGCTTCTTCTGTCAGAAAATCGGAGGCTTCCATCAGCTCGGCCGTCGCGTCCTGCAGAATAATATAGTTATCCGTCATTTTGCCCATCTGGCGGAAACTGCGGAAGGCGCTGGTCACCGCGAAGAAAAGCAGCAGCGCAATGAGCAGCGAGATGGCCAGCATCACCCATGTCATTTTTTTCAGAGAGATTCCTTCCTGTTTTGCCTGGATGAGGTTTTTCATGGGGAATTCGCCTCCGGATAATCTCTGATCAGCCGATAACTTTCGATATTTTACCACAGCCGCCGCTGTTTGTAAAATATTTCTTCCGTTCTCCCGCCGCTTCCGGCGAACGGAAGAAGCCCGTATCATTTCCGGATGAAGTATGATAGAATAGAATCCGTATCACTGCGCAGCCGGAGATCCTTTCCTTCGCCTTCCCGGGGGGAGCGCCGGCCATCGATGCTTTGGGGGAAATCCGATGGGCTCGCTCTTTTCCTTTATTCTGAACAGTATCCTGCTCGGCGTCTGTCTGGCCATGGATGCCTTTTCCGTATCCCTGGCCAATGGGCTGAACGCGCCGAAGCTGTCCCGCGGCATGCGGCTGGCCATTCCGTTCACCTTCGCCGGCTTTCAGTTCCTGATGCCCATGATCGGCTGGTTCTGCGTGCACAGCATCGCGGAAGCTTTCGTCGCGGTTCAGCCTGCCATCCCGTGGATCGCGCTGATCCTGCTTCTGTTCATCGGCGGAAAATGCTGTTCGACGGCATCCGGGGAGGCGCTCCGGAGCAGAAGGAGGTCATTCTGAAGCCCGGCGCCCTGCTGGTTCAGGGGATTGCGACATCGATCGACGCGCTGTCGGTCGGTTTCACCATTGCGGATTACGGCGTGCTCCAGGCCTTATCCGCCTGTCTCATCATTGGCGCGGTCACCTTCATCCTCTGCTTTTTCGGGCTGCGCATCGGGCAGCATTTCGGCACCCGGTTTGCGGGGAAGGCTTCCATTCTCGGCGGCCTGATCCTGATCGGGATCGGCCTGGAGATTTTCATTACCGGTCTGACAGGACACTGATCCTGCGCCGCGGAACCCGGACATAACACCCGGAAAATAAAAAATAGAACGGACGGTGACAAAATGCGTTTTGAGCAAGCGGGAAACCGGCTGATGATCCTGGCCGGAAACAGTCAGCTGTGGATCGATCCCTGGGGGAAGGACAGCGTCAGAATCCGGATGACCTGTGATCCGGAGATGGACGCGCATGACTGGGCGCTGACCGAGCCGGTTGAGGATATCCGCCCGGAGATTCATTTTGAGGAAGTGGACACGACAGATCCCTGGTATCAGGGAGAGGAATGGGCCAAATATCATCAGAAGGGAACGCAGATCACCTGGATCAACGGAAAACTGACCGTCCGCGTATCGCCGGAAGGCTGGCTCAGCTTCTATAATCAGAAGGGAGAACTGCTGACGGAGGAATACTGGCGGAACAGGAACCGGCTGAACCGGTATTCCACCTCCCTGCGTCTGTCCGCCCGGGTGCTGAAGCCGATTCCCGGAACGTCCGATTACGCTCTGACGGCCCGGTTTGAAGCTTTTCCGGGAGAAATGATCCTGGGCATGGGCCAGTATCAGGATCAGCGGCTGGATAAGAAGGGATCGGTTCTGGAACTGTGCCACCGGAATTCCCAGGCCAGCGTTCCCTTTTACGTCAGCAGCCGGGGATACGGCTTCCTGTGGAATAATCCGGCGGTCGGTCAGGCGGTTTTCGGGGAGAACCGGACGGAGTGGACCGCCCGCTCCACCCGGAAGCTGGATTATTATGTGACCTGCGGGGATACGCCGGCCGAAATCGAAGAGCACTACTCCGCCGCGACCGGCCGGACTCCCATGATGCCGGAATACGGTCTGGGCTACTGGCAGTGCAAGCTGCGCTACCGGACGCAGGACGAGCTGCTGAAGGTGGCCCGGGAGCATAAGCGCAGAGGGCTCCCGATGGACGCGATCGTGGTCGATTTCTTTCACTGGACCCGGCAGGGGGATTTCAGATTTGAGCCGCTGGACTGGCCGGATCCCGAGGCGATGGTCCGGGAGCTGAAATCCATGGGCATCGAGACGGTGGTTTCCGTCTGGCCCACCGTGGACGAAAAGAGCGAAAACTATCCGGAAATGGCCGACCGGGGATACCTGGTCCGGACAGACCGGGGAAACGATGTTTCCACCTGGATGGGGGCCGCCGTCTATTTTGACGCAACGAATCCCGGAACGCAGAAATTCGTCTGGGAGAAATGCCGCCAGAATTACTATACCAAAGGAATCCGCTGCTTCTGGCTCGATGAAGCCGAGCCGGAGTACGGAGATTATGAATTCGACAATTACCGGTACTGGGAAGGTCCCGCCCTGCAGTGCGCCAATGTCTATCCGGTGGGCTATGTCCGGGGCTTCTATGACGGTCTCCGCGCCGAAGGGGAAAAGGACATCCTTTCCCTGATCCGCTGCGCCTGGGCCGGAAGCCAGAAATACGCGGCGCTGACCTGGTCCGGAGATATCTGTTCTTCCTTCCGGGCCATGAAGGAGCAGCTGCAGGCCGGCCTGTCCATGGGAATGGCCGGAATCCCCTGGTGGACCTGCGATCTGGGCGGCTTTATGGGCGGCAATATTCAGGATCCCGCCTTCCGGGAGCTGCTGGTCCGCTGGTTCGCGTGGGGCTGCTTTCTCCCGGTCTTCCGGATGCACGGGGAGCGCTCTCCCTGGTACGAAAGAGAGCAGGAATACCGGAACGGTGTCCGCCAGATGAGTTCGGGGCAGGATAACGAGGTCTGGAGCTTCGGGGAGGAAAACACGCCGATTCTCTGCCGCTATCTTTTCATCCGGGAAAGGCTGCGCCCCTATATCCGCGGCCTGATGAAGGAGGCGCATGAAACCGGCGCCCCGGTCATGCGTCCCCTTTACTATGATTTTCCGAAGGATCCCGCCGCCGCGCGGGTGGAAGACAGCTATATGTTCGGACCGGATCTGCTGGTCTCCCCGGTGATGGAACCCGGCGCAACGGAAAGAGCGGTTTATCTGCCCGCCGGCTCCGTCTGGAAGGACGCATACACCGGAAAAGAATATCGGGGCGGACAGACTGTCATCGTCCCCGCCCCGATTCATATCATTCCGGTCATGATCCGCGATGGCGCAGATCTGGTCATCTATCAGGATTCCTGATCCCCGGATAACTGAATGGTCTCTTCCAGCCGGTCCCGCAGGCTGAAGGTCCGGCTTCCCAGCGGCGAATGCAGCCGGTAGCCGCCTTTATAGCCCGTAAAGACCGCCCGGCCCTCCGCGTCCGTCGTCAGCGTGACATGCGTTTCCCAGTCTTCGTGAATCAGCTTTTTCAGCG
This sequence comes from Clostridia bacterium, assembly GCA_017652125.1. GTDB lineage: Bacteria > Bacillota > Clostridia > Christensenellales > Aristaeellaceae > Aristaeella. Next base: position 1,408 of record JAGCBO010000084.1, on the reverse strand, counting down.
CGTAATAGGAGGGCTTTTCGCTGTTGTCCTCCCGCACGAACCCGGAGGGCGCTTTCAGCCAGCAGCCGTCATTGAAGTCCCAGGTGGTGATCGCTTCCACCAAGGGATGGGCGAAGAGAACGGAATACATCTCCGTGATTTCCCTCGCCTGCCGCTCCTCCCCTTCCGGGGTGCTGGGCCAGGACGGGACCTGCCAGTCGTTCAGATCTTCAATATAGGCCGGCATAATCTCCCCGGAAATCAGGGTATTTTCCGTAAAGTGAATCGGGAGACCAAAGCGGGAGAAACGGGCCAGCACATCGTTCAGCTTTTCCAGCCCCCAGTATCCCTGATGCTGATGGCTCTGAATTCCGATCGCCCCGATGGGCACGCCCGCTTCCAGAAGCTGCTCCAGCAGGCGCTCATAAGCCGGGCTGGTATTAAAATCATTGATCAGCAGGGTCGCTTCGGGATTGCTTTCCCGCGCGGCGTCAAACACCTCCCGCACGAGGCGGACCGGTCCGACCTCATTGCAGATGCGGGTGACGGCGTTGTCATACTTGTCGAACACCGGCATGATCACCACTTCGTTGATCACATCCCAGAGGTCGATCACTCCGCGGAAGGCGGTCACATCCCTGTGAATCCGCTCCAGCTGGCGGCGAAGGATTTCCGCATTGGAATACTGCATCAGCCACGGCGCGCAGGCCGTATGCCAGCACAGCGGATGCCCCTTCACCTGAACGCCCTGCTCCCGCAGCCATTTCGCGGCGGCCATCGTTTCAGGATAGGCCGTTTGCCCTTCCACAGGCTCATACCTTCCCCAGTAGAACGGCAGCGTACCGTAATTAAACAGGGCCAGCCACTTCTGCAGCCGCTCCGCCAGAAACGCTTTCTGTTCCTCATCCCGGGTTTTGGCCCACGCGACGGCGTCAAAAGCCCCGCAGCCGAAAAGAAACTGATGGGAAACCTGATCGATCTGAATCGTCTGATTGGCGGCCGGCGCACCGTCCGGCCCGAGAATGCGCAGCCGGGCTTCCGCCTGGCGGTGGCTGGGATGATTCATCTTTTTTCCTCCTGGCAGCCGGCTGAGAGTGTTTTAATCCGGCAAAGAGCCAGATTCAGTATATCATGTTTTTCTGCTTTCCCAAAGGACAGCAGCCCCCGAAAAGCAATAGTTAGCTACCGGAAAGCAATTTTTGCCTGATTCCCGCCCTTTCTCCGGTACCCTCCGGCAGGCGGATCCGCGTCTCACGGAACGGCGCTCTTTTCAGAGCGGCGCTGTTCCATGTCCCCGCTCGCGCGCGGAAGCTCATCCGCGGGCCGGTTATCCGGCAGAAGGCGCCATCCGGAGGATCTTCAGAAGTTCTCCCCGCTCTCCGGTGATGATCCGGCAGCCGCATTCCCACCGGCCGATGTTTTTTCCGTC
>JAGCBO010000083.1 GCA_017652125.1 Clostridia bacterium | reverse complement strand
TTTTCGTTTCCCTGAAGAACTGGATGAAGGAACGGAACAAGGAACCCTTCAAGTTCGAACCAATTGAGCAGGAAGAAACAGATGCAGCCCTCGGTCTTTCGATGCATAGAGTACATGACCGAGGGCCTCTGTTCGTAAAATAAGGTCAATTCGAGGATGCATACAGAATGTCGGCCCTGAAGGTCAGGGTCTGAGTGCTTATAAGAAGGTCCAGTTTCCGGCGGCGAAAGATCCCGCGGAAGTTACAACCGTTCCGACAGTAAAAGACCTGACCTGCACCGGTTCCGCACAGGAACTGGTCACAGCCGGCAAGGCCTCCGGCGGCACCATGCATTATGCCCTCGGCACGGATGATAAGACCGCCCCGACCTCTGGCTGGGGTGAAGACATCCCTATATTTCTATTGCCCGGTCCCATTCTCTGAGCATGTCCTTTGGACGTGATTCCAGACCAAACATTCGTGCGTCTCCTGCATCAAAAAATACCCGAATCACGGTTGGTGACTGTCTAACTCAGTGTCCGTGATCCGGGTACCATTTTAACAGGAGGATTCACTGGGCGGGAGGGAGAATTTACAGTACTATAGATGAGAAACAGTGTGGGAAGAGGAGAAGGACTACGATGCAGAGTCCGGAGGCATACCGAGCTGAGCACCTGTATTCCATTGATCCGAATCCGAACACTGTATGCAAGATGCACCATGAGTATCTGAAGGTGCTGTGAGATCTGATTATCCGGAAATACACAGAGTGGGAAGAAGGGAACTGACCCGTGTACTGGTATGAGAAGGATTATATTATGCGGCTGATCCATGGAATCTCCCGGGCACTGGCCTATCTGTACTTTGGAAAGAAGATGGAGGACGAAGAAGAGCTTTATACAGTCATGGGTGAGCAGTGCCGGGAGAACAACGATTATCTTCGCCGGATGGTGGACAGCGGACAGATAAACGCAGCTGAAGATCGACTCTTTGATTTGCTGGAGAATACGGTCTGGGATATTGAGCAGAAAACGATGCTGATCATCTCATTCTATGATTACGTGAATGGGAAGAAGGATGAATTCCTGTACCAGGCGAGTTTCAGCCGTGATGAGATTTACAGCGGACTGAAGGATGCGCTGGCGCTGATCGGAAGGGAGATCCCGGATTACCTGAGAATTCGCGAAGCAGAAGGAGACTGACAGGTGGAGAAGATCAGGAAACCGCGGAGGACCGCGGAGGAACCGCTGACAATCGACTACCCGGAAAATCTGGTCAGAGCGATAGGCGTGGAGATGATCAGCGAATCCGGAGAGTATATTCCGCTGACGGCTGACCGGAAAAAAGGCCTGGAACACGCCATAGAATCATTGAACGAGAGGGAAAGGGTCATCCTGAGTTTGCGGTTCAGGGAGAAGAAGGCATTCCAGGATATCGGGGACCAGCTCGGTATCTCCCGCCAGCATGTACAGCAGATTTCAGCCAGGGCTGTCGGCATGCTGCGACACCCGGGGAGGATCATCTTCATCCGGGATGGTTTCGAGAAAACGGAACTGGCGTTGAAGCTGACTGCAGCGGAGGAGATCAGGAAGCAGCTGGCTGCCCAGAGGAAACGGTATCCGCTGATGAATGTGGAGGATGTGGTCAAATTTGTCTTCCAGGGGATGCTGGGCGTAGGACATCTTATTGATGACCCTGAGGCTGCCATGAAACGGCTGGAAACAGAGATGGAAAGTCTGGAAGAGGCCGGAGAAGATGAGAAGCTGATTGAGAAGATCAGTCCGCAGTGGGTACGGATGAACCTGAGGGCAGCGAAGAAGGAAGGCATTACGGAGGCAGATATTGCCTATATGCTGGTCGAATCGGCGAAGAAAAAGGGGCTGTCCTTCACACGGCAGAATGTATACAACTTCTGCGTGAAGATGGATGGGTCTGAGAGGATGAAAGCCGCGGCGGAGAAAGTGCTGGACGAGAATTGGCTGCCCAGCCACAGCGAAGCCTATCGTGCGGCGTATCATCCGGCGTATCGGGTGTTGTATAAGGATTACAGAAAGTTTAGGAGGGAAGCTGAGGACTGACGGACTCATTTAACGCGTGAGGATTCTTTTCCCCTGTTGCCAAGCTGGTAACAGACAGAAAAACGTGAAACAAAAAAGACCGTCCCTCTGTTTCAGTCCGTGTCCTCTCGTTTCAGCCCGGGAAAGGAAAGAATTGGCTATTCCCAGATTTGCGTTTGTGTGGTATGATCTTGTCACCGAATGAAGGTGCTGAATACTGTGTGATTTCAGGAATGGAAGGTGAATGCAAATGGGTATATTGAGCTGGATCGTGGTTGGCGGCCTTGCCGGACTGATTGCCGGGATGATCACGGGGAAAGGCCATGGTTTCATTGGGAACATCATTATCGGTATCATCGGGGCGAATATCGGCGGCTTTGTGGCTTCCCGGTTCAACCTGGGACAGGTGGACGGGATTAATCTCACCAGCATACTGATCGCCGCGGGCGGCGCTGTGATCCTTCTGGTCGTCCTTCGCCTGATCCGGGGGAAATGAGACAGGGTGAATTCCTACAGGACGGGACCGCTGCCTTCGGGCGGCGGTTTTTTTGCTGCGGGAATGCTTGGGGGAGAATCGGGCATCCGGGTTCCAATTCTCCGGGAAGCGGCGTCCGGGAATAAACGGGGACGGTGAAGAAATGTTTGCCCGGAATGGCATTCTTTGGTATAATCGACGGGTAAACGACGTGAAGGGGTCATGACAGGAAATGCCGCGGATTCGAAGTGCGGATCAGCTTCACCGTGAAGGAGGTACTCCGTGCTTAGAAATTATATTCTTCAGAACTGGGCGCTGATACTGGTTTCCATCGCCTTTGTGATTTCCCTGAAAACCACCGGTTTCCGGGATAAGCCCACCGTGCGCCGCATGTATTGTCTGATCGCGGGGGTTTTCCTTCTTTCCGTCGTGGTGTTCACGGAATTCTATCTGGTGGATCTCGGCGGATATATCCTGGAGCGCACCATCCTGATGGCGATTCGTTACAGCGCCACCCCGCTCATCGTCGCCTTGCTCCTCTACACCCTCAAAAAGAATCAGAAGCAGCACGTCTTCATCCCCGCGCTCCTGCTCATCGTCCTCAATATCATTTCGGTATTCAACGGAATCGTCTTTAAGCTGGAAAGCGACGGCACGCTGGTCCGGGGTCCCCTCGGCTATATTCCGTATATCATTTCCGGCCTGTACGGCGTTGTCCTCATCTGGTCTCTCTACCGCCAGAGCAACAGGCTGTATACGGAGATTGTGCCCATTGCCTTCCTGGCCTTTGCCTTTGCCGGCGGCCTGATCCTGCCCTTTGTGTTCGGCCCGGCATACTCCCATATTTTCTGCATCACCATCGCCATCGCGTTGTATGTTTACTATGTCTTTTCCATTCACCAGCTCAGCAAGAAGGATCCCCTCACCGACACACTGAACCTCCAGGCCTTCTATGAGGACAGCGAGAGCAGTCCCCAGAATATCACCGCCCTCATCTCCATCGACATGAACGGCCTCAAAACCATCAACGACCAGTACGGCCATGCGGAGGGGGATAAAGCCCTGACCGCCCTGGCCCGGTGCCTGCGGAACGCGGCAGGCCGGCGCCAGTCGCTATACCGCATCGGCGGGGACGAGTTCGTCATCCTCTGCCGCAGTCTTTCCGAGGAGGAAGTCCTCGCCCTCATCCGGAACATCGAGGAAGAAACGGCCCAGACGGATTACAGGTGTTCCGCCGGATACAGCTATAAAGGCACAGGGAAGAAGTCCATCAGCGAAATGCTGAAGGAATCCGATGTGATGATGTATTCGGAAAAAGCAAAGTTTTATGTCCGTTCCGGCAAAGACCGCCGGCAGGGTTCCGGAGAACGGCCCCGTGATTGAATTCTTTCCGGAAACATGTTACAATTCGGCAAATACATAAATCGGGAGGCAGAGCGCAATGAAGAAATCTCTGGGGATATGGCTGCTGGCAGTGCTGCTGGCGGCGCTGAACGTGTTTTCCGCCGCGGCGGAAGACGTGATTCAGATCAACGGGGAGCTTGAACCGAAAACGGTGGAGGAAACCCTGGCCATGCTCGAGGAGGAGACGCAGGCCTATTATCAGGATCCGCAGATAGCGGAGGAGCTGAAGAGCGAAATTGAGCATCATGAGGATGCGTTTCCGGGCGGCGAAGTGAATGAATACTATTCGCTGACCCATGACGGGAAAACCATGCGCTTCAAAATGGAAGTGAGAGGGAAGGCGGACGAGAACGGCCGTTATCCCCTGTATATCACGCTGCACGGCGGCGGGGAATCGGAGCCTGAATCCAATGACGGCGAATGGTTCACGATGTTCAGTTATTACCGGGAGTCGGTGAAGGACGGGATCTATATCGCCTGCCGCGGCATCTCGGATACCTGGGATCTGCATTTCCAGCCGGATTCCTATCCGCTGTATGACCGGCTGATTCAGTCGATGATCTATCTTTACCAGGCGGATCCGAACCGGGTTTACCTGATGGGCTTCTCCGCGGGAGGGGACGGCGTTTATCAGATCACTCCCCGCATGGCGGACCGCTTCGCCGCGGCCAATATGTCCTCCGGGCATCCGAACGGCGTTTATCTGATCAACCTGGCGAACTGCCCCTTCAGCATTCAGGTGGGCGTGCGGGATTATTACAGCGAGAGCGCCATGCGCTGCATCCGCGCGGCGGAGTTTGAGAGGACACTGAGCGAGTATCATGCGCTGCTGGACTACGGATACGAGCATCAGGTGCTGGTGCGCGTTCCCGCGGGACACAATTATGACGATTATACGGATTTCGGTTATGCGGTTGAGCTCATGGGAGAAGAATACCGGGAGAACCTGGAGGAGAACTTTGCCGAGGTGCTGGAGGATCCCACCATTTACGCCGAGCCCGCGGTGGTCGAGCCGATGCTGAACCGCTTCCTGGAAGCCCTTCAGAAAAACACCGGCCTCGATGACATCTCCACCCTTTCCTACACCGGCGTGGAAGCGTTCCCGGCCTTCGACGAGGAAATCCGGCATATCGTCACCGAGGAGTTCGGGCTGGAAACAAAGAAAGTGGACGGCGGCGCGGTTTCCTTTGTAAAGAAGTATACCCGGAATCCGGTTCCGCCCTATGTCATCTGGGATCTGGCCACCCGGGCGCCGTCCCGCTCCGTGACCAGCTTCTACTGGCTTCGCGCGGATCCGTCGGTCAATACCGGCGTGATTCAGGGAATTCAGATCGATGAGCATACGCTCGTGATCAAAACGGACGGCGTCAAAGACGATTTCTCCATTCTGATCAATCCCTGCCTGGTGGATGTTTCCGAGCCGATTCACATCACGACCAACGCGGGAGAATACACGGTGAAGGTGAATCCTTCGGCGGAGATTCTGCGGCAATCGATCCGGGAGACGGGCGATCCGTCCCTGGGCTGGGTGGCGGAAATTCCCTACACCCTGCTGACCGGCGGCGCGCTGCCGACGGATGACGTCACCTATGAAAACGAATATGAGAACGAAGATCGGGCTGCCGATTACGCCGCGTATGACGATCAGGCGGACGGCTGAACGGAAAAGGATAACGGCAAAAACCCTCCGCGGACCGCGGAGGGTTTTTGCTGAAGCGATCACCTGAACCTTGATAAAAGGGGCTGAGTTTGATACAATATTCTGAGGGTCACAGGAGTGTATTTCATCCGGACGAATGAAGGAGGAACAGACTATGAGCAAGGTTGTTGTTTTTGATCATCCGTTGATTCAGCATAAACTGAGCATTATGCGGGACAAGAATACGGGCACCAAAGAATTCCGGGAGCTGCTTTCCGAGATCGCCATGCTGATGGTTTTTGAAGTCACGCGGGATCTGGAGACGGAAGAGGTGGAGGTGGAGACGCCGATCTGCAAGTGCACCTGCCGCGTGCTGTCCGGAAAAAAGCTGGGGATCATTCCGATTCTCCGGGCCGGCCTGGGCATGGTGGACGGCGTGACCAACCTGGTTCCGAACGCCAAGGTGGGCCATATCGGCCTGTACCGCGATCCCGCGACGCTCAAGCCTGTGGAATACTACTGCAAGCTGCCCGCGGACAGTGAGAACCGGGAGCTGCTGATCCTCGATCCCATGCTGGCCACCGGCGGCAGCGCCAGCGCCGCGATCAGCTTTATCAAGCAGCGGGGCTGCAATCATATCCGCCTGGTGAACCTGATTGCCGCGCCGGAAGGCATCGCCCGGATCCAGAAGGATCATCCGGACGTGGATATCTTCGTGGCGGCCATGGATGATCATCTGAACGAGCATGGATACATCGTGCCCGGTCTGGGCGACGCGGGCGACCGGCTGTTCGGCACCAAATAACGCTTTTCCAATAACGCTTTCCGACGGAGAGAAAAAATGATTCGAACAATCTTCCTGGAAAGAGCGCCGCTGATCCGCCTGCGCCGGTCCGGGCTGAATATCGGAAATGCCCGTACGGGGAATCCGCAGGTGAAGAGCCTGTACGACCGGATGGCGCCCTTTCTGTCCAGGCGTTCGCTGTGGCAGGGCGCTTTCGAGCTGGCCTGCCTGACGACGGAGGATCCGCTGCACGAACCGGTCACGGCGCTGATCCGTCAGGAGACGGAAGCTTCGCTGAACGGCGCGTTTCACGGATCCTTCGCCGAGCAGCTCCAGACGGCGAAAGCCGCCCTGGATCTGGCGGAGTATACGGCGGACCGAGGCCTGATGAAGCGGCTGGCAGAATGGTGCCGCTGGGTTGAGGTGAACTGGGATCAGGTGATCGGCCTGCAGGAAATCCGCGTGCAGCCGGCGGATCTGATGGAGTTCCTGATCCGCTTTTATCTCATGACAAGTTCACAGGCCGCCCTGCGGCTCTGCGCCCGCCTTCGTTCCGGCGCGATGGACTGGACGACGGCGCTGCAGAGCTATGCCTCGGTCGGACGGCTGAAAAACAATGTGCTGACGGAGAAACCGCAGGAAATCCTGAGCCGGAGCGATCTGGACGAAACGGATTATCAGAAACGGCTCTGCATTCTCAATCACGGCGAGCTGGTGGCGGATGGAATGCGGTTTGCCGCTCTGGCCGGCCTGTTCAGCGGAAACGGGCAGGAGCTGAGCGCCGGCTTCAAAGGCTGGAAAGCCATTCAGAAAAGCGACGGCGCGGTCTGCGGCGGAACCTGCGGCGCCCCTTTCCTCAGCGGACGCGGGGCGGCGCAGCCTGTTTCCACGGCGGTGCTTTCCGCCTGGATCGAAGCCCTGGCTGCGCAGCTGTATATCACGGAGGCCGCCTGGCCGCTGGACGGGATGATCCGGATCGGGCTGAACGGCCTGCAGGAAGCGCTCCGGGAGGGGAAGCCGGCTCCCGTTCAGCAGGTGAACCGCCTGAGGACGGATCCGCCGCAGGAAGATGATCCGGCGGACGGGGAGGAAGACATCCGGATTCTCGGCCGGGCGGCGCGGGCGGTCAGCGTGTTCTACCGCTGGGCGGTCGCTGTGTCCGCGGACGCGCTGCATCTGCATTATCCGCTTCCCGGAAAATATCTCATTCCCGGCCGGAAAATGGTGGTGACCATGGGTCCCCGCGCGGCGCGGATCCGGGTGAGGGACGGCTCCGGCCTTTCCCTGACCGTATTCGCGGCAGGGACGGAAACCCGGGAGATCCTCATTCACAGCGGGAGTCAGCTGTACTCCTTTAATCAGGCGGAAGCCGGTCTGACCGAAATCCGGGAGGGAAAGACTTTTGCCACCGGAGCCGCCATTCAGGATCAGGACAGGATCGAATGGGCGGCACAGGACGCTGTCCGGTTTGAGCGGACCCACCATCAGGGCATCTGCTTCTGGACGGAAAACCAGCTGCGGGCGCTGGACGCGGGCGAATCCTGGCGGTACGCCGCGACCGGCCCGGCGGAGAAGGAGAAGGACGGAAGCGTCCGGGTGGAAGCCGTTCCCGTTGCGGACTGGCGGACCCGGAATCATCAGCCGGCCGAGATCCCCGTGCTTCCCCGGGGAGAAGGGAACCCTGTGATGCTGAAAACAGTTCCCTACGAGAAGGCCGGGAACAGAATTGCCGTATTTCCGAGGGCCGCGGAGCCATGAACCGTTTCCGGCTGGCCCCGATGTGCGGGGTGACGGATCATATTTACCGTGGCATCTGCGTCCGGATGGGCTGCGAGCAGACCTATACCGAGATGATCAGCGCCATGGGATACTGCTGCGCGCCGAATCAGCGGGCGACTCAGGAGCTGATGATCCGGAACCCTCTGGAAAAGAGGCTGATTGTACAGCTTTTCGGAAAGGATCCCGCCATTGTGGCGGAAGCCGCCCGAAGAATGGAAGATACGGGCCGGTATGACGGGATTGATCTGAATATGGGATGTCCGGCGCATAAAGTGGCTTCCTCCGGGGAAGGCGCCGGACTGATGCTGCATCCGGATATCGCGTTCCGGATGATGCGGGAAACGGTGGAGGCCGTTTCCCTGCCGGTGACGGTTAAAATGCGTCTGGGCTGGGATGACCGGCATCTGAACGCCCCGGAAATGGCGCAGATGGCGCAGGAAGCCGGAATCCGGGAGATCGCCGTTCACGGCCGCACCCGGGCGCAGCAGTATGCGGGAGCGGCGGACTGGGAGGCGATCCGGGAAATCCGGAACCGCGTGTCGATTCCCGTCATCGGAAACGGAGATCTGTTTACCGCGGAGGACGGGATCCGGAAGCTGGCGGAAGGCTATGCCGACGGCATCATGATCGGCCGCGGGGCGATGGGCAATCCATGGATTTTCCGGGAGCTGCAGCAGCTGGCGGCAGGCCGGGAGAAAACGGAGGTCACCCTGGACGAGCGGGAGGACATGATCCGTACCCACTATGAGGCGATGCTGGAGGCCAAACCGGACTTTGTGGCGGTGCGGGAGATGCGGAAGCATATCAGCTGGTACATCCACGGGCTGCGCGGGGCCGCGCAGATCCGCAACCGGATCAACCGGATGACGGAACCGGAAGAGGTACTGACAGCCATGCATCGGTATTTTGAGGAACTGCGGCAGGCCGCGTGAAGTGACCGGAAAGCCGGATGGGAGAGAAAACAGATATGAAGAAAGCACTCGCGATTCTGACAGCGTTCATCCTGACAGCGCTCCTGCAGATTTCAGCGCTGGCCGCCGATTATTCCCTGCCGGAGAAAATGCAGAAGCAGCTGAACATCGGCAGCGGGCTGAAAGGCTCCTTTCTGATCACCGAGGAAGGGCTGGAGGAAAACACGCTGCCCACCGCCCTGAACCGGGGGCAGTTTGAGCTGCGCGGGCTCGCGCTGGCAGACGGCAGCGAGCTGTCTTACTATATCTATCAGACGGATGATTCCGAAGCGCAGCGCAACAAAACAACGCTCTACGGGAAAAACGGAACCTTCTATCTGGAATCCGACTTTCTGCCGGGAACGCTGCTGTCGCTGGCCGGGATTGAGAGCGCGGCGGACCGGGCGGGAGCCCGGGGCGGAGAAAACCCGCCGATTCTCTCGCTTGCGGTGAAGGTGATCCGGACGCTCCAGGGCAGGGAGAAAACGAACTGGGACGCCGCTTTCACACCTTACGGTCAGAAGGCGGAGCTCTGGCTCTCCCGCTTTCCCGTGGAAACCCACTATCTGAACGACGAAGCAGGCCGGAACCTGCTGGAAATGTCTTATACCATTCCGTTCCAGGCGGTGCAGAGCTTCCTGGTGGAAATGACGGAAGCCTTCCTTACGGACGAGCAGATCCGGACGCTGCTGGATCCCCTCCTGACGGAAGAGCAGAAGGCCGTTTATCTGAATGAGAATCTGATGTATTACTACCGGGAGGTGATCGGCGCCCTGCAGGTACAGGATGACCTGACGCTGACCCGGGTCAGCGATACCCGGACCGGCGCCTCCGTCTCCACCCGGCTGCGCCTGCCGCTGGACCGCAGACTGTTTGGCTATGAAGCGCTGCAGATTGAGCAGGTCAGCGGCGGCAGCATTATCTGCAGCCTGACGGACGATCAGAAGATGCTGATGCTGGCCTGGCCGGAGCAGTTTTCCCTGGAAGGCAGCTTTGAACACGAGCTGCTCTTCGGCCGGTACAACGCGGAGCGAAAAGAAACGGATCCCGCCAACCTGTCCCTTCGCGTCAGCCTGACGGGCGCCGTCAGCGTATCGGACCAGGCGGACGCGGACGGAAGGCTGCATGAGAATTATGATTATGTCTGCCGGGTGATTCAGGATCCCGCCGTGCTGGGAGAGGAATATCCGGAAGACGGCCTGGGAGCTTTTGAACCGCTTCAGGTTCAGCTGAACCTGCATTTTTCCAGCAAGAATGCGCAGCAGAGCCCGACCACGGCTGAGATCCAGCTGGACGGAAGCCAGGGCGAAAAAAAGCTCTCGATCAGCGGAACCTTTAAAACCGCGGCTCCGTGGATTCTGACCGCGATCGAAACGAGCGGGGATCTCTCCGTCACGGAGGCTTCAGATGAACAGCGTACCGCCTGGTGGGAAACCTGGCTGAAGAACGCGGCGGAAAAGACCGAACGGATGCCGGAGGTGCAGATGCCGGAGACCCAGAAAACAGAAAACGAGGATACTCAGCCATGAGAAGGGGAATTGCCTTTCTGACCGCACTGCTGCTGGGCCTTCTGGCCTCCGCCGCCTGCACGGAGGGGGAGATCATCCGGCTGGAGTTTGCAAAGCTTCCGGCCATGAATCAGACCTGGCAGCTGACGGAGGATGCGGACAGCCTGACGCTGCGCAGCAGCCTGCATTCGCAGACCGCGCTGGTCTGGGGAAAGGAAAGCCCCGACGGTCTGCAGACGCTGATGGAGCAGCTGGCCGGCTGGCACGCCCTTCCGGGCACCGGACAGATTCAGCATGTGCTGACAGGCTGGCTGAAGGAAATCGGCGCCGCGGAGGAAACCGGGATTTATACCGGCGACAGCTTTGACCGGGCCTCTTTCCGGCAGACCGCCGTGGTACGAGCGGAGGAGCTGCACAGCCTGGCGGAGCGGCTGGAGCGCATCCAGCCGAGAACAGAGGCGGCCGCCGCCGGTTTTCAGTCCGCGGTCCGCTGGATCCGGAAGATCGAAACGATTCTGCGTCAGGATCCCGGTCTCAGCCTGCGGATTGCGGCCTATGACGAGGGAAACGATGTTGTGATTCAGCTGGAGCGGGACGGCGCCGCGGTGTTTCTGCTCTCCCTGGATCTGGCTGAAATCAATCATATTCAGGTCATTATCAGCTTTGCGGAGGACGGAAGAATTTATGATCTGGCGCTGCAGTCCCTGATGGATCAGAATCAGCGACTGACCTGTACCGTTGCGCTTTGCGCCGATCCGGAGAAGGCCGGATACCGGCAGGCTTCCCGGAGCCATCCGATCCTGACGCTTTCCGCTGTCATGAACGAAACAGAAGGAAAAGCGTATAACCACGAATGGAATCTGCAGGGAACGCTTTCTTCCGCGCAGCATGGTCTGATTATGCAGTGGGAAGGCCTGATGAATCCCATCAGGACCGGCGCGGCGGGAACGATCCATCTGACGGACGGGCGGGGAGAACCGCTTGGGGAACTGATTCTGGACTTCGGTACGGAAACGGACGCGTTTTCGCAAAATGAAAACCGGATCGATCTCCGTCAGGAAACCGATCCGGCCAGTCTGCTGCTGATTGAGCGGCTTTACGGTCAGTTTGGACTTATGGCGCTGCAGGCGTTCCTTCTGCAGTAACCGGCAGAATCAGGCAGACCGCCTGCGCGGAGATGCCTTCCATCCGGCCTTCGAAGCCCAGCCCTTCCGTGGTAGTCGCCTTGACATTCAGCCGGGAGGGATCCACGCCGAGCGCGGCGGCCAGCGTTTCAGTCATCCGGGCAATATACGGCCTCAGCTTCGGCTTCTGGGCCGCGATCGTCAGATCCGCGTTAAGCAGTTCATAACCGTTCGCCTGCAGCAGGCGGACGGTTTCTTTCAGCAGAAGCAGCGAGCTGATGCCCTCATAGCGCGGATCGGTGTCCGGAAAATGCAGACCGATGTCCCCCAGCCCCGCGGCGCCCAGCATGGCGTCCATCAGCGCGTGAACCGCCACATCCGCGTCGCTGTGGCCCAGAAGCCCCTTTTCCCAGGGAATCTCCACCCCGCAGAGAATCAGCTTCCGATCCTCCGCAAAACGATGCACGTCATAGCCGTGGCCGACCCGCGGCAGACGGGAAAGACCCAGAATGGATTCGGCCATCCGTATATCCTCTCCAGTCGTCAGTTTGATATTATTCCGCTCCCCCCGAACCACGGCGACCGGAAAACCGGCATGTTCCAGCAGGGAGGCGTCGTCCGTGCCCCGGAATCCGTCTCCCCGCGCCCGGGCAAAGGCCTGCAGCAGCCAGTCCGCCCGGCAGGCCTGCGGCGTCTGGATTTCGTAAAGCAGGGAACGGTCCGGCGTCTGCAGCACCTGATCCTCCCGGCAGACCTTGATCGTATTGGTGGCCGGAAGCCCGGGAATCGAGGCGCCTTTTTCAAGGGCGGCGTCCCGGACCCGCCGGATCAGACCGGGGGAAACCAGGCAGCGGGCGCTGTCATGGATCAGAATCAGATCCTCCGGACGGCAGCCGCTCCGGGACAAACCGTTTTCGACAGAATCCTGGCGGTCCGCTCCGCCGGGAACCAGGCGAAGGACTCCGGAAAAAGGAACCTTCTCCGTTTCCGCCCCTGCCGCCTCTTCCTCGCCGGGACGATGAAGGACGATGATTTCATCCGCAAAGGGGACAAAGGCCTCCATGCTCCGCTGAAGCACGCTTTTGCCCCCCAGGGACAGGAACACCTTGTTCTGCTTCAGCCCCATGCGGGAGCCGGAACCCGCGGCCAGCAGCAGCAAAACGGTTTTCATGGGGCATTCCTTTCCGAGGAAAGCACCGCATCCTCCGACAGAACCTCATAAAGCTGATCCGCTTCTTCCTTTTTCACGGTTTCCTTCACCTGAAGGACTTTGTACCGGCCCTCATGCTCTCCGAACCGGATCGAAAGCAGGTCTCCCGCCTTGACTTCGGCCGCGGGCTTGGCAACCCGCCCGTTGAGGGAAACCCGCCCGCCGGAGCAGGCTTCGGCGGCGACCGTCCTTCGCTTAATAATCCGGGATACTTTCAGAAACTTATCCAGGCGCATGCTGATCTCCAATCCATATGAATCTTCAGTAAAAACCCGCAGGATGCGATCCTGCGGGTGAGAGGTCTGTCAATTATTTCTTGCCCTTCTTCTTGGCAGGGGTGTTCACCTTATCCTTCAGAGCCTTGCCGGCCTTGAAACCGGGGGCCTTGGAAGCGGCAATCTTGATCTCCTCGCCGGTGCGGGGATTCCGGGCCTTGCGGGCGGGACGGCTCTTCACATCGAAGGTGCCGAAGCCGATCAGCTGAACCTTTTCACCCTTGGTCAGGGACTCGGTCACAACCTCCACAAAAGCGTTCAGAACCTTTTCAGCATCCTTTTTGCTGGCGAGCTCCGCTTTTTCAGTCAGGGCAGCAATCAGTTCACTCTTGTTCATGGGAATTCCTCCTTCAACATTATAAATGACCCATCTTTTGAATTGACACAAAGGATAAGGCATGAAAACCTTATATATCCTCTGTCGTACAGTTTAAAGTATACACACATTCCCTTGAAAGTCAAGGCTTTCAGTGTTTTTGAAGCATTATTCATCCATAAAACCCGGTCTCCGGGCAGAACCGGCCGTTCCGGAGAGGGATTGCACATGGATACAGGGAACCGTCAGGGCTCCGGCAGCCGCCCGGCCAGGCGGTAGGCCCGGGTGAGAACGTCCCGGAGATCAAATTCTCCCATGGCCTTGGCCAGACAGGCGCGGTGAACCACCTTCAGCAGGGTTTCCGCCAGCGCGTCGGCCGCTTCATCCGGATCTTCGGGGCCCGCCTCATCCGCCGGATCGGCGTCGGACCGGCGCAGGAAGAGGGCCAGCTGCTGATCCGCCTTCCGTTCCAGATCGGACAGGGTGAAGCGGGAACGGTCTTCGGGAGAACGGGCGGGAATCAGCAGCGCCGACCGGTGATCGTAGGTTCGCTGGCGATCCAGCTCATACAGAGGGATTTCCCGGGGCGGGTGATCCGGATCGCTGAAAAACAGCAGCGTGTCCTCATCCGCCATCCGGGATTCCAGAAAGGCTTTGACCTCGCCGGCCAGGATTTCACTGTCGAGCTCCGTGATCAGCAGCGGCCGGTTCGGATCGTAATCCGCGGTGAACAGGGAGAAAGCGGCGGCCACCCGCCGGTCGGGCTCCTGAAGAGCGCCGCGGCAGCGGTTCAGATAGCCTTCCGTGATCCCGATTCCCGGCAGGATCTCCACCCGGTCTTCCGGGGAAGGCCGGCAGGACAGGAGACAGAGGACGCTGCCGTCCGACAGGGGATCGGGGACACCGTAGACCAGGCCGGAGGCGCCGGCTTCCTGCCAGAGGGTTTCCGCCATGGTCCGGTGCAGCGTATCGAAATCCTCCGTCTGATCATACAGGCTGTCAAAGGAGCGGAAAGCGATTCCCTGCTGACGCAGCCAGGCGGCAATGGGATGATGATCCGTGCGCAGAACCAGCGTACGGGCCGCTTTCAGGGCGTTCAGGGTCAGCCCGTTCAGCAGCTCCGGATCTCCGGAAGAGAGGGATACGACCGTGATCTGTTTCATCGGCGCCTCCTTTTTCCCAGACGCAGAATGCCCTGGAGGTCAGATTTGCTCAGCGCGTGATCCAGGAAGGCGATCGCCAGATATACGCAGACCCCGGTCAGAATCATCAGAACCGTGGAGAGGAAGCTTTCCGGCAGGATCAGCTTCAGGCCGTAAACCGCCAGCCCCATGCCGAGCGCGGCCAGGCCGGGACGAACGATCCAGTCCATCCAGCGGAACCGCATCTCCGCGTATTTACAGCAGAAAAAGAGATTCGGGATCATGGCGACGGAGTAACAGACGATGGAAGCCACCGGGCCGCCGTGAATATTAATCCCCGGGGTTCCGATCAGCAGATAGTTCAGCAGGATTTTGCACCCGACGCCGGCAATCATGGTATACATCGGAATCTTCTGCTTGTGGAGGCCCTGCAGAATGCTGCTGGTCGCCTGAACCATGGTAAAGAGGAAAACCGTCAGGGAGGAGACCTGAAGCAGCTCCGCGGCGGTCTGCATCCGCTCCGGCGTCAGCGTGCCGGTATAGAAGATGGCGAGGATCGGTTTGGCCAGCAGGCTCATCCCGATGGAGCAGGGAAGACCGATCAGCGAGGCATAGCGAAGGCCGGTATTGGATTCCAGCATGATGGCCTCCCGGTCCTCCCGGGCTTTGGCGGCGGAAACGGCGGGCACCAGGCTCATGGAAATCGCCAGCGCCAGCGCGGTGGGGATATTGATCAGCCGGATGACCATGCCGGAAAAAATACCGTAGAGGGAGGTGGCCGCGGTCCGGGTCAGCCCGGAGACGACCATCCGGTTCACCATCAGGGCGGAATCAATAAACTGGGCCAGAGGAATAATGCAGGCGCTGACGGTGATCGGGATCGAAATGGTGATCAGCTGGCGGGCGAGACGCTTCTGGGAAACCGGCGAACCGGCCGAAGCCGCGGGCTGCACGGCAGGCGCCTTCTTTTTTTCATGCAGGAAATAGAGGATGATCATATAGGCCAGTGCGATGCCTTCCACCAGGGTGATGCCCAGCAGCGCCCAGGCGGCTCCGTCCGCCATGCTGGTCCGCATGCCGATGGCCGCCAGGGGAAGGGATACAATGACCTTTCCGACCTGCTCGATCATCTGGGAAACAGCGGTCGGCACCATATTCTGATGACCCTGGATATATCCCCGGAAGGCGGAAAGCACGCAGACGATGAGCACGCAGGGAGCGATGGTATAAAAGCCTTTGGATGCCTCCTCCACTCCGACCAGACCGGTCAGCATCCGGTTGGAGATCACCATGATCAGGGTAAAGAACAGCCCGATGGTGAACAGGAGCTTCAGGGCGGCCGAGAACGTCCGGCGGGCATTGGGCTCATCCTCGGTCGCCAGATAATGGGCAACCATGCGGGAAACGGCTACCGGAAGCCCGGCGCTGGAGATGGTCAGAAACAGATTATAGGTCGGAAAAACCGTCTGAAAGAGCCCCAGGCCTTCCGGCTTCAGAATCCTCGCCAGCGGAATGGAATAGAGGACCCCGATCAGCTTGTTGACGATCCCCGTCAGCCCCAGTACGGAGATGCCTTTCGCGATGGTTTTGGTCTGATTCGTCATATCACTTTCACCTTCCGATTCGGGAAATCAGTATTTATGCCACGCGGAACGGGTGAACAGGATGAACATCGGCAGAAGCTCCAGCCGGCCGAAGAGCATCAGCATGGCGGAGACAATCTTGGCAAAGGGACCGTAGGCGGCAAAATTGCTGACGGGGCCGACGCCGCCCAGACCGGGGCCCACGTTGCTGACGCAGGTCAGGGAGGCGGTCAGATGGGTCAGCACATCAAAGGGCCCGTCCAGGGAGATCAGCAGCGCACCCAGAAGCCAGAGCGCGATATACATCAGCGCGAACTGCGCCACCTGGGACAGGGTGGCTTCATCCACCGCCTTGCCGTCCATGCGGACGACCTCCATCTTTTTGGGCTGGCCGGTGGACCGGATATTCCGGCGGCTCAGCTTGCAGATCATGTTGATCCGGACCACCTTGATGCCGCCGGCCGTGGAGCCCGCGCAGGAGCCGATAAACATGATGATCAGGATGATCATATGGCTGGCAGCCGGCCAGACCCCGTAATCCACCGTCACGAAGCCGGTGGTGGAGGCTGTCGAGGCGACCGTAAAGATGCTGTAGCGGAGGGAAGTCCAGTAATCCCCATGATAGAAGGAAAGATTAAAGAGGGATATCAGCACGATGGCGGCGACGATGATTCCGGCATACCACCGGAATTCCTCGTCCTTATAGAACGCTTTGATATGCTCTCCCAGAAAAGCCTTATAGTACAGCGCGAAATTGACGCCGAACAGGAACATGAAGAGGGAAATGACCATTTCGACCGGTACGCTCTGGAAGGCGGCGACGCTGGCTCCGTAATTGCTGAATCCGCCGGTGCCGGCCGTGGACAGAGAATGCAGGGCCGCGTCGTAGGGACTCAGGCCCAGAAGCAGGAGCGTCAGGAATTCCGTAACGGTCAGGATGATGTAAATCGTGTAGAGGATCTTGGCGGTTGCTCCGGTCTTGGGCACCAGCTTGCTCAGCGAGGGACCGGGGCTTTCGGCCTTGACCAGGTGAGAACTGCGGCCCGTCAGCTTCGGAAGCAGGGCCAGGGTCAGCACCAGCACGCCCATACCGCCGATCCAGTGGGTGGAGGCTCTCCAGAACATGACGCCCCGGGGAAAGCCCTCAAACCGGTTCACCACGGAAGCGCCGGTGGTCGTGAAACCGGAAACGGACTCGAAGAACGCATCCTCAAAGCGGGGAAGCGTGCGGGAAAAGAGAAAGGGGAGGGCGCCGCATAAACTCAGCAGAATCCAGCCCAGCGCCGTAATGATAAATCCTTCCTTCAGGCGGAGATGAGCGTTCTTATCCGTGCGGACACAGAAGAAAAGGAAGAGTCCCAGCACTCCGGTCACCAGAATGCTCTGCCCCATGGCGGCGGAATCGCCGTCCCGGTAGTGAAAGGAAAGCAGGAGGGCGGGAAGCATGGCAATCGCTTCTATGCACAGCATGGAGCCCAGCACCCGGAGGATCAGCTTTCTGTTCATCGGTAGATTACCTCGTTCAGGTCGGAGACGCCGGATTCACAGGAAATCACAACCACGTGGTCCCCGGCTTCAATATGATCGTTTCCGAAGGGAACGATGACCTTATTCTGCCGGACGATGACCGCCACCAGCGTCCCCTTCCGGGACACCAGATCCTTCAGGGGAATGCCGATATAGGCGTCCCCCTTCATGGCGATGAATTCCATGGCTTCCGCCTTTCCGTCCAGCAGACGGTACAGCCGCTCAATCCGGGTGCCGCTGCTGTTTTCGCGGGCGCGGACATAGCGCAGAATGGTGGAGGTGGTAATAAACTGAGGACTGACAATGGAATCCAGGCCCAGATCCGTGAGCACATCCAGATGGCTCATCCGGCTGCTCTTCACAATCACCTTCGGAACGCCGCAGCGGTTGGCGTGCATTCCGGAGATCAGATTTTCCTCATCCCGGTTGCTCAGGCTGATGAAGGCGTCCGTCTGGGAGAGCCCCTGCTCCTCCAGCAGATCCTCGTCCGTTCCGTCCCCCAGGATTACGTCCACCTTCGGCATCATTTCGCTCATCAGCCGGGCTTTTTCTTTTTTCACCTCGAAGAGGGTTACATGAATGCCCATGGGGATGATAAACCGGGAAAGATAATAGGAAATCCGGCCGCCGCCCAGAATCATGACGCTGCGCACCTTGAGCCGGTTCCGACCCAGAAAGCGGAAATATTCCGTAATCGTCAGCATATTGCCGGAAACGAAAACCCGGTCGCCCGGACGGAAGATAAAATCGCCGGTGGGAATCAGCACCTGATTGCCGCGCTCCACCATGGCGTAAAGCACGCGGGGCATCTTCGGCACCCGGGACACCAGATCCTTCAGGGGGATATTCAGAAAGGGATCCGAATCGGAAGCCCGGAATTCCACCATCTCCACCTGGCCTTTGGCAAAATGCTCGATGCTGCCGGCGAAGGGATAACGCAGAAGACGGCTGATCTCCAGCGCCGTCGCCCGCTCCGGATTGATGGCGACGTCGATGCCCAGCTCATTCTGCAGAAGCATCTGGCTCTCGTTGAATTCGGGATCCCGGATCCGGCAGATGGTATAGGGCGCGCCGAGCCGCTTGGAAATCAGACAGGCCAGCATATTGGTTTCATCGTTCTCCGTGGTGGCGATGATCATGTCCGCCTTTTCCACTCCCGCCTCCAGCAGGATCTTGGCGTTTGCGCCGTTCCCCTTCAGGCAGAGGGCGTCCAGCGCGCCGGAGCAATGGGCGATGGCTTCCTCGTCATTATCGATCACGGTGACGTCATGCTCTTCGGCGATCAGATGCTCCGCCAGCGCGTATCCGACTTTCCCGGCCCCGATTAGAATAATGCGCATGAAATCCTCCCAGTTCACCAAAGAATCATTCTATTTTATCACTAATCAGCCAATAGATAAAGGGTGAAGTTTTCAGGGCAGAAAGAGAGCCCTGGCCCTATTCGGGACCAGGGCTGTCTGGCGGAGAGTTAGGGATTTGAACCCTAGGTGAGGTATCACCCCACACACGATTTCCAGTCGTGCGCCTTAGACCACTCAGCCAACTCTCCACAGCGCGTGCTCACCCGATCATTATATCCGATTTCCGCCTTTTGTCAAGCAAAAGTTTCGGGCAAGTCCGCGCCGCGGGAGCTTACTTAGTGCTGCTTTCCGCCGGCTCGTTATCCTGTTCCGCCATATTCAGGATGGGCAGCGTGGTGGTTCCCTGACCGGCCATATAGGTGGGCAGTTTGCCGTCCCAGGCCTTGATTTCATTGAACCGGATCAGGTGCTCGGTCAGGCTTTCGGCGATTTTCTTGTTCGCTTCCGCCTCAGCGTCGCTCCGGACCTGCAGCGCGTAGGCGTCGGCATCCGCGTTGATCTTGGCCACATTGGCTTCGGCCTCGGCGTTAATCCGCTTCCGTTCCGCCTGCTGCTGGGTTTCCATGGTCATCTGGCTCTGCTCGATTTCCGCCTGCAGCTTTTTCTGGGCGGCGACCTGCTTGGCTTCGACCGCGTCGGTGAAGGCGTCGGTGAAGTCGATGTTTTCAATGCTGATGCTGATGACGTTTATGCCGTAGGCATCCAGCTCCGCGTGCATGCCGGCCCGGATCGATTCGCTCAGATTCTGCCGGTTGGCTACCAGGTTTTCGGCCGTATACTTGCTGAACACGCCCTTGGTGATCTCCAGCATCCTGGGATAGACCAGCTTGTTGAAGTAATCGGTGCCGACTTCCTTGAACAGGTTCATGGCCGTGCTTTTATTGATCGCGTAGTTGATGGATCCGGTGATATCCACCTGCTGAATATCGCTGGAGAAGGCTTCCGTCGTGAAAGAGCTCTTCTGCTCGCGGTTATCCATCAGGATGATCTCCTGGAAGGGGCTCTTGAAATGGAAGCCGGCTTCCAGCGTAACATCCTCGACCCGCCCGAAGGTCGTAACGATTCCGGTATATCCGGTCTGAACGGTGGCAGTGCAGGTCAGTGCGATAATTCCGGCCACGACCACGATGCCGATGATGATAATCAGTCCTTTTTTCATTGCTTCTTCCTCCTTTGCTTTCAAGCCTGTGCTTTTTCCCGGCGCTGTTTGCCGGAACGGTTTTCGCCGGCCGCCCGGCGCTTTTCCGGCTGCTCTGTCCGCCCGCCCGGGCGGATCCGGCGGACGGATGAACGGGGTTTCCCGTTCGATGGAATCATCCTACTCCTGTCCGGCGGTTTTGTACAGATTCCGGTGCGCAAATTATCCGGGTTTATTCCGGCTGCCGCGGAGAAAAAGCGCGTCGAAAAGGGGACAGGAGATCAACTCCTGCCCCCGGAAAATGGGCTTCGGTTTCTTAAAACAAATACTCCTTTCTTTTCCTGAACCTTTCATGAACGGAGAGTCTTGAAGGTTTTCTGCATCCATATTGGTCACATAAAGGTTCAACAGGGCAAGCAATAATGTAACTGTTGTGATTTTTATAAGGATTTCCGATTCAATGTCGATCATTTGATTTTCACCCCGAATCAACAGGCCTCGCCGGAGAACTGAAGACCGGCTCGTCAGAGAAAAATTACAGAAAAAAGGCTGACAGAACCATCAGAAATATGATATGATAACTCCGCTGTCGGATGAACTGACAAAACACCTGAAGGGACGATGATTTTATGGTTTCCCTGATTCTGGCTCTGGTGGTTCTTGTGCTTGGTTTCCTTTTCTACGGCCGTCTGACCGAGAAGATTTTTGCGCCGGACGACCGGCAGACGCCGGCCCTGGCCATTAACGACGGCGTCGACTGCGTGCCGATGAAGCCGTGGAAGGCGTTTCTGGTGCAGCTGCTGAATATTGCCGGCACCGGCCCGATTTTCGGAGCTCTGATGGGCGCCTGTTTCGGCCCGGTCGTCTTTCTGTGGATCGTACTCGGCGCCATTCTGGGGGGCGCGGTGCACGACTACATGTGCGGCATGATTTCCAGCCGGCACAGCGGCGCTTCGATCGCGGAGCTGTCCGGGATTTATCTGGGGAAGGCGGCACGATGGGTCATGCGCGCCTTCTCCATCCTGCTGCTGGTTCTGACCGGGACGGTGTTTGTCACCAGCCCTGCCGCCCTGATCGACAGGCTGACGCCCGGTTTTCTGAATGAGAAGATCTGGATCGGCATCATCCTTCTGTACTATATTCTGGCCACGTTGCTTCCGATCGATAAGCTGATCGGAAAGCTGTATCCCGTCTTCGGTGCGATTCTGATCCTGATGGCGCTGAGCGTCCTGGGCGGAGTCATCTTCGGCGGTCATCAGATTCCGGAAGTCTCGCTGACCAATCTTCATCCGGAAGGTCTGCCGGTCTGGCCCTTCATGTTTGTGACAGTGGCCTGCGGCGCCATCTCCGGCTTCCATGCCACCCAGTCTCCGATGGTGGCCAAGTGCATTACCAGCGAGAAACAGGGAAGGAACATCTTCTACGGCGCGATGATCGCCGAATCCGTGATCGCGCTGATCTGGGCGGCTGCGGGGGTTGCCTTCTACGGCGCGACCGGCGGCCTGCATAACGCGCTTTCGACGCTCGGCCAGTCCGGGACGGTTTACGAAATCTCCGAAAAGATGCTTGGAGTCGTCGGCGGGGTTCTGGCGATCATCGGCGTAGTAGCCTGCCCCATCACGTCGGGCGATACGGCCTTCCGCAGCGCCCGGCTGATTCTGGCGGAATGCACGCATCTGGATCAGAAAAAGATCAAAAACCGCCTGATCATCACGCTTCCGCTGCTGGCAGTCGGCGCCGTGCTGACTCAGCTGGACTTTAACGTGCTCTGGCGTTATTTCTCCTGGAGCAATCAGACGCTGGCGATGATCGCGCTCTGGGTCGCCACGGCTTATCTGCTGAAGAACGGAAAGAGCCGGTACGCCTCCCTGCTGACGGCGCTTCCTGCCACCTTCATGTCCGCTGTCAGTATGACCTATATCCTGATGGCCAAGGAAGGGGTTGGGCTGTCCCAGACGATCGCCTACCCGATCGGAGCGGTTTTCGCGGCCGCGCTGCTGATTGTTTATTTCTTCCAGTTCAGACGGATTCAGGGGAATACAAAAGCGGAGATCCGTGCATGAAAACGATCCGGGTAGCCGCGGCGGTGATCTGCGATTCCCTGATCTCCCGGAAAAGGATTTTCGCCACGGCCCGGGGCTACGGGAACTACCGGGGACAATGGGAATTTCCCGGCGGGAAAATCGAGGCGGGGGAAACGCCGCAGCAGGCGCTGGCAAGGGAAATCCGGGAGGAGCTGGATACCGTTATCACGGTGGGCGAACGGATCGGCCGGGTTGAATACGACTATCCGGAATTTCATCTCTCCATGGACTGCTTCTGGTGCGGGATCAAAGAAGGACATCTGACCCTGCTGGAAGCGGAGGACGCCCGATGGCTCGAAAAAAGCACGCTGGACAGCGTGCCATGGCTTCCGGCGGACGCGATGC
>JAGCBO010000082.1 GCA_017652125.1 Clostridia bacterium | reverse complement strand
TTTACGCATCAGGAAGAGACAGAAGGCTGAGAGAGCTGGCGGAAGAATCGTGTAAATTTACACGGCAACCAGAAGGTATCGTGTAAGAATACACGGCTTGCAACGGGGGGAGAAAAGAAAAATACGGCTACCGGGACTTCCACTTGGAAGAGCCTGATGGCCGGAAACCCTTTATTTCTGGGCACTTTCGGGCAAAAGAAAGGACGCCGATATCGTATCAATATCAGCGTCCTTAGGTGGCGGAGCGGGTGGGATTCGAACCCACGTGCCGGAAAACCGGCAAACTGATTTCGAGTCAGCCCCGTTATGACCGCTTCGATACCGCTCCATGCGACGGCGGAATTATACCACAGCCGGCGCTGTTTATGCAAGGGCGGAGAATACGAAATCGGCCGGACGGCGGTACAAATGAAGCCGGTTGTGCTATAATGAGCGGAAATGAGAGAGGGGGACCGAGGCATGAATATATCCCGGAAGGATGCCCTGGCCTGGTTTCAGTTCTTCGCGGCGCTGCCGGAAGAGGAACCGCTGGGCCCGCGTCAGCAGGAAATCGCCTCCGCCGTTTTCAGCCAGCTGGAGCTGGCAGCTGAATCCCGTTTTACCCGTCTGCAGGCTGAAATTCCCGGTCTGAAAGGGCTCGCGGCCGACGGCGGCAAAATCCTTCCCTGGGATCCGGCCGTTCCCTTCCGGACTTTGTTCGTCGGTCCGGAGGACCGTTTTCCCGCCGGCTGCCGCAGCTGTCTCCTGGGCACCGGACTCTCCGCTGTCCGCAAAACCAACCGCTGCGACGCGGCCTGCCCTTTCTGCTACGATTTCGGCCAGCTGGACCGCATTCCGCCCATCGGCGAAGGCTTATGGGAAATCGGCGGCACCCGGTACCGGGAGGAGGATCTTCCCCTTCTGTTCGCGCTCTCCCGGAAGCCGACCGGCATCGCCTATGTCTATCTGGAACCCTTTATGGAAATCGAAAAATACGAGGGAGTCATCCGCCGCTTCCACGAGGCCGGCGTGTATCAGCATCTGTATACCAACGGCCTCCATGCCAGCGAAGCCGGCCTGGATCTGCTGGCCCGGGCGGGTCTGGACGAAATCCGTTTCAACCTGGGGGCTTCCCATACCTCCGACCGGGTAATTCAGCTGATGGCAGCCGCAAAGCAGCGGATCCCGCGGGTCGGAATCGAAACGCCGATGACCCGGGAGTTTTACCGGGAATTCCTGGCAAAGAAGGACCGGATTCTGGCATCCGGAATCGATTTTATGAACTGTGCGGAGCTGCACCTGAATGAAAACAACCTGCCCAACTATTGGGGCGAGTCCCTGTATTTCTTCCGCATGGGCTATCTGAGCCCCGTCTTCAGCCGGGAGCTGACCCTGCGGTTAATGAAACAGGCCGCGGAGGAGCAATGGCCCCTTGTTCTGCACGACTGTTCCAATCATACCAAATTTGCCCGGGATATCCACCAGAAAACCGCGGAGGGCGGATGGTTCGGCCAAAGCAGCTACGGCTGTGAGTTTTCCTCCGTTCCCTATGAGGCTTTCCTTCCCGCCCTGGAAGATCCTGATACGGTTTTCCTGCGGGAGGAAGAGCTGCCGGCCGGATACCGCCCGGGCGACATCGTACTGTAACGCTCAGACAATCCGGATTTTCTTTTCCTTCAGCTTCCCTTCCCTGCCCAGGGCGACCAGCCGCTCATACCGTTCGACCGCTTTTTCCAGCACCCTGCTCCAGGGCACAGGGATGGTTTCCTTTGCGTTTTCTCCGATCCGCTTCAGCTGTTCCGGATCCTTCAGCGCCCCTTCCATCACCCGGGCCAGATCCTCCGCGTCGTTTTCGCACAGATACCCGTTCTCCCCGTCCCGGATCACCTCCGCCGCCGTGCTTCCCCGAACCATGACCGCAGGGGTCCCCATCACCGCGGCCTCCCGCACCACCATCGGCGCGTTATCATACAGGGAGGGGAAAGCGAACAGCGAAGCCCGGGCATAGAGCCCGTCCAGCAGGGAAATATCCGAAATATGCCCCAGGGTTTCCGCCTGATCCTGCAGGTTCAGATCATCGATTTTCTGCCGGATCTTTCCCAGATCCATCCCCTGGCCGGCCAGCAGCAGCCGGAAGCGGCCTCCCCGCGCCTTCATCTTCGCACAGCCTTCCAGCAGGGTCAGGATATTCTTTTTCCAGTCCATCTGCCCCACAAACAGGATCACGGGATCCTCCCCCAGACTCCAGCGGCGGTTTACCTCCGCCACATCCGCCGGAGAAACGCTCCGGATTTCCGCCCCGTTGGGCATCACCTGAATCTCTCCCGCATAGCCGTAACTGCTCAGCACATCCGCGCTGTTCTTCCCCACCGCCCAGACTTCGTCGCAGCGGTTATAATAATTCACCACAATCTTCACACCCATCCGGGCCAGCGATTCCGAATGGGTGGCCTTCAGAAAATCATCGTAATATTTGGAGTGAAAGGACGCCACCAGCGGCAGCTTCCGGACGGCGGCCAGCCGCAAGGCCTCGGATCCGGACGTAAAAGGGCTGTGCGCATGAATCACATCCAGCTCAATCATGCGCATCCGGGACCGGTAGTGAGGATCCAGCACCGCTTCCCCGATTTTATACTGCTTCAGCCCGGGCAGCGCCTTCGCGTTGAACTCCACCAGCTCATAGGGAAAGCCCCCGCGAAAACCGGTATCATACATCGGCGCGACAACCGCCACCTGATGCCCCAGCAGGCACAGGTTCTCCGCATAGGCCTTGACAACACGGCCGACCCCATCCACAATGGGCAAAAAAGTGTCCGTAAATTGTCCGATCCTCAGCATGACGCGTCCTCCCATATCGTCTTTTCAGCACGCCCGGATTCCTTTTCAGTATATCATAATCTTCCGTTTCTGTCATTTCCTGTCCTGCTCACCGGTCCGCCGGCTGAATCGGGAAAAGCAGAGCGGTTCTTTTTTTCTCAGGAATGTGATACAATGAAAAGGATTCAGATTGATCCGGAGGAATGTCATGAGTTCCCGCACCCGTAACCTGCTCAATTTTCTGCTGATCTTCGGCACCCTGGCCATCGTTCTGATCATCGGTTTTACCGGGGGGAACGATCTGCGGGCTACCTGGGCTGCCATTACCAGCGTTCCGCTTCCGTGGATTCTGGCCTGTCTCTGCGCCTATCTGGGCTTTCTTCTTTCCGAGGGCCTGTCCATCTGGTATTTTCTCCGCCGGCAGGGCTTTACCATTTCCGTTCCCTACGCCTTCTTTGTTTCCATCATCGGCCAGTATTATTCCAATATCACCCCCGGCGCGACGGGCGGTCAGCCTCTGCAGGTTTACTATCTGCGCAAAAAAGAAGTCCCCGTGGGGCTCGGAACCTCGGCACTGCTGGTGCGGCTTTTCTGTTTTCAGTTCATGCTTCTGTTTCTGGGGACCGTGTTCTGGATTCTTTACGCGGACAGCATCCGGACCAATCTGGGCGACAACCTCTGGATTCTGATCGTCGGCTATGTGTATAACGCCTTTGTGGTCACCCTGCTGATTTTTATCGGCCTCAATAAGGGCATTGTCCGCTGGATCGTTTCCACCTGCATCAAAATCGGCACCAAAATCCGGATCTGCAAGGATCCTGAAGCCGCCAGCGTGCGCTGGAACGAAACCGTGGATAAATTTCACAACAGCATTACGCTCCTGCGCAGGCGTCCTTCCGACCTGCTGATGCAGCTTCTTCTCGGGGGCGCGCAGCTGCTCAGCCTCATGTCGGTGATCTATTTCCTGTACCGGGGCTTCCGGCTGACCGGCTCCAGCTGGGGCGAGCTGACCGCTCTGGCCATTATGATCTATACCAGCGCCGGCTATACGCCGCTTCCCGGAGCATCCGGCGCCCAGGAGGGCGTTTTCACCCTGTATCTGGGCAAGATTTTTCCGCCGGATCTGCTCTTTTCCGCCCTGCTGCTCTGGCGCTTCTTTACCTACTACGTCAGCCTGCTGCTGGGAGCCGTTGTGACCGTCATCGACGGCCTGCGAAAAAAGAAGGAGAACGCTTCCCCTTCTTCCGAAAAACAGGCTTAAATATTCGCAAAGGATACGTACTCCTCCCGGGGAGTTTTCGCCCTTTCCGTGTTCTCTTCATACAGCATGAGCGCTTCCCGGCCATCCGGCGACACGACCTTCTTTCCCCTGGCTGTCAGGGTGAAGAAGGTTTTGTTATCCGGCGTCCGGTCTCCCTTGCAGACCCATCCGCACGCCTGCATATCCTCCGCGCAGCAGGTCATGGCCTGCCGTCCGAAATAATAGAATCCCGGAGGGAATTCCTTTTTCCGGTAAGCCTGGCCCACCAGGCGGAGCTTCTTCCCGTCATAGCGTTCCGGATGATCCATGCTGTCCAGATAGAGAATACCGAACTGATCCTCCGACACTTCGATGACGGGCGCCTTCATATCGTAAGGCAGATCCTCGTCCCGAACGCCGTCCTCCACGCTTCCGTCCGTATTCTCGAAAAGGATGGAACAGCCGCTGTTCATCGCCCGGATCTGCTTCCGCCAGTAAGCCTTGTCAAAGGACTCGCCGCAGCGGTTGATATAAATCATATCCGCCGTCTTCATGGGATCGGTCAGGATTTTCCGCATATTGGTCATATAATTGGCCAGGGTGGTCGCGTCCGCGGTGGTCACCACCTGCGCCCATCCCCACAGCCGGGGCAGCCGCAGCCTGTCCAGCAGCTCCAGCCCCCACATGCTGTTGTATTCCATGATGACGCAGGTAGGCCGGTATTGCGTCTCCAGCTGTCCCAGCTTCGCTGTGGTCAGCTCGTCCGCGTCCTCCAGATTCACCAGGATGCCCTTATACTTTTCCAGGCGCTCGCTGTCGTATTCGACCTCGCCCTCCTCGCACTGAATAATCAGGCAGGGGCCGCCGTTGGTAAACCGCTCGTTTTCCAGCACGGTCAGACCCAGGGTGGTCTTTCCGCTCTCCAGAAAACCGGTGATCATATAGATCGGTACAAATTCCCGTCTCATATCTGACTTCCTCACAGATGGAACAGTTCGGACAGCGCCTTCTCGTTCAGATCCGCGCCGATGACGCAGAGGCGGCCGGTATAATCGGCGCTGCCTTCCCGCAGATCAATCTCTCCGGGAACATAGTCAAACTGGAACCAGGCTCCGGCGCTGTTCTGCAGAATGCCCTTCGCCCGCAGCACCCGGCCGTATTCCTCCTCGTCGCCCAGCCGGCCCAGGATTTCCCGGATTTCATCCTGTTCGTACCGCTGCGCTGTTTCCAGACCGCTGGTGCCGAACACCTCGTCCGCGTCATGCTCACCCTCGTGATGGTGATGGTGATGCTGGTGATCATGATCGTGATGATGATGCTCATCGTGGTCATGGTCATGATGATGTTCGTGCTCGTCGTGATCGTGCTCATCGTGGTCATGGTCATGATGATGTTCATGCTCATCGTGGTCATGGTCGTGGTGGTCATGGTGATGCTCATGCTCATCGTGATCATGGTCGTCGTGGTCATGGTGATGCTCATGCTCATCGTGATCATGCTCATCATGGTCATCGTCTTCCATCGGCGGGAAGTAGATGGGCTTGCCCTTCTCAATCACTTCCAGCATGAAGTCCGGATCCATCTCGTCCCAGGGCGTCGTAATAATCCGGGCATCCGGATGCGCCTCGGCAATCAGCAGGCGGCTCTTTTCCACCCGGTCCGGCGGCAGCAGCTGCGTCCGGCTGAAAATCACGGTGGACGCGCTCTTCACCTGATCCAGGAAGAACTCCCCGAAGTTTTTCATATACATCCGGCATTTGCCCGCGTCCACAACCGTGGCGCTGCCGCTGACTTCAATATCCGCATGCCGTTCCTTCGCCTTTTCCACGGCGGAGAGGATCTCGCTCAGCTTTCCGACACCGGTGGGCTCCACCAGAATCCGGTCCGGATGATAGGTGTCGATCAGCTGATCGATCGCCGCCTGAAAATCTCCCGCCAGGGTGCAGCAAATGCAGCCCGCGTTCAGCTCCGTCACGGTAATTCCCGCGTCCTTCATAAAGCCGCCGTCAATGCCGATTTCGCCGTACTCGTTCTCCAGCAGCACCACTTTTTCCTTACGCAGGCTGCCGGTCAGCAGCTTCCGGATCAGCGTCGTCTTTCCCGCGCCCAGAAAACCTGAAATGACATTAATACGAACCATGATTTTTACCCTTTTCCTTTCTTTTCCATTCACCGCGTCAGAAGCTGACGATCAGCCCCCGCCGCTCCGCGTAAAAGCTGTCCAGCCCCCGGGTCGGCCAGATTGTAATCTCCGCCTCCGGGAAAATCGTTTTCAGCTGCTCTTCCAGCGCCTGAGCGTCCTTTTCGTTCAGGCTGTGATGAATCCGGATCCGCCGGTCCGGCGCCAGTCCGATCTTCCGGATTTCCTCCGCCATCAGCCGCACCATGCTCCGGTCCCCCCGGGCCCGGCCCCTCATGGCAATTTCCCCGTTCTCGTCTCCGATGCCGATCCCCCAGAAGCCCAGATGCCCCGCGATAAAGCCCACCAGCCGGCTCACGCGCCCGGCCTTGATCAGATTGTGGTAGGAGGCCAGCGCGAAAATGATGTGGGTCTCCTCCACCGTGCGGTTCAGCTGCTGCTCCACCTCCCGGAAATCCTTCCCGGCCAGAATCAGCTCCCGGGCCTTCAGCACTGCCGCCGCCACCTCCGGGCCGGTTCCCCGGCTGTCGATCACGGCGATCTGCTTGTCCGGCTCCTCTTCGAGAATCATGTTCCGCGCGGTACAGGCGCTGTTATAGCTGCCGGAAAGCGCGCTGGAGATCGTAAAGGCGATCACCGGCCCGGGCTCCGCAAAGCGAACCCGCCAGTCCTCCGGAGAGGGGCAGGACGTCTGCGCCAGTTCCGCGTGACTCTCGTTCGCGGTCAGCATTTCCTCCACGGACATCGTATCATCGTCAATATACTCCCGGCTTCCGATCCGGATGGAGAAGGGGATGGTCGCAAAATCGAAGATTCCTTCTCCGCCTTCCAGGCTGAACAGATCGCAGCTGGTATCGGATACAAGATGCCACATAACTCAGTCACCTCCTGGTACGGGCTCTATTGTACGCTCTTTTATTCCAAACGTCAAAACGAACTTCACCCGGGAGAGCCCCGCCCCGGGATGGTTTATTTTCCGTCCTTCACCAGGGCTTTCATCGCCTCGCCGTACCCCTCAAAGCCCATGCCGATGAAGTGAAATTTACAAGCCATTCCCGCGTAGGAAATCTGCCGGAACGCCTCCCGCTTCGTCACATCGCTCAGATGCACCTCCGCCGCCGGCAGCGCCACCGCCTTCAGCGCATCCAGGATCGCGACACTGGTATGCGTATACGCGGCGGGATTGATCACGATCGCGTCCGCGCTGCCCAGGGCCTGCTGGATTTTCGTCACGATATCCCCTTCGCTGTTGGACTGAAAGATTTCCGCTTCCACTCCCAGCGTCTCCGCCTGCTCCCGCAGATAGCGGCACAGATCCTCATAGGTCTCCCGGCCATAGATTCCGGGTTCCCGGATGCCCAGCATGTTCAGGTTCGGCCCGTTAATAATCAGAATTTTCATTTCAGCGCCTCCAGAATTCGGTCCGCGGCTTCCTCCGGCGATCCGCTTTCAATCCGCAGATCCCGCCAGGCCGCATACAGGGGCTGCCGTTTCCGATACAGCGCCTGCAGGGCTTCCGCCGAAGCGGACAAAGGCCGGTCTCCGTCCGTCGCCAGACTTTCCAGGGGGCGGTCCAGGTGAATCAGCCGTCCGTTCTGTCGCAGCGGATCCCGGTTCTCCTCCCGGGTCACGATGCCTCCGCCCGTCGCGATGATCTTTCCGGATTCCTTTCCGGCCCGTTCGGCCGCCCGGGTTTCCATCCGGCGGAAGGCTTCCTCGCCGAAGCGGCGGATCACTTCCCCGCAGGGGATACCCGCTTCCTCTTCGATCATTCCGTCCGTATCCACCAGCTCCCGGCCGCTTCTTTCCGCCAGAATGCGCCCGACCGTTGACTTTCCGCAGCCGGGCATGCCGATCAGGATCCAGTTTTCCGTCTCCCGCTCCAGGCTGCGCAGGACCTTTTCCTCCTCCGCCGGATCAATCCTTTTCCCCAGGAAAAGCTCCGCGGCCGCCCGTCCCTGGGCCACCAGCATGATCAGTCCCCCGGCGGCGGGTATGCCCTTCCGTTCCGCCTGCAGCATCAGCGCGGTCCGGGCCGGATTATAGATCAGGTCCGCCACGCCCTCCAGCGATGGCAGCCGGTTCAGATCGACCGGGGATTCCCCGTTATGAGGATACATGCCCACCGGCGTCGTGTTGATCAGGAGCTCCGCATCCCCGTGCCGCTCCAGATCCCGGTAGGTGTGCTCGCCTTTCCGGGAGATCACGATCACCTCCCGGGCCTTCCGGTCCCGCAGGCAGGCGACCGCGGTACGGGAAGCGCCCCCGCTGCCCAGCACAAGGCATTTCTTCCCCTCCGGACGGAATCCCGCCCGGTCCAGCAGCGTCATCAGCCCATAGTAGTCCGTATTGTCCCCCCGCAGCCGCCCGTCCGGCAGCCGGAGAACGGTGTTCACCGCGCCGATCGCCCGGGCCTGCTCCGTGATCTCGTCAAGAAAGGGCATGACGGCCTGTTTATAGGGAATCGTCACGTTGACGCCCCGGAAATCCCGCCTTTCCAGAAACCCCCGCAGCTCCCCGGGCGCCAGCTCCGTCAGCCGGTAATCATATCCGCCCAGGGCTTTGTGGATCGCCGGCGAAAAGCTGTGACCCAGTTTTTCTCCCAGCAGCCCGAATTCCATGCTGTCTTTCCTCCCGCCCGGCTGCTCACGCACCCAGTATTTCATCCAGCAGCACCAGCGCGGTCATTGCCTCGACCACCGGTACCGCCCGCTGCACCACGCAGGGATCATGCCGCCCGCGGATCGTCAGCTCCGTCTCCCGGCCCTCCTCCAGGTTCACGCTCTGCTGCGGCATCCCGATGGAGGGCGTCGGCTTGAAGGCCACCCGGAAAATCAGCGGCATCCCGGTGGTCATTCCGCCCACCAGCCCGCCGGCATGATTGGTTCGGGTAACCACCCGCTCCCCGTCCATGGCGTAGGCGTCGTTATGCTGCGATCCTCTCAGCAGCGCGGCAAAAAAGCCGTCGCCGAACTCCACGCCCTTCACCGCGGGAATCGCGAAGCAGGCCGCCGCCAGCGCGCTTTCCAGACCTTCGAACAGCGGTCCTCCCAGGCCGACGGGCAGGCCGACGGCGGCCGCCTCCACCGTTCCGCCGACGGAATCCTCCGCCCTGCGCGCGTTTTCGATTTCCGCCATCATTTCCTCCCCCGCTTCCCGGGAAAGGGTCGGAAACCCGTTTGCCGCGATCAGATCAAAATCAGCCGGGCTGACCCGCAGCGGGTCGAACCGCCGGTCCGTCTGATTGCTGACGGAGGCGATATGCGCCCCGATCCGGACGCCCCTTTCCGCCAGCATCTGCAGGGCGATGCCCCCGGCCGCACAGACCGGCGCCGTCAGCCTTCCGGAGAAGGGTCCGCCCCCGCGGATATCATAGCTTTCCCCGTATTTGACGATGGCGGGATAATCCGCGTGGGACGGGCGGGGGACGCAGCGAAACGCGTCATAATCCCGGCTCCGGGTATCCCCGTTCCGGATCACGGCGCACACCGGCGCCCCGCAGGTCATATCCCCGTTCAGCCCGCTGACAAACTCCGGCTCGTCCGCCTCCTTCCGGGCGGTGGTCAGCCGGCCCTGTCCCGGCGCGCGGCGGTTCAGAAATGCCTGCAGCTGCTCCCGGTCGATCCGGAAGCCCGAGGGCAGCCCGTCGATCACCGCTCCGATGGCGGCTGCGTGGCTCTGGCCGAAGATGCTGACCGTCAGCTTTTTGCCCCGAAAAATCATATTTCCCTCTCCTGTCGTTCCGTTTCCTCCGGTTTCACGGCGGCCTGTCCTCCCAGGCTGCGGAAAACCTCAAAGAATCCCGGATAGGATTTGGCCACCGATTCCGCCCCGACGATCTCCGTCGGTCCTTCCGCTCCGCTGCCCGCTACCGCCGCCGCCATGGCGATCCGATGGTCTCCGAAGGCTTCCGCCCGGCCGCCCCGCAGCCCGCCGCCGGCGATCCGCATTTCCTGCTCCGTGGCTTCCGCCCAGCCGCCCAGACTCCGGATCAGCCGCAGCACCGTTTCCACCCGGTCGGATTCCTTCAGCCGCAGCCGGGCAATATGCCGGATCACCGTCTCCCCCTCCGCGAAGGCGGCAGTCACCGCCAGAACGGGCACCAGATCCGGTATATCCCCCGCGTCAATCGTGATTCCCCGCAGGTTTCCCCGGCGGACCGTCACCCGGTTCTCCTCCGCCGTCACCCGGGCGCCGAATTCCCGCAGCAGCGTCAGCATGGCCCGGTCTCCCTGGGCGGAAGCCCTGTCCAGCCCGGCGCAGGTAACCCCCGCCTCGCTCAGCGCGCCCGCCGCCAGCCAGAAGGCCGCTCCGGACCAGTCTCCCTCAATGACAACCCGGCCCGGGCTGCGGTACCGCTGTCCGCCGGGAACGCGAAGCCCGTCCTTCTCCCGGATCACCCGGATGCCGAAGCGCTCCAGGGTTCTCAGGGTGATCTCCACATAGGAGGCGGATTCCAGGGGGCTCGTCAGCCGGATCTCGCTGTCCCCCTCCAGCAGGGGCAGAGCCAGCAGCAGCCCGGTAATAAACTGGGAGGATACATTCCCCGCCAGCTGATAGCGTCCGGCCGTCAAGTGTCCCTCCATGCGCAGGGGAAACCTGCCCTGCGCGGAAAGCCGGATCCCGTGGGCGCTCATTTCCTCCGCCAGGGGCGACAGAGGCCGCTCCGCCAGCTTGCCCTGCCCGGTATACGCCGTCCGGATGCCCAGCGCCGCTGCCACCGGCAGCATAAAGCGCAGCGTCGATCCGCTCTCTCCGCAGTCCATCTCCGCGCTCTCCGGCGCCATTCCCGGCCGGAGGATCAGGTTCTCCCCCTCCGCCCGGATCCGGCAGCCCATCGCCTCCAGGCAGCGGCAGGTCGCCCGGGCGTCCGCCGAAGGAGCCACGCGTTCCACCCGGGTCTCCTCTCCCGACAGAGCCGCGGCGATCAGGACCCGGTGGGTCACGGACTTGGAAGAAATCACCGGATTCACTTCTCCCGCCAGGGGACGGGGAGAAATCAGCATTCTCACCGCCCGGTCACCTCCCCGTCGCAGCAGGCAATCAGCGTCCGCAGCTCCGACGCCGGGATCGTCCTTAAGACGCTCCGCCCCCGTTCCGCCGGCAGCACCACGGTCAGGCTGTTCCCCGCCCGTTTTTTATCGTTCATGGCGTTTTTCGCGATCTCCGCCGCGGTGAAGGCCGTCGTCACGGGCAGATTCCGGCTCCGGAGAAGCTCCCGCAGCTCCTCATAAACGCCGGGAGCGCAGAGCCCGGCCCGCCCGGCGCTGAACGCGGCGATGAGCATCCCCACCGCGACGCCTTCCCCGTGATAGATGGTATAGCCGCTCAGCTTCTCCAGCGCATGGCCGAAGGTATGCCCCAGGTTCAGCAGCTTCCGCTCGCCGCTTTCCCGCTCATCCCGGCTGACAATTCCGCTCTTGATCCGGATGTTCTCCGCCACCAGATCCCCCGGCGCGGCTCCCTCCCGGATCCGGTCCAGCAGCGCAGCGGAGCAGATGGCCCCGTGCTTGATCACCTCCGCCATGCCCTCCGCCAGCACGGGGGGCGGCAGGGTATCCAGCGTATCCGGGTCGCAGATCACCAGCCGCGGCTGATGAAACGCGCCGCACAGGTTTTTCCCGGAAACCAGATTCACCGCGGTTTTGCCGCCGACCGAAGCGTCCACCATGGCCAGCAGCGTGGTGGGAATCTGGACAAAGTCCACCCCGCGCAGATACAGCGCCGCCGCCAGCCCGGCCATATCCCCGGTCACGCCGCCGCCCAGCGCGGCAAAGCAGTCCGTCCGGGTCAGCCCCATCCGGTCCGCCTCCGAGAGGATAGCTTCCACCGTGCTCAGCCGCTTGGCTTCCTCCCCCGCCGGAAAGACAAAGGTTCCCGTCCGGAATCCCGCCTGCTCAAAGGCGGCCTTCACCCGCTCCAGATACAGGGGCGCCACGTTTTCGTCGGCCAGAATCAGCATCCCGTCCCCCCGCACCGCGTTCCGGGCCAGACCGCCGGCCTGATCCAGCAGCCCCCGGCCCACCAGCGCGTCGTAGGGAATGCCGGTCTGAATCCTTATGCTTTCCATTCCGTGTCGATCTCCTCTTTCCGCTCCCGGCCTTCCTTCAGCAGCTGCTTCAGCCGGTCCGCGTCCCCGTCCCGAAGCGCCTCCCGATAAGCCCGAAGCCCGTCGATCAGGCAGTCCAGCTCCCGGCCCAGGTTGTCCGCGTTATCCAGAAACAGCTCCGTCCACATGCCCTCGTTCAGCTTCGCCACCCGGGTCAGGTCCCGGTAGCTTCCCGCTGAAAAGCTCTGATGCTCCCGGGCCGTGGGGGATTTGATATACGCGTTGGAAACCACGTGGGCCAGCTGGCTGGTAAAGGCGATCATCTCATCGTGCTTCTGCGCCGTGGTGATCGTGACGGAGGCAAAGCCCGCGTCCTTCAGCAGATCCCTGAGCGTGCTGAGGCGGAACAGGTCCTCCTTTTCCCGGGGCACCAGGATCATGGTCGCCCCCTCATACAGATCCTCTTTGGCGTATTTGATGCCGGAGAACTGCCTGCCCGCCATGGGATGGCCGCCCACAAAGGTAAAGCCGTACTCCTCCGCCAGCGCGAAGCAGGGCGGGCACACCGCCCGCTTCACCCCGCACAGGTCGCAGACGATGGTATCCCGCCGCAGACGGGGCGCCAGGTTTTTCAGCGTTTCCACCGCGGCTCCCGGATACACCGCCAGGAAGAGAAAGTCGCAGGTATCGGCGTTCTTCTCCGTCAGCTCTTTTTCCACCGTGCCCGTCAGCAGCGCATACTGCAGCACATGCCCGTCCGCGTCCGCTCCGAGCAGGGTATGGCCGGCCCGCCGCAGCGCTTTGCACAGGGACGCGCCCATCAGTCCGAGGCCGACGACCCCCACCGTTTGCCTTTCCATGGTCAGTCTCCTTTCAGCGCCGCCAGCACTTTCCGCACGGACCGGGCCACATCGTCAAACTGCTCCGGCGTCAGGGACTGCGGCCCGTCGCACAGCGCGTGGGGCGGATCGTTGTGCACCTCGATCATCAGGCCGTCGGCTCCGCAGGCCGCCGCCGCCAGAGCCATGGGGCGCACATAGCGGGCGTGTCCCGTGGCATGGCTGGGATCCACCACCACCGGCAGATGGCTCAGCTCATGCAGCACCGCCACGGCGGACAGATCCAGCGTATTCCGGGTATAGGTCTCGAAGGTCCGCACGCCCCGCTCGCAGAGAATGACCCGCTCGTTTCCGCCGGCCATGATGTACTCGGCGCTCATCAGCAGCTCCTTGATATTGTTGGCCAGCCCGCGCTTGAGCAGGATCGGCTTATCAATCCGGCCCAGCTCCTTCAGCAGCTCGAAATTCTGCATGTTCCGCGCCCCGACCTGGATGATATCCACATTTTCGAACAGGGGCAGATGGCCGATATCCATGATCTCCGTAATGATGGGCAGACCGGTCCGCCGCTTGGTTTCCAGCAGAATGCGGATTCCTTCCTCGTGCAGCCCCTGAAAATCATAGGGAGAAGTCCGGGGTTTGAAGGCGCCGCCCCGCAGGATTCCGGCGCCGCTCTTTTTGACCGCCTCCGCCACCGTCTCCATCTGGTCCTCGCTCTCGACAGAGCAGGGGCCGGCGATGAACTGGAACTGCCCTCCGCCGAAGGCCGTCCCCTCCGCGACGGAGATGACGGTATCGTCCGGATGGAATTTCCGGTTGGCTTTCTTGAAGGGTTCGCTGATCCGGGTCACGCTTTCCACGATATCCAGCCCGCTGATCAGATCCGTATCGATCCGGGTGGTATCGCCGACCAGCCCGATGATCGTCTGGTATTCTCCTTCAGACAGATGGGTGCGGACGCCGTAGCTCTCCAGCCAGTTGATCAGCCGTTCCCGTTCTTCCCGGGGCGTTTCTTTTCTCAGCGCGATAATCATTTCTACACCGCTCCTTTTTTAAAAAGCTCCCTGCCTACCTGGCAGGGAGCCGTAGAAACCCATTCAGGCTCAGCGCTTTACGTTAAAAGCAGCCATGCCCGGATACTGCGCGGCGTCGCCCAGCTCGTCCTCAATGCGGAGCAGCTGGTTGTACTTGGCCACGCGCTCAGTCCGGCTGGGAGCGCCGGTCTTGATCTGGCAGGTGTTCAGCGCCACGGCCAGATCGGCAATGGTGGTGTCTTCCGTCTCACCGGAACGATGAGAGGTTACAGCGGTGTAGCCGGCCTTGTGGGCCATCTTGATGGCTTCCAGGGTCTCGGACACGGAACCGATCTGATTCAGTTTGATCAGGATGGCGTTGCCCGCGCCGACTTCGATGCCCTTGGCCAGACGCTCGGTGTTGGTCACAAACAGATCGTCGCCGACCAGCTGAACCTTGTCGCCCAGCTCTTTGGTCATCTCCTGCCAGCCTTCCCAGTCTTCCTCGTCCAGACCGTCTTCGATGGAGATGATCGGATACTTCTCGACCAGGCTCTTCCAGTGAGCGATCAGCTCCTTGGAGGTATACTCCGTCCCGGCCTTGGGCAGCTTATAGAAGCCCTTGCCCTTGGGGCTCTTCCACTCGGAGGCAGCGGCGTCCATCGCCAGCATGAAATCCTTGCCGGGCTCATAGCCGGCCTTTTTGATGGCTTCCAGAATCGTCTCGATGGTTTCCTCATCGCTGGACAGGTTCGGCGCGAAACCGCCTTCATCGCCCACGGAGGTCGCCAGGCCGCGGCTCTTCAGGATGGAGGCCAGGGCATGGAACACTTCCGCGCACCAGCGGAGCGCTTCCCTGAAGGAAGGAGCGCCGACGGGCATGATCATGAATTCCTGCGTGTCCACGGTGTTCGTCGCGTGGGCGCCGCCGTTCAGAATGTTCATCATGGGAACAGGCAGCCGGTTGCCGTTGATGCCGCCCAGGAAGCGGTACAGCGGGATATCCAGGGAAGCGGCGGCCGCGCGGGCGCAGGCGATGGAAACCGCCAGGATCGCGTTGGCGCCGAGCTTGCTCTTGTCCTTCGTTCCGTCCGCGTCGAGCATGATCTTGTCGATCGCGTAGATATCGGAGGCATCCTCACCGGTCAGCAGCTCGTCGATGATATTGTTGATGTTGTCAACAGCCTTCTGAACACCCTTGCCCAGGTAACGGCCCTTGTCGCCGTCCCGCAGCTCCAGCGCCTCAAACTCGCCGGTGGAAGCGCCGCTGGGCGCCATACCGCGGCCCACGGTACCGTCGCTCAGATAAACCTCAGCTTCAACCGTCGGATTGCCGCGGGAATCCAGAATTTCGCGACCGTAAACCTGTTCAATTTCCAAATAGGCCATGGGAATCTCCTCCTTTTTCCTGTCAGGGCGCACTGCGCCCGAAATCATGAACCAACACCCGCATTATATGCCATTCCGCCCCTGATGTCAACGGATTCAAAGCCCGAACCGGGCAGGGCCGGACGGAATCAAGGCGCTTTTTCCGCGGCCCCTTTTCTGCCGCGATATCCGGCGTACCACTCGGCGAAGGCCCGCAGTCCCGTCCGGATATCAATCTTCGGCCGGAAGCCAAAGTCCCGCTCCAGCGCTTCCGAATCCGCGTAAGTCACGGGCACGTCCCCGGGCTGCATGCCCACCAGCTCCCGGTGGCCCTCAAAGTCATAGTCCGCCGGCAGCACCCCGGCGCGGACCAGCTCCTCCTGCAGCGTGCGCACGTAGTCCAGCAGGTTCTCCGGCTGTCCGCCGCCGATATTATAGACCGCGTAAGGCGGAACCGGCAGTCCGTCCTCCCCGTTCTTCTTTTCCGGCGCGCCCCGCATCACCCGGTACACGCCCTCCACGATATCGTCGATAAAGGTGAAATCCCGGCGCATATCGCCGTAGTTGAAAATCTGAATCTTCTTCCCCGCCGCCAGTTTCTCCGTCGCACTGAAATAGAACATATCCGGTCTTCCCGCCGGTCCGTACACGGTAAAGAAGCGCAGCCCCGTGGAGGGAATATTGTAGAGCTTCGCGTAGGCGTGGGCCAGCAGCTCGTTGCTCTTCTTGGTGGCAGCGTACAGGCTGACCGGATGATCCACCGGATCCTCCGTGCTGAAGGGCACTTTTTTGTTCCCGCCGTAGACGGAGGAGCTGGAGGCGTAGATCAGGTGCTCCACCGGATGATGGCGGCAGGCCTCCAGGATGTTATAAAACCCGATGAGATTGGATTCAATATATACGTCCGGATGATCGATGGAATAGCGGACCCCGGCCTGCGCCGCCAGATTCACCGCCAGATCGAAATGCCATTCGCCGAACAGCTTCTCCACCAGGACCGGATCCGCGATGGAGCCCTTCACGAACACGTGCCGGACCGGGCTTTCCGCCGCCGCCTCTTCGATCCGCTTAAGCCGCCATTCCTTCAGCGCCGGATCGTAGTAATCGTTCATGTTGTCCAGGCTGACCACCGTGCCGCCGGTCATTTCCTTCAGAAGCCGGATCACCAGATTCGCCCCGATAAACCCGGGGGATCCGGTCACCAGAATCGTTTTTCCGTTCAGATCAATATCCCGCATGCTTTGTTTCCCCCGTTCCGCTCACCGCGTGATGCCGCGGTAGCTGTCCCTGATTTTTTCATAGCTCTCCAGATTCCCGATGTCATACCGGCTGCCGGGCATCCGGTAGGCCTTCATCGGCCTCCGGGCGGACAGCCAGGCCGCGAAGCTGCCCGGCGCGTCCGCTCCGCAGCCCGCTTCCAGCGCCTCCGGAATCCGCCGCAGATCCTCCGCCCGGTAGTAATAAAACGGCGGAACCGCCAGGCAGCTCTTCGGCTCCCGCGGCTTTTCCTCGTATCCGGTGATGAAGCCCGCCTCATCCACCGTAATGATCGCGGTCCGCTGCTGACGGGCCAGTTCCTTTTCCTCGTAGCACATCACGCAGGAGCAGCCGCTTTCCTCCCCGTACCGGATGAAGGGCGCCAGGCTGAAATCCAGCACATTGTCCCCCGCGATCACCAGCGCATCCTCCCGGAGATCCAGCTCTTCCGCCGCCAGCTGAATATCCCGGACCGCGCCGAGCCGCGTTTCGTTCGTTTCGGTTCCGTCATCGATCACCGTGACGGGCAGGGGCTGTTTCCCGGCCCACTCCCGGAACGCTCCGGCGAATTTGTGATTGCTGATCACCACATATTCGTTCATCCGGCCCGAGGTATGAATATCCCCGATCAGCCAGTCCAGAATCGTCTTTCCGCCGACCTGCAGAAGCGGCTTGGGAAAATGCTCCGTCAGCGGATACAGCCGGGTCGCGTAGCCGGCCGCCAGAATCAGTGTTTTCATCCTGCCACCCCGTCCGCGCTGTCGCAGAGGCTGAAGCTGTATTTTCCCGCCAGATGCGGATACGCCTTCAGATACCGCTCCGTCACGCTTCTTTCAATGTCCCCGGCTTTGTCCGGATCGATCAGGGCCATGCAGCAGCCCTTGAATCCCGCGCCGGAAAAACGGCCGCCGTAGATCCCCTCCGTCTCCGTCATGATATTGTACATCGTGATCAGCTCCGGACAGCCGCATTCATAGTTTTCCACGCTGCTCTTTCCGCTGGCAAAGATCAGCCTCCCGTATTCCTCCAGATCGCCCCGGCGCCAGGCTTCCGCCCCCTTCTCCGCCCGGTCGAATTCCGTGAAGAAATGCTCCGCCCGCTTCCGGAAGTTTTCCGGCAGCCGGTCCCGGTAAGCCCGATACACCTCCGGCGGCACATCCCGCAGCCGGGTGTCGGCAAACTTGCCGTAGGGCAGCCCGGCATGGGCCAGCAGGCTGTAGGCCGCGGCCTTGCATTCATCCTGCCGCAGGTTATAGGCGCTGGAGGCAAGAGACCGCTCCAGCCCGCTGAACAGAATGGCGATCCGGAAGGGTTTCATGGCCGGATGCGCCGGAATCAGCTCACAGCTGTCATCCCGGCAGTCCATGTACAGCAGATGATCCTTCCGGCAGAGCACTTCGCAGGACTGGTCCAGCTTGCCGCAGTTGACGCCGACATACCGGTTTTCCGCCGCCTTGGCCATCAGGATCATTTCCCAGTCGCCGAGCGTAATCCCGTTAACCTTCGCCAGCGCGCGCAGAAAGGCGATAATCACCGCCGCAGAGGAACTGACCCCTCCCACCGGCAGCGTTCCCTCGATGACGGCGGAAATCCCGTTCCGGAGAGGATAGGCCTCTCCCAGCATTTTCGCCGCCCCGCGCATATGATCCGCCCAGTCGCCGGCCTTTTCCTCCGGGATGCCGTGGACGTGGAACTGGGCCCGCTTCGGAAAATTCAGGCTCTTCAGCTCCACCACCCCATTGCGTTTCAGGGCATAGGCGATATGGATCCCCCTGTCCAGCGCGAATCCGTTGATTTTCCCGTACTGATGATCGATATGGGCCCCCAGGGGGGAAATCCGGTAGGGACAGAAAGCCGTATCATCCGGATCCCGGCGGTAAATCTCCCGAAAAACCTCTTCGCAGCGCATGTCTTCTCTCCTTACCATCCGTCTCTTCGGTCCGCCTTCCCCGGATCAGTCTCTTCGGAACAGATCGCGGGTGTAGACCTTGTCCTTCACATCGTCCAGCACGGGGTCATACCGGTTCGCGATAATGCAGCCGCACATCCTCTTGAACTTTTTCAGATCGTTCACCACCGCCGAACCGAAGAAGGTGGATCCGTTTTCCAGCGTCGGCTCATAGATGATCACCGTCGCCCCCTTGGCCTTGATGCGCTTCATCACACCCTGAATGGAGGACTGGCGGAAATTGTCGCTGTGGCTCTTCATGGTCAGCCGGTATACGCCGACGGTCACTTCCCGCTGCTTCTTCTCCTGCACCGCGCTGTACCGGGCGGACGCGGTATAGGTTCCCGCGATCTCCATCACCCGGTCAGCAATGAAGTCCTTCCGGGTCCGGTTGCTTTCCACGATGGCCTGAATCAGGTTTTCCGGCACGTCCCGGTAATTGGCCAGCAGCTGCTTCGTATCCTTGGGCAGGCAGTATCCGCCGTAGCCGAAGGAGGGATTGTTGTAATAATCCCCGACCCGGGGATCCAGGCAGACGCCCTTGATGATCGGAGCGGTCTGCAGCCCCTTCACCTCCGCGTAGGTATCCAGTTCGTTGAAATAGCTGACCCGCAGCGCGAGATAGGTATTCACAAACAGCTTGGTCGCCTCCGCCTCCGTCGTGGCCATGAGCAGCACCGGCACATCCTTCCTGAGAGCGCCCTGCTCCAGCATGGCCGCGAAGGTCTCCGCCGCCGGCCGGTTCTGCTCATCCGTTCCGACAATGATCCGGCTGGGATACAGATTATCGTACAGGGCTTTGGATTCCCGCAGGAATTCCGGGCTGAAGAGGATGTTTTCCATGCCCAGCGCTTCCTTCACGTGCGCCGTATAGCCCACCGGCACGGTGGATTTGATCACCACCGCCGGCGGCGTTTCCCGGCCGGCGGACGCCTCCCGGATCTGCCGCAGCACGGACTCCACCGCGCTGCAGTCAAAGAAATTGGTCTTCGGATCATAATTGGTGGGCGCGGCGATGATGATATAATCCGCCCCGGCATAGGCCTCGTCCCCGTTCGTCGTCGCCCGCAGGCTCAGCCCCCGCTCCTCATGCTCCGCCAGATATTTCTCAATGTATTCATCCTGAATCGGAGACTGCCACCGGCGGAGCTTTTCCACCTTTTCCTCCAGAATGTCCACCGCGGTCACATCATGATGCCGGGACAGGAGCACCGCCAGGGACAGGCCCACATACCCGGTTCCCGCTACGGCCACCCGCTTCCGCTCCGCCTTCCGTTCCCCGGCCGGAGCTTCCGCCCCCTCCGTCTCCGTGACCTCCGTCAGGGAAAAATCCAGCGCTTCCATGAGCGCCAGCAGCTGGTCCGCGGAGGGATGATAGTCCCGCTGCTCCAGCCGGGAAAGAAGGGACCGGTTCATCCCCGTCCGCCGCGCCAGCTCCGTCTGGGA
The DNA here is from genome assembly GCA_017652125.1 of Clostridia bacterium. Lineage (GTDB taxonomy): Bacteria > Bacillota > Clostridia > Christensenellales > Aristaeellaceae > Aristaeella. The sequence continues at coordinate 32,784 of JAGCBO010000082.1, read as the reverse complement.
CAGCTTTTTCTCTTTTCTGCGGCTCACCACCATGTCCGCCAGCTTCTCCGGTGACAAATGCTTCATGGCTCTCTCCTGTTTCCCGCTCAGCCGATGCGGCACGCGGTTCCGTCTCTGTTGCTGTCAGCAACAATCCAGTCATTTTTGTAACAGATATATCCTATCATATGCTGCGAAAGGTGTCAACCGCAGCGGCCAGGGCGAAAAAAAGCTCAGAGCCGTCAGCCCTGAGCCATCGTCTTTTCCTATAAATCCATGCCCGTAAATCCCTGCCACACATTCCGTCCGCTGTAGGTCCGCGCCTTTGCTTCCCCCCGCACCACCTTCAGCACCGGGAGAGCCATCGCTTCCTGCTCCATTTCCCCCGGATAAACCTGAATCGGAGCGATCCAGCCGCAGCGTTCCCGGATTCCCTCCGTGATATCCTCAAAGCGCATCAGCCCGCCGGTCAGCAGAATCGCGTCCACCTTTCCGCGCAGCACCGCACTCATCGCCCCGATGCTCTTGCAGATCTGGTAGATCATGGTGTTCCAGACCAGAACCGCCTTGGGATCCCCCTGTTCCACCAGAGCGTGAATGGTATCCGAATTGGAGGTGCCGAACAGGCTGACAAACCCGCCGGAGCGGGAGCACATCCGCCGCACATCGTCCAGCACCGCTTCCGCGGAGGGCCGTTCCCCCGGCCCGCCCGTATGGGTACGTTTTTCAATATAATCCAGCAGGGCCAGCACCGGCACGCTGCCGATCCGGGTCGGCGCGAAGGGACCATCCCCGTCCGCTCCCATGGTTCCGTCCGTCATGCGGCCATGATCGTGCGCGCTGACGGTCACCCCGCCGTCGATATGGGCCACGATGAAGCAGCAGTCCTCATACCGCCGGCCCAGGGACTCCGCGTGGGCCTCGGCCACCGCCTTCGGGTTCAGCACATGGGAATGCGGCGTACGGTACAGGCCGCGAATCCCTGTCAGGCGGGCATAGTCATTGTATTCATCCACATTGGTCGGATTCAGCGTATAGGCCGGCCGGTGATACGCCAGGGCGAATTTCCAGGCCAGCATCACCCCCAGCTTGGCCGCGTGCTCGCTGCCGCCGACCGCCGCCTCCGTATCGTCGTACAGCTTCTGATCGATGATCGTCACGCCGCCGGGCTGCGTACAGGCGCTGCCTCCCCGGCCGACGAACACGTCAATCTCCGCGGGATCCACGTTCTTTTCCTTCAGCATCTCCAGGATTACCTGGTAGCGGAAGGGCACCTGGGCGTTGACATGCGGATACCGCAGCAGAACGGGAGCGTCGTGAAACCGGCTGACTTCGAACAGGGACTGATCGTTGAGAAAAAGGCTGATCTTCGTGGAGGTCGATCCCGGATTGATGATTAAAAGCTTCGTGTCCATCCTGTCTTTCCTCTCAGCAGTTCGTAATTCCGAATCTACAGGATTATACCTTTCCCCTTCGTCCCCGTCAACGAAAAAGAGCCCGGTTTTCTCCATGTTTTCTCCATGATGCCTCCCTTTTTTCCCGGTGAGACTGCGCCGGTTTCTTCCGGTTGAAAAAAACGGCCGGATCGTGTATGATGGTAGGCAGCAAGAAAGACCATATGGAGGGATGCGCGATGATCGCTCTGGCCTGTGACCATACCGGGATCGCCCTGAAAAAAGAGCTGGCCGGCATGCTGGATGAGATGGGATTAACCTGGAAGGATTTCGGGAACGACGATCCGGACAACCGGGATGACGACTATCCCGTGTTCGGATACCGGGCGGCGCAGGCCGTGGCCTCCGGAGAGTGCGACCGCGGGATCCTGATCTGCGGGACCGGGATCGGCATCGGCATCGCCGCGGGCAAGGTGCCCGGGATCCGGGTCTGCACCTGCAGCGACGTTTACAGCGCGGAGCTGAGCAAGCGGCACAACAACAGCAATATTCTGACCATGGGCGCCCGGGTCGTGGGCACGGAGCTGGCCAAGATGATCGCCCGGCACTGGCTGACGGCGACCTTTGAGGGCGGGCGTCATCAGCGGCGGATCGATATGATCACCCGGATCGAAAACGGTGAGAATCCGGAAGGCTGAGGTTTGACAGGAGAGAAGCAGATGTATACCAAAGAACAGCTTTCCATTCATGAATATTTCCGGAAGCAGCTGGAACAGACGGAGCTGAAAAACCTGCTGGATCCCCTGACGGGGCTGGTGGGGCGGCCCGGCATGATCGGCCTGGCCCGGGACTGGATGGAAAAGGGGATTCCCTTTGCCTATGCCATTCTGGATCTGGATAATTTTAAGTTTGTCAACGACACCTACGGCCATCACACCGGGGACGAGGTGCTGGTGGAGCTGGCGGACAGCCTGCGGGAATACCTGAATCAGCAGGGGGTTGCCGGCCGTTTCGGCGGCGACGAGTTCCTGATCCTGATTCCGGGACTGGAGACCTATGACGACCGGAAAGGCTTCCTGCAGAAGATGTTTGACAGCCAGCTGGTCATCCGGCGGAATTTTCATCTGTCCGAGTGCCAGCCCTTCATCACGGGGACGGCCGGATGCGCCAGCTTCCCGCAGGACGCCCAGGACTATAACACCCTGTTCACCCTGATGGACAAAGCCCTGTACCGCGGGAAAACCAAGGGCCGGAACTGTCTGATCGTCTATGTGAAGGAAAAGCACGAGCATATCGAAATCCAGCGGATCGCCCGCCAGGGCATGTTCACCTCCATGAGCGGGCTGATCCGGGCTTTTGAAATGGTTCCGGGCTGCCGGAACCGGCTGACCTCGGTGACGCCCTTCCTGATGGACACGCTGCGGGTTTCCGATCTGTATTTTATCGGGCTGGACATGGTGCTGCACTCCGTTCGGAATCCGGCCCTCTCGGAGCCGGTGCCGGACGTGGATCAGCTGATCACGATGAACGATCTGTTCTTTACCAACCGGATGGAAGAGGTGGAAGCCAAAAGCCCCGTCTTCCATCAGGTCATGACGGCCCTGAACACGGAAGCCCTGATGGCCATCCGGATCATGCTGGATTCGGAAGCCTATGGCATTCTGCTGCTGGCGGAGCCCCGGACCCAGCGCATCTGGCAGGAGGATGAATGCGCCATGATGCTTTTCCTGACCAAGCTGCTGGGAGCCCATCTGAAAATTACAGGGGAATCGCTCTGATCCGGCGATTCCCCCGTTTTTTTCCCTGTTCTTTTCGGCTTCGGCCGCTGAGCGGCCCCGCTCATTTCTGAATCTCTTCAATCAATTCCAGCACGCGCGCCGTCCCGTCCGCGGGGGGCGCTTTTTTCAGCGCTTCCGTCAGCCGGTCCCGATCCTTCCAGGTGTCTTCGACCGCTTTGGTCAGGGTTTCCGGCGTCATGTTTTCCTGCAGCAGCACGCGGCAGAGGCCCCGTTTTTCCAGGCTGCGGGCATTCAGGATCTGGTCGCCCCGGCCGGCGCCCTTCGGATAGGGAACCAGGAGCATCGGACGGCCCAGGGCCTGGAATTCACACAGGGCGTTGGCTCCGGCCCGGGACAGCACCAGATCGGCGCTCGCCAGCACATCCGGCAGCTCCTCTGTCAGGAACTCCAGCTGGGTATAGCCGGGTGTTCCCTCCAGGGCGGGATCCAGATTCCCCTTCCCGCAGATATGCGCCACGTCGAAGGACAGGGTCAGGGCGGGCAGCGCGGCCCGCAGCGCCTCGTTCACGCTCCTCGCGCCGGAGGAGCCGCCCATCATCAGCAAAACCGGCTTCCTTCCGTCAAAGCCCAGGAGCTGAAGGCCCTTTTCCCGGCTGCCGGAAAAAAGCTCCCGGCGCAGGGGGGTGCCCGTCATCTCCGCTTTGGTTCCCAGGGCCTGCGCGCACTCCGGAAAGGTGGTGGCAAAGCGGCGGGCAAAGGGCTTGCACATCCTGTTGGCCAGGCCGGGAGTCAGATCGCTTTCATGACAGAGGACGGGAATCCGGTGCAGCCAGGCGCCGAACACCACGGGAACCGCCACGAAGCCGCCCTTGCTGAAAACCACATCCGGCTTCAGTCTGCCCATCTGATGAGCGCTCTGGAAGGCGCCGGCGATCACCCGGAAAGGATCGGTAAAATTCTGCCAGGAGAAATACCGGCGGAGCTTGCCGCTCTGCACCGCGTGATAGATCACGCCGGGCTCGGCCCGCATCCGGTCGGCCTCCATCCCCTTTTCGGTACCCACATAGTGGATCTCATATCCCTTTTCCCGCAGATACGGGAGGAGGGCGAGATGGGGAGTTACATGGCCCAGGGTGCCGCCTCCGGTCAGTACGATCCTTGCCACCGGGCTTCCCTCCCCTTTCTTTCGCCGCGTTCTTCAGGCTGTTTTCCCTTCATCCTTAATGGCTCTTATGGAACAGCAGATGCTCATAGCGATCCGTATCGCAGCGGCGCACCATGATTTCCAGTTCCTCGTCGCCCATGACGGTATTCCGGCCCCGGGCATACAGCTCGTCCACCAGGCGGCGGATCTCCACCACCAGCGGATCGCTCTTATCGATGGTATTGTCTCCCGTCAGCCGGAAATAACTGTTCAGCCAGTGGGCTATGGAAGCCGCGCCGCCCCGGCTGTCCACCGCGACGGAGGCCGGGCGGTTCAGAATGGACGCGGTATCGAAGATGTTGTAAATCTCCTCGTCCTTCAGCATGCCGTCCGCGTGAATACCGGCCCGGGTCACGTTGAAGTGCCGTCCCACGAAGGGCTGCCGGGGGCTGATCTCAATGCCGATCTCCCGCTCCATGAAATCCGCGATCTCGGTAATAGCCGTCAGATCCATGCCGCCGGTTTCTCCGCGCAGAGACTGATACTCCACCGCCATCGCCTCCAGGGGGCAGTTGCCGGTTCTCTCCCCGATGCCCAGCAGGCTGCAGTTCACACTGGAACAGCCGTACAGCCAGGCGGTGGCCGCATTGGTCACGACCTTATAGAAATCGTTATGCCCGTGCCACTCCAGCTGCTCCGCGGGGACCTCCGCATAATGGCGCAGACCGTAGATGATGCCGGGAACGCTTCGCGGCAGCGCCGCGCCGGGATAGCTGACCCCATAGCCCATGGTATCGCAGGCCCGGATCTTGATCGGAATCCCGCTCTCCCGGGAAAGCTTCATCAGTTCGGTGGCAAAGGGCACCACAAAGCCGTAATAATCCGCCCGGGTGATATCCTCAAAATGGCAGCGGGGACGGATGCCGTAGCTCAGGGCGGACTTCACGATGCCCAGATACTTATCCATCGCCTGCTTCCGGGTCAGGTGCATCTTATTGAAAATATGGTAATCGCTGCAGGAAACCAGCACCCCGGTTTCCGCCACGTTTGCCTTCCGGACCAGCTCAAAATCCTTCTCATTGGCCCGGATCCAGGTCGTGATCTCCGGGAAGGGGAGCCCCGCGTCCTGGCAGAGCCGGAGCGCCTTCTGGTCATTCTCCGTATACAGGAAGAACTCGCTCTGGCGAATCATGCCCTTCGGGCCGCCCAGGCGGTTCATCAGCTTAAACAGGTGCAGAATCTGTTCCGGCGTGAAGGGACTGACGGACTGCTGCCCGTCCCGGAAGGTGGTATCGGTGATCCAGATTTCATCCGGCACGTTCATGGGCACGTGGCGCATATTGAAGGCGACCTTCGGCACATGGGCATAGTCATAGATTTCCCGGTACAGGTTGGGCTCCGCCACATCCTGCAGGTCATAGTGATATTTGGCCTGCATCAGCAGGTTGTTTGTCTGGTCGTATTTCAGCATGACAGGGTTCTCCTCTTTTACTTCAGGGACTCGACAAAGGACTCGATCCGGTTCAGACCTTCGTTGATCCGGTCCGCCGCAATGGCATAGGACAGCCGGCAGAAGCCCTCCGCCTCAAAGGCGATTCCGGGAACCACGGCCACCTGTTTTTCCGCAAGCAGCAGCTCCGCAAAGTCCATGGAATCCTCGATGACCCGGCCGTTATACCGGCGGCCCAGCATCTCCTTGATGTTCAGCATGACATAGAAGGCGCCCTCCGGCTTCAGGCAGCTGAGGCCCCCGATCCGGTTGATCCCTTCCACCATCACGTTGCGCCGCTCCTCGAACTGACGCACCATCTCCTCCACGCAGGTCTGATCCCCGTCCAGCGCCGCCCGGGCGGCATACTGGGCGATGGAGTTGGCGTTGCTGGTCGCCTGGGACTGGAAGGCGCTCATGGCGGCCACTTCCTTCCGGGGCGCCGCGCAGTAGCCGATCCGCCAGCCGGTCATGGCATAGGCCTTGCTCAGGCCGTTGATAATGAATGTCTGCTCCTTGATCTGCTCTCCCAGCTGGGCGATGGACAGATGCTTCCGTCCGTCGTAGATCAGCTTTTCATAAATCTCATCCGAAACAATATAGAAAGGATGGGTCACCGCCAGGTTGCCGACAAACTGCAGCTGCTCCCGGGACCAGATCGACCCATTCGGATTGGAGGGAGAGGTAATGATAATCGCCTTGGTCCGCCGGGTGACCCGGGAGGCAATATCCCGGTTGCTGGGGATAAAGCGGTTGGATTCATCCGTCGGTACAAACACCGGCACACCGCCGGCCATGCGCACCAGCTCCGGATAGGAAACCCAGCAGGGGGTGGGAATCAGCACCTCGTCGCCGGGATCCAGAATGGTCTGAAACACGTTGAACAGGCTGTGCTTGGCCCCGTTGGATACGATGATCTCCTGGGGGGAATAAGTCAGCCCGTGATCCCGCTCCATCTTCCGGGTGATCGCCATCCGCAGCGCCATCGTGCCAGGCACGGCGGTGTAATGCGTCATCCCCTGATCAATGGCTTCCTTCGCCGCGTCGCAGATATGCTTCGGGGTCGGAAAATCCGGCTCGCCCGCGCCGAAACCCACCACGTCCATGCCGGATGCGGCCATTTCCTTGGCTCGGGTATCGATCTGCAGGGTCAGGGAAGGAGCAATGTTCTGACAGCGGTGAGAAATAGTCAGCAGGCCCATACGGATTCCTCCTTATGATCTCAGTTCAGCGCCTCGTCCTCCAGGGGATCGGGCACAGGGGTATCAGCCGAAGCGGCGGGAAGCTTCCGGACCGCCTCATAGAACGCGCAAACGGATCCTTCCATGTAAACAGAAAGGAAAAGGCTCATCAGCATCTGGACCATCAGGGAAAGCACGCCGCTTCCCATCGTCGCCAGCATCGAAGCGATCAGCATCTCTCCCAGATACCAGAAAACAAAGCTCAGCTCCAGCGAAAACAGCTGCCCCTTCCGGCGGTTCATCAGCTTCCGGCTCTCCCGGAGGCAGGCGAACACCTTTTTCTCCGGGTGATCGGCCAGAATTTTCTCCGCCATGGCCAGCCGCAGGGCGGCCTGAATGCCGAGAACGGCCATCAGCAGCATTCCGGCATAGGACAGGAACAGGTAGCCGTTGACGGCGGAATTCGTCAGGGAGGCCGGAGCCGAATTCATGGCAGGCAGCATGCTCAGCGCCATCACGGCAGCACCCGGAATCATCCAGGCCAGCAGGATCAGCGCCTTCATCACATGCAGCCCGACAGCCTTATGCGCCGCCCGCAGCCGGCTGAACACGGCGGAAAAGCCTTCCTCCCCGCCCCGAAGCCGGGAAATCAGCCACCAGGTCATCCCCAGGGCCAGGCAGGGCGTGATCAGCCAGGCCAGCAGCGAGGCTCCCAGGGAAATCCGCACCCCGGTTTCCGCCAGGATCTTTTCCATACCGGTGATCAGATACTGCTCCGTCATCCTTCCCTCGCGGGCGGCGAGGATCACCAGATTCTGAATCCGGGTCAGCGGATCCGCTCCGGAAAAGGCGGAGACCGCCTGCACCAGCAGGCTGGGCAGATTGACCGCCAGCGCGATCAGCAGAGCCGTCTGCCAGCGGCCCCGCAGCACCTCCCGGGCCTTCGCCCGGAACAGAGCGGAAGGAAGAACAGGCATCGCCGCTTAATCCTTCAGGGCGTTCATATCCGCCTTGATTCCCGCTTCCGTCACCCAGGCTTCCACGGTTTCATTATAGTGATTCGTCTGCTTAGTGCTCAGCAGGGTATCATGCAGGGTATCCTTCACGGTATCCAGCGGGATGGCGCCTTCCGCCTGATCCGCGAAATACTTGATAATGTAGTAGCCGCTGCTGGATCCCCGGGTCTTGCCGGATACATCGCCCACCGCTTTCAGCGCCATGGCCGCGTCCACAAAGGCGGAATCAAAGGAGGTCATGCCCTCGGCCACGGCATAGCCGGTCACAGCGGTGTCCCGCCCGGTCTGCATGCCGGGATCCTGGGTCTTCTCCGCCATGAGGGTATCCCAGTCCGCGCCGTCCTTCAGCTGCTGAAGCACCTCGTCCGCTTCCGCGTCGATGGCGGCATAGGCCGCGTCGGTCGCCTCGGTCACCGCCTTGTTCGCTTCTTCCAGCTCGGCCTGAGCGGCTTCCAGATCCGCCTGAGCTTTGGTCTTATCCTCCTCGGGGGCTTCCGCGTCGTCCAGAATCTGCTGGGCGGCGGTCACCCTGGAGTTCGCCTGGGTCACTTTCGTGTTCGCGTCGGTAATGGCGGTCTGATTATCCTGGGGGAACTTCAGCAGAATCTGCTTCACCCGGCGAACACCGGCGGGAGCGTAGTACACCGTACCGCTGTTGGCCGCGTCGGCATAGCCCGCGGGATTCCCTTCATAGGTGGTCTTCGCGGATTCCACCCGGCTGTTGTACTCTGTTTCCACCTCTTCATCGGAGACGGTCACGTCCTTGACGACCTCGGCCCGGAGCAGCTCCAGCAGCTTCTCCTGCTTCGCGTCCTCCTCATAGGCTTCCAGGGAAACCTGGCGCTCGTCCAGGTAGGCCTTCGCCGCCTCCTCCAGCGCGTCTCCCTCCAGGGTCTGATCCACCTGGGAGCGGGCAAAGGTCAGGGCGTAGTCATAATCGCTCTGAGCGGTCTCGCTGATCTCCTTCAGATCCTCCTCGCTCAGCTTTTCCTCGATCTTCATGTCCTGCACATGGGCCTTCAGCACCAGATCCCGGATAATATTGCTGACAGCGCTTTCCTGCGCCGCGGCAATATTGGCCGGATCCGTCGTATCATAGGAGCTGCCGTAATACATGCTGTACATATAGGCCGTCTGCTGCAGCTCGTAATTCACCTGAGCCTGCACCTGCGCCTTGGTCACGTCCGTCCCGTTATAGGACAGAATCACCCTCGCGGCATCCACCGCCGCGTCCTTTTTAATCAGGGCACAGCCGCTGAGCAGCATCGTCATCACCAGCAACAGAGCCAGGGTCGCTTTCTTCTTCATGAGTCTCTCTCCGTTCATTCACGAAATTTGGAAACACTCCGAATATTATAGCAAAGCCTTGCCGGAGTGGCAAGGCTTTTTTCAGGCCGAAGCCCTGTTCCACAGGCTTCGGAGGCTTTTGTTCACAGCGCCGCGGCGGGCTTCACGCCCGCGGCCGTCAGGCCAGCCGGATGCCGGCTTCCGTCTGTTCGGCGTTATAGCGCTTGAGGAGGCCGTGAATCCGGTCGTAGGGATTCAGCAGCTTGCTGAGGCTGCGGTCATGGTTCAGGGTCGCGATGATATAGGAGATATACTTGCTCATATCCGCCTCGACAAACCATTCGGCCTGAGCCAGCTCCGGATTGCGGTAGGTCAGGTTGGTGGAGATCACCCGGTCGATAATCCCCTCCCGGTACGCCTGATGGAAAGCCTCCAGCCCGTTGGTGAACAGGGCGAAGGTACAGCCCGCGAAAATCCGGTTCGCCTTGCGCATTTTGAGCTCCCGGGCCAGGTCGATCATGCTGTCCCCGCTGGAGATCATATCGTCCGCCACGAACACGTCCTTCCCCTCCACGCTGTCGCCCAGGTATTCATGGGCGACAATGGGGTTCCGGCCGTTAATGATCCGGGTATAATCCCGGCGCTTATAGAAAAGCCCCATATCCAGGCCCAGAACCGAAGCATAAAAGATGTTCCGGTCGATGGCGCCCTCATCCGGGGACACGATCATCATATGCTGTCTGTCAATCCGAAGCGTCTTATCCCGCTTCAGCAGGGCCTTGAAAATCTGATAGCTCGGCATCACGCTCTCAAACCCGGTGGTCGGGATCGCGTTCTGCACCCGGGGATCATGCGCGTCAAAGGTGATGATATTGCTGACGCCCATGGACTCCAGCTCCTGCAGCGCCATGGCGCAGTCCAGGCTCTCCCGGCTGGAGCGGCGGTGCTGACGGGCCTCGTACAGCATGGGCATGATCACCGTGACCCGCTTGGCCTTTCCGCCCATGGCGGCGATGATCCGTTTTAAGTTGGCAAAATGCTCATCCGGCGTCATCGGAACGCTTTGGCCGTAAAGCTCATAGGTCACGTTATAGGCGCCGGGATCGCAAAGGATATACATATCATATCCCCGGATGCTCTCCCGGATCATGCCCTTGGCCTCCCCGTTGCTGAAGCGGGGGCAGGCGACGTTCACCAGGAAGTCCTCCCGCTCAAAGCCGGGAGTCGTCCGCATATCCCCGGGCATGGACTCCTCCGTATGATCCCGCCACTTCTTCAGCCAGGCGTTCACCTTGTTCCCCATCTCCTCCGTCCCGGGCATGGCGATCAGCCCGAGGGGACCCATGGGATAGGTCAGAAAAGAATCCGAATTCCAGGCGCTGGTAAAATCCGTCATACCGCATCCTCCTGACTACATCGGGGGTATCACAGAGTCAGCCCTATTATACTATTATTCCTTTCTCTTGAGAAGCGAGGATCTGGTCGTTTTCAGCCCTTTTTATTCCATTTATTCAACCATAGCCGCCGTCACGGATTCCCTGCCGGACGGTGTTTGCGATGGGGGAAGAATTCGCCCAGCTTCAGCAGATGCAGAAGACGCAGGATCTCCGCGGCTTCCACAACCTCCAGCAGCTCCGAATCATGCAGGATCAGCGCCAGATAGAAGGGCAGCACCGCCAGCACCTCGATGATCGCCATCAGGCTGCAGATATACCGGAGGCGGGGATGCGCATCCTTCGGATACGCCAGATCCGCGGTCCACAGGCCGATCAGATATTCCAGGGTGAAGACCCCCACCGTTACCGCTTCCAGCCAGAACAGAGGCGTCTCGAAGTAGGTCGGCACGGCCTGGACCATTTCAAGGATCAGCGCCAGAGTGCTCAGCAGGATCAGAATAATGACCAGCCAGCTGAAAATGCGGGCCGCCCGGTTCCCCTTCAGACCGCCGCTGATCATCTCATGCAGCCGGTGTTTCAGCGTCCCCCCGCTCATGGCGCTCCCCCATTCCTTCCGACGGTTTTATTCCAGATAGCTGAACTCAAAGGCGTTATCCGAGCAGTACTTTTCGGCGGGGCTGCCGGGCACGACAATCCAGACCAGCAGCTCCAGCGCCTGAGAAGGCAGCGCATTATAGCCGATATTCTCCAGGGAGCCCGGCAGCACCACGCTGCGCAGCTCCGGAATGTCGTTAAAGGCCAGCTTATGCAGATTGACGATCCCTTCCGGCAGCACCAGATCCCGCAGGGAGATGCAGCCTTCAAAGGCGGATTCGCTGATGCTCCGCAGGGTATCCGGGAAGCGGACTTCCTTCAGTCCGCCGCAGAAGCGGAAAGCGGAAGCGCCCACCCGCCGCAGGCGGGCCGGCAGCACGACCTCCTCCAGGGACGAACAGTAACGGCAGAATTTTTCCGGAATTTCCTGGAGGCTCTGGGGGAAGACCACCTTCTTCAGGGAGGAGCATCCGTTCAGCACGCCGGCGCCCGGCTCCGCCGTCTCCGGCAGCGTCAGCTCCAGCAGCGCGGTGCAGTTATTGAAGACATAACCGCCGAGGGTTTTCAGCGTGGAGGGCAGGGAAATGGTCCGGAGAGCCGTACAGCCGTCAAAGGCGTTATTGTCGATCTTCTCCAGCCCTTCGGGCAGAATCACGCTTTCCAGCGCGCCGCAGCGGCTGAAGATACTGACCGGCAGCGTTTTCACTCCGGCCGGCACGGTGATCCGGGTCAGGTTTCCGCAGCTTTCAAAGGCCCAGATTCCCATTTCCCGCAGGGATTCCGGCAGAATCACTTCCTCCAGCGTCGCGCAGGCGCTGAAGGCAAAATCCCCGATTTTTTCGACGCCTTCCGGAAGCGTCACCCGCCGGAGGGAATTCTCCCCGCCGGTAAAGCCGACGCTTTCAAACGCGCTGTTCCCGATCACCCGGATATCCCCGGGCACCTGATATTCCGTTGCTTCCAGCACCCGGGGATAGCAGACCAGGCGGCTCTCCGTCCGGTCGATCAGCACCCCGTCACGCAGCTCCAGCGTCGGATGATCCGGCGCCACGCGGATCTCCCGCAGCTCCGCGCACCCGACAAAGGGATTGCCGGGCAGCTGCGTCAGCCCCGCCGGCAGCTCCACCTCCGTCAGGGAGGCGCAGTCGGAAAAAGCTTTATTGCCCAGCGTGGTCAGCGAAGCCGGGAAAACCACCCCGCGCAGGGCGGTGCACCGGGCAAAGGCGCTGTCCTCAATGATCTCCAGCCCCTCCGGGAAGATCACCTGCTCCAGTTCCCCGCTGTAGGCAAAGGCGCTGCGGCCAATGATCCGGATCTCCGGAGCCACCGTATAGGTTCCGTTCTCCGTCCGGTGCAGGAAGGCGATCAGCCGGCCCTCCTGCCGGTTCATCAGACAGCCGTTTTCCACGGCAAACACCGGATGATCCGCGTCCAGACTGACCTCCGTCAGATTATCGCACATGGCGAAGGGATTGTCTCCCAGCTCCTTCAGCGCCGATGGCAGCGCGATGCTCCGCAGGCTTTTGCAGCTGGAAAAGGCCCGGCTGCCGATGCTCTCCAGCGTGGAGGGCAGGGAAACGGAAGCGATCGCGTCGCAGGTGCTGAAGGCCTTGCTTCCGATGGAAACCACGCCTTCCGGCACCGTCACGCCGGTCAGCCCGCTTTTCTGAATAAACGCGTTCTCGCCGATCGCCGTCACAGGAACCCCGTCCAGCTCCGCCGGAATCACCAGCTCCGTGCCTTCGCCGCCCGACGGATCGTTGTATTCCACAATCCGGGCCGTCTGATTCTCCATGATTTCATAGGTAAAAACGCCCGACCGCCGGGTTTCCGCTCCCGCGCCTCCGATCAGGGCGCAGATCAAAACCGCCATGGCCGCCATTATTCCGATCCTGACAGATTTCCGCATAGCCGTCTCCTCCGTCCGGTAATCATCAGGCCTTCTGAAAGGCTCTGTCCTGTATTTGTATTCCATCCTCGTATACTATAGCGCATTTTTCCCCGTTCCACAAGAAAAAATCGCAGTCAGCTTCCCTTTTTCCGGATGGAAAAAATTGCAATCCGGAGCGGCATCGGCTATAATACATTGTCTGTTATCCGCTTATTGTCTGTATATTCCGGGAGGTTCTCCTATGGTCAGGGAAATTATTCACGATCCGCTGCTTCTGTCCAGAAAATCCGCCCCCGCCACGGAGGCGGATCTGCCTGTCGCGCAGGATCTGCTGGATACGCTGCACGCGCATCTGGATCACTGCGTCGGCCTGGCGGCCAACATGATCGGCGAGCGGAAGCGCATCATCGCGTTCTGCAACGGGCCACTGATCGTCGCCATGCTGAACCCGAAAATTCTCCGGAAATCCGGAGAATACGAAACGGAGGAGCGCTGTCTTTCGCTGGAGGGAACCCGGCCTGCCCGGAGATACCGCACCATCACCGTCAGCTGGCAGGACATCCGGATGAAGTCCCATACCGATACCCTGAACGGCTTCGCCGCTCAGATCGTGCAGCACGAGATCGATCACTGCGACGGCATTCTGATCTGAGCCGCCCCCAAAGTCTCAGCACAGAGCGGCTGTCCTTTTCTCCTTTCTTCTTCAGCATCGTCCGCCGCTGCAGCACGCCCGGACCCGATATCATCAGACAGTCATCAATCCCCGCGGTGATCGAAGACCCGCTGGGTTTTCTTTTCGGAGCGGGGCAGGGTGTTCAGGGAGACGATGGCGACCTTCGGGGTAACGTTCATCCGGGACTTGAACAGCTGCCGGATGGTTTCCGCGGTGCGGCTGAAGTCCACACGGCCGTCGGCTTCCGCCGTCACCATGATGATATCCCGGTTATTGCTGTCGTCATGGGCGATATCGATCTTGTACTCGCTGGAAACGCCGTCCACCATGCCCAGGATTTCCTCCACCTGGCTGGGGAACATATTCACGCCGTGCACCTTGAACATATCGTCGCTCCGGCCCCGGATGGTATCCAGCCGCGGCTCCCGCCGGCCGCAGGGACAGTCGCCGGGCAGGATCCGGGACAGGTCATGGGTCCGGAAGCGCAGCAGGGGCGCGCCTTCCTTGACCAGGGTGGTGATGACAATCTCACCCTCCTCGCCGTCCGGGAGCACCTCTCCGGTCTGCGGATTAATGATTTCGGTATACAGATAGTCATCGAACAGATGCATGCCGGTCTGCTCCGGACAGTTGATGCCGATTCCGGGGCCGTAGATTTCCGTCAGGCCGTAGATATCATACAGCTCGATCCCCAGCTCCCGGGCGATATAATTCCGCTTGGCGTCGCTCCAGCGTTCGGATCCGATGATGCCCTTCTTCAGCCGGATTTTGTCCCGCAGTCCGCGGCGGTTAATTTCCTCCGCCAGCAGCAGCGCGTAGGAGGAGGTGGCGCACAGAACGGTAGAGCCGAGATCGATCATCATCTGCAGCTGCTTTTCCGTATTTCCGGGCCCCATGGGAATGGCCATGGCGCCCAGCTTTTCGCAGCCGGCCTGGAAGCCGATGCCCGCGGTCCACAGGCCGTAGCCGGGGGTGATCTGGATCCGGTCCTTCGCCGTCACGCCGGCGATTTCATAGCAGCGGGCGAACATGGTGGCCCAGTCGCTCACGTCCCTGGCGGTATAGGGAATAATCACGGGCTTGCCCGTGGTTCCCGAGGAGGAATGGATGCGGACGACCTGCTCGTCCGGCACCGCCTGGATCCCCAGGGGATAGGCGTTCCGCAGGTCGGCCTTGTCGGTGAAGGGAATCCGCAGGAAATCCTCCTCCGTCTTCACCTCGCGGATGCCGGCCTCCCGGTAGATTTTGCTGTAGTAGTTGCCGCTGTCCAGAATGCGCTTCACCTGCCGGTCCACCAGGGCCAGCTGTTCGGGACTGATTCTCATGGCATGCTCCTTTTCCGAAGAGGGCTCCTCTTCATTCATGATTTATCGGGATTCCTTTTCACCCAGGGCGAAACCGGCCTCGAAAGCCTGCCGGTTGATTTCCAGAAACCGTTCCGGAATGTTCAGGCTCATCTGGTGCAGCACGGATCCCCGCTTCAGCCCCAGATGACCGGAGCCCGCGGCAATCCCCAGCAGAATGATATTAAAGAACTTCGCGGAGCCGAAGGGCTTGCAGACCGCCTCCCCGTCCACAAACAGGCAGGCGCATTTCTGCTTCAGATATTCCGTCATCTGTGCCCCGTCGTATCCGGTGGGCTTCAGGGATTCGGTAACGGGCCGGACCGCCTGCGTATTGACGACAGCCGTTCCGCCGGGTTTCAGATAAACCAGGTTCCGCACCGCCTCCGCGGGCTCAAAGGCCAGCAGCAGATCGGCGCCTCCCCGGGGAATCAGCGGGGAAAAGGCTTCCTCACCGATGCGCACATGGCTGGTAACGCTCCCGCCCCGCTGGGCCATGCCGATGGTTTCGGCGGAATGAACCGTCCACCCTTCCTCCATGGCTGCGGCGGCGATGATTTTGGAGGCCAGGACCGTGCCCTGCCCGCCGACGCCGCAGATCAGAATATCCCGATTCATCGCTTCTCGCCTCCAATCGCGCCCACGGGGCAGATCTGTGCGCACAGACCGCAGCCGGTGCAGAGATTCCGGTCAATGGCGGCCTTGCCCCGGCTGGTGATGAGCGCCGGACAGCCGATCTCCCGGATGCATTTCCGGCAGCCGGTGCACTGATCGGCGCGGACGGCGCATTTGCCCTCCGGCCGGGTAATGGCGACGCAGGGGGACTCGAAGAGAATCGCCTTCACGCCGGGCAGATCGGCGCATTCCCGGACAGCCCGGATGCTTTCCTCCAGATGCAGGGGGTTCACCGTCACGATCTTCCGGACACCGATCCCCTCCAGCACCTTCCGGATGCTGACCGGGGTAAAGGTATGATTCATCATGTTGCGCCCGGTTCCCGGATGCGGCTGATGCCCGGTCATGGCGGTGGTGGAGTTATCCAGCACGCACAGCACCAGATCCGCCTCGTTGGTGACGGCGTTGACGACGCCGGTCATCCCGGAGGCAAAGAAGGTGGAATCCCCGGTAAAAGCGAAGCATACGGCTCCTTCGTTCACATGGTTCAGCCCCTGGGCCATGGTGATGCCCGCGCCCATGCACAGGCAGGTGTCCACCATATCCAGCGGCATGGCGTTGCCCAGGGTATAGCAGCCGATATCGCCGCAGAAGAAGGCTTTACGCCCCTTCATGGCCTGCTTGACCGCATAGAAGGACGCCCGGTGCGGGCATCCGGCGCAGAGGACCGGCGGCCGGACGGGCAGGGGCGGCGCGTCGGAAAGATCCGTCTGTCCGCCCGCGGTTTCCACCCCGAAGACTTCCCGCAGGAGCCGGGCGGTGAGGTTCGCGCTGTTCTCGCCGTTGTGAGGCACGCTGCCGTCCAGCTTTCCCCGGATCCGCAGATTCAGATGATGCTTTCCGGCCAGCTTCAGCACCTGCTCCTCCAGCCAGGGGCTGAGTTCCTCCAGGCACAGCACTTCCTCCGCTCCCTCCAGGGCTTTCAGCGCGAAATCCTCCGGGAAGGGGAAGGCGGTGGCGATCCGGATCAGGCGGATATCCTCCCGGCCCTTCAGGCATTCCCGGGCATAGGCATAGCTGACGCCCGAGGTGAGCACCGCGCGCACGGCCTGCGGATGCTCCGTCCGGTTGAACCGGCTGGCGGAAAAATCCCGGGCGATCTGCCGGTTCCGCTCCTCCATTTTGCCGTGGTTGGCGTAGGAAAGCCGGGGAAAGATGACCCAGCGGGAGCTGTCCTTCTCAAACCCGTCCCAGGGCTTCGGCTGAAAATGATCCGGAGCGGTGACGGAGGCATAGGCATGGCAGACCCGGGTGGTCGGCCGGAACAGCACGGGCGTCCCGTAGCGCTCGGAAACCTCGAAGGCTTCCTGAATCATCTCATAAGCCTCCTCAGGGGAGGAGGGATCGAACACCGGAATGCGGCAGAAATCGGCGAACCGCCGGGTATCCTGCTCCGTCTGGGAGGAAATGGGGCCGGGATCGTCGGCGCTGACGATCACCAGTCCGCCGCGGACCCCGATATAGGCCACGGACATCAGCGGGTCGGAGGCGACGTTCAGCCCCATCTGCTTCATGGTGACCAGCGCCCGGGCGCCGCTGTAAGCGGCGGCCGCCGCCACCTCCAGCGCGGCCTTTTCGTTGACGGACCATTCCAGATGAACGCCTTCATGCGGCGTTTTGGCGATGGTTTCAATAATTTCAGAGGACGGCGTGCCGGGATAGCCCGCGACGAGACCTACCCCCGCCGCCAGGGCGCCCAGCGCGATCGCGCCGTTCCCCATCACATACTGTTTCAATGATTTCCCTCCAGACAGCTGCGTTTTTCTCCCTGCCATCCTATCACCGGGGGAAGAAAAGAACAAGATGAAAAATGTCTTTCTTCGGTTTCTGTTCAGCCGGGAACCCTTTATGGACAGCCGGGAGACTTTCATTGACAGCCCGGCGGCTTTCCTCTAAGATAGGCGCGGAAGATCGGCGGCCGGAAGGAGCGGAATCACGGTGAAGCGGAATTATCAGGCGGAGATGGAAGAGGAAATCGAAAGGCTGGGCGGCCGGAGGCCCGCCCTGCTTCTGCACAGCTGCTGCGGGCCCTGCTCCAGCGCGGTGCTGGAGCGGCTGACCGCCCATTTTCAGGTGACGGTTCTTTATTATAATCCCAATATCGAGCCGGAGGAGGAATATCTCCATCGGCTGGCGGAGCAGGAGCGGCTTCTGACCCTGCTGCCGGGGGACATTCCGCTGCTGCGCTGCGACTATGACCATGAAGCCTTTGCCGCCTTCGCGGAAGCCATGGCGGACTGCCCGGAGGGGGGCGACCGGTGCCTGGCCTGTTTCGCGCTCCGGCTGAACGAAACCGCCCGGCGGGCGGCGGAAAACGGCTTTGAATATTTCACCACCACCCTGTCCGTTTCGCCCCATAAAAACGCGGAGGCGGTGAACCGGATCGGGGAAGAGGCCGGCCGGAAAGCAGGCGTCCGTTACCTGATGGCGGATTTTAAAAAGAAAGACGGCTACCTCCGTTCCCTGCAGCTTTCCAGGGAATACGGACTGTACCGTCAGGATTACTGCGGCTGCCTCTACAGCCGAAGGACGTTATAAGCCCGGGCAGGACAGATTGGCGATCTGTTCGATCATGGGATGCAGCGCCCGGACGCAGGGGGTATCCGCCGCCCGGTAGTAAACTTCTTTTCCTTCCCGGCGGCTGAGAATCAGCCCGCCGGCCCGGAGCAGCTTCAGATGGTGAGCCAGCGCGGGGCTGGACATGCCCATCATGGCGGACAGGTTCAGCGGACATTCCTCGCAGTGGCACAGCATCCAGAAGAGCCGCAGCCGGGTGGGATCCCCCAGCAGCTTCATCAGCTCCGCGGTGGCGTCAAAAGAAGCCGGAGCGGGCATGTGATCAAAGAGCTCCTCCGTCCGGTCGTGATGATGGTGAGGCAGACGGGTTTCGGTCATCAGGATCCCTCCTTGCCGATCAGCAGAGCGCGAATGGCGTTCAGCACAGCCAGCACCATGACGCCCACATCCGCGAAGATGGCCAGCCACAGACCGGCAATGCCCAGCGCGCCCAGAATCAGGCAGACAATTTTCACGCCGATCGCGAATACAATATTTTCATAAACGATCGCCATGCACCGGCGGGCGGCCCGGATGGCTTTGGCGATTTTCAGGGGATTGTCATCCATGAGCACCAGATCCGCCGCCTCGATGGCCGCATCCGAGCCCATGGCGCCCATGGCGATGCCCACGTCCGCCCGGGACAGCACCGGCGCGTCGTTGATTCCGTCCCCCACGAAGGCCAGGGTCCCCTGCCCTTCCCGGCCGGCCATCAGCGCCTCCAGCTTTTCCACCTTTTCCTGGGGCAGGAGGCCGCTGTGCACCTCGTCGATTCCCAGGGCTTCGGCCACTTCTCTGGCGGCGGCTTCCCGGTCTCCGGTCAGCATCACGGTCCGCCGGACGCCGGCGCTTCGCAGCGCGGCGACGGCCGCGGCGGATTCCGGTTTCAGGTCGTCGGAGATGACGATATGTCCCGCATAGGCGCCGTCAATGGCCAGGTGAACAATGGTCCCGGCATGACGGCAGGGAACGAAGGGGATGCCCAGCTGATTCATCAGCCGGTCGTTTCCGGCAGCCACCGTTTTTCCGTCCACCCGGGCGGTGACGCCGTTTCCGCTGATTTCCTGCAGATCAGCGACCCGGCTCCGGTCGGTTTCCTTTCCCCAGGCCTTCCGGATGCTGACGGCGATGGGGTGGGAGGAGGCGCATTCCGCCAGGGCGGCATAGCCCAGCAGCTCCTCTTCCGTATAGGGACTGTGGTGAATCGCGGTCACCTCAAATACGCCCCGGGTCAGCGTGCCGGTTTTGTCAAAGACCACGGTATCCGTTCTGGACAGCGCTTCCAGATAGTTGGAGCCCTTGACCAGAATCCCGGCCCGGCTGGCGCCGCCGATGCCGGCGAAGAAGCTCAGGGGAATGCTGATCACCAGCGCGCAGGGGCAGCTGATGACCAGGAAGGTCAGCGCCCGGTATCCCCATTCCCCCCAGTCCGGGGAAAGCCCGCCGACCAGGCGGAAAAGGGGCGGAATCAGGAAGAGCAGCACGGCGCCGAGAACCACCGCCGGTGTATACCAGCGGGCAAAGCGGGAGATGAAATGCTCGGAACGGGATTTGCGGGAGGAGGCGTTTTCCACCAGATCCAGCACCCGGGAGACCGTGGATTCCCCGAATTCCCGGGTGGTTCGCACGGTCAGCACACCGGAAAGATTGATGCATCCGCTGATGATTTCTTCGCCCGGGGCAACGTCCCGGGGAACACTTTCCCCGGTCAGGGCGCTCGTGTCCAGACTGGAACGCCCTTCCGTCACAACGCCGTCCAGCGGCACCCGCTCGCCCGGCTGCACGATGATCAGGGCGCCGGGAGCGATCTCCTCCGGATCCTTCCGCACCAGCTGGCCGTTTTCCTCCACGTTGGCATAATCCGGACGGATATCCATCAGGGCGGAGATGCTCCGGCGGCTTTTGCCGAGGGCTACGCTCTGGAACAGCTCTCCGATCTGATAGAACAGCATGACCGCCACCGCTTCCGCGTAGTCCCCGGTCCGGGTCAGCCCCAGAACCAGCGCGCCGAGGGTAGCGATGGCCATCAGCAGGTTCTCATCCAGCATCTGGCGGTGAAGGATGCCCTTTCCGGCCTTCAGCAGGATGTCATATCCGATGATGCCGTAGGGAATCAGATACAGAAGAAAGCGGGGAAACCCTTCCACCGGGATAAAATGCAGCGCGGCCAGCAGCGCGGCGGAGACCAGAATCCGGATCAGAACCTTTTTTTGCTTCCGTGTCATGGCAGCTTCATCTCCGTTTGATCAGTGGGGCCGGGATTCCGGCAGGGTCAGAAGTCGATCTCGCAGTCGTCATCCACCTTTTTGCAGGCGGTCAGCACCTCTTTCATCACGGAGGAGGGAGACGCCCCTTCCGCAAATTCCACATTCATCTTCTGGGTCATAAAGTTGACGGTCACCGCCTGAACGCCGGCCACTTTAGCCGCGGCGGCTTCCATCTTGTTGGCGCAGTTGGCGCAGTCCACTTCGATGTGATAGGTCTTTTTCATGGGGATCCCTCCTTGACGATAATTAAACGAATGTTTAATCGTTTAATTGAATGATACTCCCGGGGAGCGCCCCTGTCAAGAGGCCGGTGAAAAAAAAACCGAAAAGAAAACCCGGCAGGTCTTCGGTCCCCGCCGGGATTGACGTCATGACGATCCGGAAGCAGAAATGAAGAATCTGAAAAAAGGCTCCGGGGCTTAAGCCTCGGAGTCCTCATCTGCCGTATGCTTGATTCCGCTGGCCGTACTGACCGCCGAAATCACGCAAATCAGAACGACAAAAACCGCTACGGCAACCGCAACCGAAATCGCGACAATCTGTTCTGTACTCATGGCTCTCTCTCCCTTTCCGCCGGTTCTCTCCGATTATACCGTTTTCTTCGTCCCTTTGCAACGGCTGATTGAAGAATCAGCGGCCGGTCCATTCCCGACCGGCAGATCAGTCGATGGGCGTTCCGATCTTCCAGCGCCGGTTCCGGTCCTGATGGAAGATCATGCAGCTGTCCTCGCCGCTCCGCAGAATCAGGAAGCCGTCCGGCCGCAGCGTCAGCCGGTCCTCGCCGAAGCGCCCCTCGCCTTCCGACCGGACGGACCAGCGCTGCGCATCCGTTACGCCCAGATAGCTCAGACTTCCGCTGTGATTCGCTTCCAGCTTCAGGATGATTTCCATCCCGTACAGCTTCATCGGATCCCCTTCCACCCGGCCCGTGCGCATGTAGGAGGCAAACCATTCTCCGACAAAGGCTTCATCATAAGAGACCCGGGGCGTGGGTTCCGGGGTGGGTTCAGCCGTAGGCTCCGTCGTCGGTTCGACTGTAGGTTCGGCCGTCGGTTCCGGGGTCGGTTCAGCCGTAGGCTCCGCCGTAGGTTCCGGGGTTGATTCCGTCCCCGGGCCGCCGACGGACAGGAGATCGCAGACTATATCAATGCCCATGATGTGAACATTCAGCAATCCGTCGGTACGAAGCGACAGAATTTCGCTGAAAACATCCGGATCATCCATGCCGGCCGTGTTTTCCGGAATGGATTCCAGCCGGCCGTGGGCAAAGGTGTATTCCCGTTGCAGGCTTCCGAACAGGAGTGCGCGGGTTCCCTCGATCACCACCGTCTGATCGGCGGATCCGAAAAGCATTTCCCAGTTCCCCGTCATTTCCGGCGCGGAAGCGGAGATCGTCATGCCGTCCGCCAGAACCCACGCCGCCTGCCAGGTCCCGGAAAAAGCCGCGGGATCCTCCGCCGCCTGTTCCCCGGCGGGCGGAAGAGAGGGGCCCTGGGCTGCTTCCGCCGCCTCAGGCCGGGCAAAAATCATCTTCTGATCCCCGTTTTCCAGCACCAGCCGGTCCTCTTCCATATGCCCGGGGGACTCGAGGCCGTCCATGGAAATATAGACGATCCCCTCCCGGACCGACCACTCGCCGGAAAGGGGGTCTCCCGCGAGATCCCCGTCCAGTGATCCATCCTCTTTCAGATTCAGGGTAATGGTCATCCCGATATCCGCCGGGCGGTAACCGGTTCCGTCCATCACCATTTCAATCAGAACCCAGGAGCCGCCGGAGGCGGCGTAATCCGCCTCCGTGACCGCCTGCGCTCCCATCACCGGCAGCACCAGCATCAGCACTGCCAGCAGTCCTATTCCTGCCTTTTTGATCATCTCCGTATCCTCCCGCCGTTCATTCCGCTCCGCGCGGCCGGATTAATCGGTCAGCACGCCGGCGTCATGGAGCACGCGGCACATGGTCAGGGTCCGGTTCATGATCATATTGGCCAGCACCTCCGCGGCAGTGGCCGGATCATCCGGATACATCTCCGCCAGGGCTTCCCGGCGGGCGTTGATCAGCTCGTCGAAGGACATCCGGTCCGCCGCGATGATCACCCGCTGCACCGCGTCCGCGGACAGATACCAGGTGTCATACATGGAATTCAGTTCCAGCAGCCAGTTTCCCTGCGCCCGAAGCCAGGCGTTCTCCCGGTCTTCCTCGTCCGCGGCGATATCCAGCAGATACTGGGTCAGCTGCATGGTCATGGTATGATTTTCGCACTGATCGTCCAGGAACCGGGCGGCTCCATGCTCTCCGTAGGTAACGGAGTGAGCGCATTCATCGCCGGTATTGGATTTGTTCAGGACGCTGTGCGCCGCCTTCAGGCTGTCCGGGCGGGTTTCCGGCGCGGAATGGAGCTCATAGCACATCTCCACCGTCTTCTCCATCCGTTCCTCCACCGCGATAGTCTGGGCGGTTTCCTCCGCGCAGACCAGGCTCAGGGACGCATCCAGCGCATCCATCTGATGGCCGAAGGACGCCTGCTCGTTTTCAGCGGCCCGCCGGCCTTCGCCGCCGGAGGCTTCCTTCCATTCCTGATACAGCTTGCCGATATCCTCGTCCCACAGGGCTCTGGCTTCCGTCATGCTGCCTTCGCCCACCAGTTCTTCCGACTTCTCCGCCGTTTCCGTATGCTCGTCGCACTCGGTCAGATCCCGCTGGGTCACGCCGTCGCCCACCGCGGTCAGCGTGCTGGCGCAGGCATTGCCTTCCAGAGCCACCGGCTTCGGCTTCCGCTCCGCCATCACCTCAGCCGTGGGGACGATCACCGGATCGGAATAGGTCTCCACAAACTCATCCGGATTGATTGCCCACAGCGCGCTGGCGATATTCGTCACTTTGGTATTCTCCACATCATAGGGGCCGACCACAAAGCTGAAGTGCGTGGAGAAGGTTGCTCCGGCAGCCAGGGTTTCCCCGGTGTGGATCGTCCGGTATCCCTTTTCATCCAGCTCGGCCAGGGAATCCCGGACATCCATGGCGATAATATCACGGACCGTGTTATTGGTGACTTCGATCAGATAACGGATTTCCTCACCGTCCTGATAATACAGGCCGTTCTCCGGCGTGCTGATCACCGTCTTGGTCACGATGACCCCATCCTGGCCCTCCAGCCCGCAGGGAACCCTGCATTCATTGGACAGAGCGACACGGTCCGCCTTTTCGGGATCCCGATAGGTTACCCGGACGATGTTGGTCAGGCTGCCCAGCTTGCCCTGCAGCTTCGTCACCTTCGTCTTGAACGTATAGGATACAAACTTGCCGGCTTCCAGCTTCGACTCGGTCTTCCAGGCCTTCTTCTTGCTGTACAGCCAGTCATAGATCTTCAGCTCGGTAAAATCGCGCTTCGTGGGATTGGCAATGGTAATCTCAAAGGTAACCTCCTCGTCCGGCAGATAGAACAGACCGTTGGCGGGAGAGGCGATATCCACCTTATAGATATACAGGCCGTCCGTATCCTGCGCCACCGGAGCCTTGTCCGTCGCCTTGGAGGTGCGGGTCTTTCCGTCCGCGCCGGTATAGGAGACTACGGCGGTATTCACCGCTTCGCCCTGATTGACGTCCGCGGCCGCAGCCTTGTAGTCCACCTGATAGGTTCTGGAATCACCGCCGGCCAGCGTGCCGATCGTCTTTTTCCATTCGCCCAGCAGCTTGTCCGTCAGGATCACATTCTTGACATCTTTGGAGGTGGTGTTCTTCACCGTGATTTCAAACTGAATCGTTTCCCCCTTGAGGAAGAACAGCCCGTTCTTCGGGGTATTGATGACCTTCTTGGAGATGCTCAGCAGCTCCTCGACCGGCGGCGTCCATCCGCCGGTTCCTCCCTTGCCCGCGCTGGCCGCGTTCACAAAGCAGACCTTGTTGGAATCCACATTGCTGCTGCCCAGCTTGCCCCGGGCGATGAAGCCGAAGGTGAACTTCCCGGTCAGCGCGTCCTTCTTCGTCACCGTATAGGTATAGGTGCCGGAAACGGAATCGCCCTTTGGCAGCGTACCGGGTTGGTCGATCACCTGATCCGTCTTTTTGGACGGCAGCAGACCGCTGAAGAAGGCCACATTCAGGTTTTTTGCGTCGTTCTTTTTGGAGGCGTTGGTCAGCGTCCACTTGTATTCCAGCTGATCCCCCACCGCGTAATAGCTCTGCTTCGCGGAAGTCTGCACCACCGTCAGCTGCAGCTTATAGCCGGATACGTCGTCCGTAATTCCGTCCCCCAGGCCGCCGTGCAGCCCCAGCAGCTTCAGAAGGCCCGGCCAGCCGACGCCGTCCTGCTTATGCTTCAGGTTCTTCTGCAGCTTTTTAACGGCGGACACGGTTTTCTTATCAAAGTCACCGGAAGGGGCGCCGGAATAGAGCCCCATGCTGCCCAGCACGCTCTGCAGCTCCTTCACCGCGGCGGGATCGTTTTCCAGATCCTTCGCCAGGGTGCCTTCCGGATAGAACTCCTCCGTCTTTTTCTTTCCGCAGAACCGGCAGGCCGACTGTCTCTTGCCTTTGCTGAAATCCGTCGCTTCCTTCACGGTCTCCCATGCTTCATAGTCATGGTTCACTTTCGGAATCTTTTCCGTCATCTTCGTGCCGCAGTGGACGCAGGCGGCTTCCCGCTGACCCGCCTTTTTACAGGTCGGCTCCTTCGTCGTCGTCCACTCGCCGGCTTCGTGGGGCTTCTTTTTCAGTTCCTTCGTCTCCGTGACGCCGCAGACCGCGCAGCGATGCTGCCGCTTGCCTTTGTGGGTACAGGTCGCTTCCTCCAGCGTCTTCCAGGCGCCCCAGGAGTGATCCGTTTTGGCGATGGTGTCCGTCTCCGTCTGGCCGCAGACCGAGCACCGCCGCGTCCGGGTCCCCGTCTGGGCGCAGGTGGCTTCCTTTGTCACCGTCCAGCCGCCCCAGGAATGGTCATTGGTTTTGGCGATGGTTTCCGTTTCCGTCTGCCCGCAGACCGAGCACTTCCGGGTCCGGGTTCCCGTCTGGCCGCAGGTGGCTTCCTTCGTCACCGTCCAGCCGCCCCAGGAGTGGCCCTTCGCGGGCAGGGTCCGGGTTTCGCTTACCCCGCAGTTGCAGTTATACTCCTGCGTGCCGGTCTGTGTACAGGTCGGTTCCTTCGTCACCCGTCCGGGGATAAAATTGTGATTGTGCGTATAATTCGTTAGCGATCCCGGCACGACTTCCCCATTATTCATGGTCGGGGTGTAAGTGTAATTGGTATCCCCGGTTGCCCCTGTGATCACGCAGCAGATCACCAGCAACAGAATCCAGCATACCGACAGCTTCCTCTTCATGTTTTCTCCTCCTTCTGTCCCCCTGTCCGTCCTCCCGGCGGACAGGTCTTCCTCCTTCCGTCCTTTCCGCGTCCCTTTCGGCGGACAAACCTTTCTCCTGTTCTTCGCCCTCCTCCCCGGGCGAAAACAGGACGCAAAAGATACAAAGACGCAGCTCCCGCGGGCTGCCCTTCTGCTCAGGGAACTCCGCCGGCGGGAAAAAGTTTTTGCTTCAGGCCTTTACCATGTTAAATTATAGCAGAACGGCGAAGGGTTTGTCTATGATTTGTCCGAATCTTTTCCATATATTTGCAATTTAGCCGGTTAGGATTCCTCCGGCATCCGGCTCCCCGCTTCGGAGTTTTCCGCGGGCTCCGGCAGCCGCTCCTGTTCCGGAGCTTCGGCGGGGACCGGCGGCCGCTCCATCAGCTCCTCCATCCGCAGCTGCTCGATGGCCTCTTCCACCTCCGGCACCAGCGGCGCCATGGGCTTTGTCTTTCTCCGCGGCGGAGCCGGCGGCGCGACCAGGCTGGCGGGCAGCCGGATCCTCTTCTTTTTCCCCAGCTTCTCCCGGATCAGGCCCATGACGTCCTCCCAGACCAGGGGCGTGCAGACCGCGGAAATGCGCAGCCACCAGGCGGGAGCGTAAAACAGGATCATGCACTTTTCCGGCCACAGCTGCACCCGGGCGGCTTCCCGCCAGGGAAGATGCCGCTCCTCCAGCTTCAGCACGGGCACGGCCGCCTCCGGGTTCACCCGGTTCATCAGCGCGGGACTCTTCAGCCGGGCCAGCAGCTTCAGGGGCGTCGGATTCGGCAGATACCGGGTTTCATGAACGCCCCGGCTGTCCACCACATAATCCGTCAGCTCCTTTCCCTGAATGACCAGCAAAAGACCCACGATCGCCAGTACCGCGGCCAGCAGGATGCCCAGAACGGTCAGAAATCCGCCGCCGATCAGCCGCTCCAGCGCTTCCATCCCGCCGCTGAAGCCCTCCGCCGCCAGCACGATCAGCAGCACCGCCAGCGCCGAAGGCAGCAGCACCCGCATCACCGCGTTCCAGCTCATCCAGTCCCGGACCGGGATCTTTTCCACACACCAGGCCGCATGCGCCGCGGTTTTGCCCAGCCGCGTTCCGCAGAAGGGACAGAGCTCGCCCGCATCCACCTCTCTTCTGCATTTTTTACAATATGCTGTCAGCGCCATTCTTTCTCTCCTGTCGCCAAAAGACCCGCCGCAGCGCGATGCGGCGGGTTCCGACCGGTTTTTCCGTTTCGGCTTTATGCCGTTTCAGCCTTATTTTCTGGCTTCCAGCCAGTCGCTGAACTGCTTTTTGAAGGCCTTCAGCACATCCTGATAGCCGGCGGCATCCAGCATGTCCTGATATTCCGCGATATAATCCTCCACCGCGTCCTCGGGGATCGCGCCGGTTTCCAGCTGGAATCCGTAATTCGCGAACACCTCGCGGCAGGCGTCATATTTGCTCTCCACCGGGCTCTTGTCGAACCGGAAGCCCGCGGCGACGGAGGTTTCCGCGCCGCCGTTGAAGAGACGGTACAGCTCCGCCTTGTTGTCCGGCTCATCGTTCTTCGGGCTGACAATCGTCGCCGAAGCAGAGTTCCACATCTGATGATTATACTTTTCGCTGTGCTGCGTCACGTGATCGATTTCCTGGCCTTCCTCCCGGGTATACTCGAAGTCCTCATCGGGTCCTTCAATTCCGAAGGTGTAAAGATCCGCCAGGTATTTATCCGTGTACAGAAGACCCATGAAATCGATACAGGCCTTGGCCTGCTCCTCTGTGCTGGAGGCTGAAATCGCGTAGCAGCTGCCCAGCGCGGAGGTGGAGTGGGAATACCGCTTGGTCGCCGGCTGCATCACCATCTCCTGGCCGTAGCGGGTATTCGCCTCAATATTGACGGGGGTGTCGGTCCACCAGGAAACCGCCCAGTCCTTCGTCTTCGGGGTATTGTCGTTGGTCATGCGGTTCGCTTCATCCTCGGAGATGTAGCCTTCCTCCGCCCAGCGGCCCATCAGCTTGCAGTAATTCCTGTATTCCTCGGTCTGAATGGTGTTGACCACTTCGCCCTTCTCCCGGTCCACCGCAACAAAGTTGCTGCTGGCGTCGCCGGTAAAGAAGTCAAACCGGTCCATCATCAGGCGGTAGAACATGGCGGTTGCCTGAAGCAGGAAGGGGTATTTCAGATCGTCCGCGGCGGCCTCCGCCAGCATGGGCTCCAGATCCTCCAGCTTCGTGACGGTGGTCACGTCCCAGCCGTACTTGTCCACCAGCTCCTTGCGGAACATGAAGTCATAGCCTTCCACGTTGTCCTTGTAGACGGGAATGAAATAATTCCGGCCGCCGTACTGCGTCGCTTCCCACTGGCCCTCCTCCATGGAGGCATACAGCGCCGTGCCGGGAAGCAGATCGGTAATATCGTATACCGCGTTCTTCGGAACCAGATCGTTGCACCCGATGGTCGCGAGCCAGGCGGCGGTCCACAGCAGATTCACTTCTTTATACTCCAGCGCCATCCGGGCCTTTTCCGGATATTCCCCGTGCAGGATATCGCTCAGGCGGATCTCCACATTGATCTTATCGGCGATATAGGCGTTGATCGCGTCCTCCACCTTCTTTGCCTGCGCCGCGTCGGGATGTTCGGTATCATAGGTACACCGGTACAGACTGATCACGACCTTTTCCTCCGCCGAAGCGAAAGAACCCATCGTCAGCACCAGAACCAGCGCCAGGAACAATGCAATGAACTTTTTCATAGGCTGCCCTCCCAAATGAATGATTCGGTTTTTCTCCCTTATCAGTATACCGCAGAAAGTCCAGTTTTGCAAATTCAATCTTCCGGTCTCAGTTCATCCGGGTCAGGGAAAAGGGCTTGCCGGATTCCGTTTCCACCCGGATCTCCTCCCCCTGTGCGATGAAGGTATAGACGGCGTCCATCGTTCCGTCCGGTCCGGGGATCTCCAGGGTATAGCTTTCCCCATCCTTCAGGCCGTAGGCCCGGAACTCCACGCCCCGGGCGTAATCATAATCCGTCCGGGTTTCGCAGGCGCCCATGGGCAGCACCGTTCCGGCCCGGACCATCAGCGGCAGGGAAAGGAACCCGTGCTTTTCCGTGCGCCAGCAGCCGCCGGTAACCCGCTCCCCGGTCAGCAGGCTGAACCAGTCTCCCGCCGGCAGATAATAGGTCACTTCTCCGTCCTCCCGGAAGATCGGAGCCACCAGCAGCCGGTCGCCCAGCATATACTGACGGTCCAGATATTCGCAGGCCGGATCCTCCGGGAATTCCATCATCATGGGCCGCATCATGGGCGTCCCCTTCTCATGGGCTTCCATCGCCATCCGGTACAGATAGGGCATC
Organism: Clostridia bacterium; assembly: GCA_017652125.1. Taxonomy (GTDB): domain Bacteria; phylum Bacillota; class Clostridia; order Christensenellales; family Aristaeellaceae; genus Aristaeella. The sequence goes on along the minus strand of JAGCBO010000082.1, from coordinate 3,487 downwards.
AGCCGGCATTTCAGGCGGGTGAACTCCCGGACCACCGTCACGCTTTCCTCATCAAAGAGCCACGGCACCCGGTAACTGGTGGAGCCGTGAAGCCGGCTGTGGCTGGACAGAAGCCCGAAGGCCGCCCAGCGCTTATAGACATCCGCCGGCGCGGTCTGCTCAAAGCCGGAAATATCATGGCTCCAGTAGCCGAAGCCGCTGTGACTCATGCTGAGGCCGGCCCGCAGCGTCTCAGCCATGGAGACGTAGGAGGCGCTGTTGTCTCCGCCCCAGTGCACCGGGAACTGCTGACCGCCGGCCGTGGCGCTCCGGGCAAAGAGGATGGCCTGCCCCTCGCCCTTTTCCCGCTTCAGCAGATCGAACACCATCCGGTTGTACAGGAAGGTGTAGTAATTATGCATCCGCAGAGGATCCGAGCCGTCAAAATACGCCACATCCCGCACGGGGATCCGCTCTCCGAAGTCGGTCTTCAGGCAGTCCACGCCCTGGTCCAGGATCACCTTCAGCTTTTCACAGTACCAGTCCCGGGCCGCCGGGTTCGTCACATCCAGAATGCCCATGCCGGCCACCCACTGATCGGTCTGCCAGACGGATCCGTCGGTCTTCTTCAGCAGGAAGCCCCGCTCCATCCCCTCCTCAAACAGGGGGGAGGCCTGGGCAATATAGGGATTGATCCAGCAGCACAGTTTCAGCCCCCGCTGATGATAACGCTCCAGCATGCCCTTCGGATCCGGGAACACATCCGGATCCCAGGTGAAGTCGCACCAGTTGAAGGCCTTCATCCAGTAGCAGTCAAAATGGAACACGCTCAGGGGAATCTGCCGCTCCGCCATGCCGTCGATCATGGAGGCGACCGTTTTCTCATCATAGCTGGTCGTAAACGAGGTGGACAGCCACAGGCCGAAGCTCCAGGCCGGCAGCAGGGCCGGGCGGCCGGTCAGCGCCGTATACAGATTCACGGTTTCCTTCGGCGTCCCGCCGTAGATGACGTCATAGGTCAGCCGTTCCCCCGGCACGGAGAACTGCACGCGCTCCACCTTTTCGCTGGCCACCTCAAAGGAAACGTCCGCGGTGTCCTCCACAAAAACCCCGTAGCCCCGGTTGGTCATATAAAAGGGTATGTTTTTATAGGCCAGCTCGCTGGCGGTTCCCCCGTCCGCGTTCCACATATCCACCCGCTGGCCGTTCTTGACATAGGCGGTAAAGCGTTCACCCAGACCGTAAACCGTCTCGCCGACCGCCAGATCCAGGGAATCGATCATATAGCTTTTGCCATGGGGCTGAATCGAGCTGGGGCCGTCCTCCTCCAGCAGGGCCCGGCTCATTCCGTGGTAGCCGGTGGAGGTCACCTTCTTTCCCTCCGGGTCCAGGAAGTCCAGCTGCCAGACGCCCTCCCGGATCACCGCCCGGGCGGTCAGGTCTCCGCTCCGCAGGGAAGCGCAGGCGGGGGTGATCTCCACCTCCGGCTCGAACGCCTCCTCCATGGTTTCAAACCGCGGCGCGTTGTCCCGTTCTCCGGCGAAATGGGTCAGCTCCACGCGGATGATATTCCGGCGGGGCGCGGTCAGCGTCACCCGGAACGCCGCGATATTCAGCACATCCCCGCGGTTCCGCTGCGGCCTGCAGGCAACCAGCAGCCGCAGGCCGCCCGCCGCCTTTTCGGCGCGGACGCACTGCGCGGCAAAATCCATCCGGAATTCCGGCTTCGTCATCCAGTACCCGTTGGTAAACTTCATCTTTTTTCTCCTTCCGGCTTCTCAGCAAAGAAATACCCTGGCTTCATAGGGCTGCAGCTTTCCGGCCTGATGCGTGGGATAATTGGAGATCAGTTCCTCTCCCAGCTCCTCCGGATTCAGCGGACAGGTCACCGTATGATCCGTCCAGTTCAGCAGCACCGTCAGCCGCTGATCCTCCAGGATCCGGGCGTAGGCATAGACGTTCGGCTCCTCCTCCAGCAGCGGCACAAAGGCTCCGTAGACAATCACGTCATACCGGTGCCGGAGCGCAATCAGCCGGCGGTAGTAGTGATAGACGCTGTCCGGATCGCGCGTCTGATCCGCCGCGTTGATCCGGGGATAATTCCCCGTGACCGGCAGCCAGGGGGTTCCGGTCGTAAAGCCGGCGTTGGGCGAGTCGTCCCACTGCATGGGCGTCCGGGCGTTATCCCGGGCAATCCGCGCGAAATAGCGCATCATGTCCTGCCCGTCCACCAGCCCGGACAGCACCCACTGCCGCCAGGCGTTATGCACCTCCACGTCCTGATACTGATCCAGGCGGGTGAAATAGGCGTTGGTCATGCCCAGCTCCTCGCCCTGATAGATATAGGGCGTACCCCGCATCATGTGGATCATGGTCGCCAGCATCTTCGCGCTGACCGTCCGGAAAAGCTCGCTGTCGTTTCCGTAGCGGCTCACCTGGCGGGGCTGGTCATGGTTTCCCAGATAGACCGTGTTCCAGGCCTTCCCCTGCAGCGCGGTCTGCCAGCGGTTGAAGGCCGCCCGGACATCCTTCAGCGGCGCGCCGTGATCGCTCCATTTGCCCAGCGGCGTCCCGTCGTTCAGGCCGTCGTTATGCTCAAAGGAGAAGATCATATCCAGCTCCGATCCGTCCTCGTTCGCGTAGGTGACAGCGCTGTCCACCGTGCCGCCGGCCTCGCCCACCGTCAGCAGATCATACCGGTCCAGCACCTCCCGGCGCATCTCCCGCAGGTAGCGGTGGGTGGTCTCCGTATGCTGGCAGGAGCGCTCAAAGCTTCCGTAAAGAGCGCCGGGAGCCACCGGCCCGTCCTCGTAGTTCTCCTTGCCGATCATGCCGATCACGTCCATGCGCCAGCCGTCCACACCCTTGTCGCACCACCAGCGCATCATCTCATACACGCCTTCCCGGACCTTCGGATTGGCCCAGTTCAGATCGGGCTGCTCCTTCGTGAACAGGTGCAGATAATACTGGCCGCTGGCCTCATCCTTCTCCCAGGCGGAACCGGAAAAACAGGAGCCCCAGTTGTTGGGCGGCCCGTCCCCCTTCCCGTCCTGCCAGATATAGTAATCCCGGTAGGGATTATCCTTTCCTTTCCGGCTTTCCACAAACCAGGCATGCTCATCGGAGGAATGATTGGCCACCAGATCCATGACCAGCTTCATGCCCCGGGCGTGAATCCCTTCCAGCATGCGGTCAAAATCCGCCATGGTGCCGAACTCCTTCATGATCGCCCGGTAATCCGAAATATCATATCCGTTATCGTGATTCGGGGAGGCGTAGACCGGGGAAACCCAGATCACATCCACCCCCAGCTCCTTCAGGTAATCCAGATGCGCCGTGATCCCGTTCAGATCGCCGATTCCGTCCCCGTTGGAATCCGCAAAGCTCCTGGGATAGATCTGATAAACCACCGCTTCCTTCCACCAGACGCGTTTTTCATCATTCATCGTTTTTCATCCTTTTCTGTGATTTCGTCCGTCATTGTGTCCTATTATAGGGCAGGTTTTTC
>JAGCBO010000081.1 GCA_017652125.1 Clostridia bacterium | reverse complement strand
GCAGGTTCTCCGCTGTTAGCGGTACCTTGTGATGTACTTCCAGCGGCCTGTCCTTCGCTCCTGGCTGGATGATCCCGCGCTTCAGGCAGCGCTCGCAAAGATTCCCTTTTGATTTCGCGAACGCCGTCCGGCATTTCCTCCACGTCCAGGATGTATAAAAAGATTCAACTTCCTCTGACCTGTTAATGGCTCATCAGATCCGGCCTCTGCCTATCTATGGATGAACCGCCCGCGGCTGGAAGGAAGCACACCAGCACGCCCTCCGAATTGTGAACAATAAGTGCGGCGGCCCGTGCGCTTCGTGCCGCCTGCGTCTGGACCCTGGACTAAAGCCACAATCCGACATTAGTACAATAGCACGAAAACGTTCCCCTTGGAGTATGAAAATCAATTTCCCTTCTTCTTGTCCAGCAGGTCAAAGAATTCCCGCCGCTTTTTGAAGTAAGCATTCTTGTCGCTGGTAGGCATTAGCGCCCGGTCCATCTGTTCGTAAGACCGACCGATACAAACGTTTTGTATGATGGACGCATACCAGGCTCCGTTGTCAATCGCTCTGGCGCATTCGTCCACGATCGTGATCTTTTCGATCAGTTTCTCCCGCTTCTCCGCTGCCATCGCGACCGGATCCGACTTTCCGCTCCCGTGCGGCTGTCCGTCCGCTTTGATCGCCCGGATCCCCACCAGGCTGTTTGCTTCAGTCTTCCATTCCGGATATTGCCGGCAAAAGTGCAGCAGCTCCCGATACCGGTCCTGGCTGATCCCGATCTGTTTCCAGCAAGGCAAATATCTCATTCGTTGAAATCCCTCTCCTTCAGCCAGCGCTCATATGATTCCGCTGCGGTCCTGATGTCTTCTGGGAACTGGCTGTTGTCATACTCGCCAGCGCGGATCCTGTCGCTGACGCTTCCCGGACGCATGAATTCATAATGGTACAGCGGCACACTCAAAAACCCGAACCGCGCCCGCGGATGCATCCTCCGCGCAAATCCCAGGTCGTCCGTGTGGATCCAATCCGGGAAACGTTCGCCCCCAATAAACTCCCTCCGCCAGGCTTTGTTCCAAATCGCCGGATAGATTCTTTTCGGGCTTTGCATGGCGACCCCTCGCCCTTTCCATTCAAAGCCATACGCCAGGATGTCGATGTCCTGTCGTTCCCGCAGTACGTCCGCGATCGCCTGGAACGCCCCCGGCAGATACCAATCATCGTCATCCATGAAAAGGACCCATTCGCCCTCCGCCTGGTCCAGGCCATCGTTCCGCGCCATCCCGGCCCGTCCGTAATCTGTTATAACCGTTTTGTCCGCGTATCCGATCGCGATCTTTGGCGTATCATCCGTGCAGCTGTCGCAGACGATGATCAGCTCATAATCAGTAAAATCCTGCTTTTTGATTGAACTCAGCCCCGTCCGCATGTATTCCGCGCAATTGTGGGCCGGTACGATTACGCTGAAAAATGGCTGTTTTTTATTCATTTCCTCACCTCCCCATTTGCACAGAACCAATCGTCATTCGGATACCATGAATACCATTCGTCACCATAG
>JAGCBO010000080.1 GCA_017652125.1 Clostridia bacterium | reverse complement strand
TTTGTCGGCCTGATGGAGGTGCACGATTACGGTCCCGGGAAGACCTTCATCTTCCTGATTGTGACGGTGGTCGGCGCCTGCGTGATCATCTTCCTTCTGCTGGTGTTCTTCAGCCTCCTGAGCGATGCGCTGAGCTATTTCATCAGCATGTACCGGGAAATTGTTTTCCGGCTGAATTAAGGAGGGCAGAGAGAGCATGAGAAGGAAATCCCTGATCCGGCGGCTGATTCCCTGGATCATTGCGGCGGCGCTGCTGGCGGCCCTGGTGATCTTTGTGGGAATTCCGCTGTACGGACAACAGGAAACCGAAGAGATCGATCCGCCGGTCATCGGCTATTATGAGGGCGACGGAGCGGAGCTGACGATGGAGAACGACAGCCTGCTGTTTGCCCTGGATCCGAAAACCACGCAGTTCACCGTGACGGAGAAGAAAACCGGAACGGTATGGCGCTCCAATCCGGAGGACGCGGCCAGCGATCCCATCGCGCTGAGCCTGAACAAGGATACGCTGTCCTCCACCCTGATCGTGACCTATACCACTTCCGGCGGCGAAGTCGGGATGAACAACTATACCTACTCGGTCCAGAACGGAAGCTATTCGGTTCAGAAGCAGGAGGACAATTCCATCCGGGTGGACTATGCCGTGGGACAGATTGAACGGGTCTATCTGATCCCCTCCGCCATCACAAAGGAACGGTATACCGAGTTTACGGACAAGATGAGCAAGGCCACCAAGAAAAAACTGGCCTCCAACTATACCCTGGTGGAGCCGGACAAGCTGGACAAGAAGGACAATAAGGAAGAGCTCATCGCCTCCTATCCCTCCATAACGGAGCAGGCCCTGTATATCCTGAAGGCGGAAACCAGCACCTCCAATAAAGAAAAGATCGAAGGCTATTTCGCGGAGGCCGGCTATACGCAGGAGGATTATGAGACGGACATGCAGCTGGTAGCCGGCGGCGGCGGCCAGAACGGTCCGGTCTTCAACGTCAGCATGATCTACCGGCTGGACGGGAAGGATCTGGTGGTGGAGATTCCATACAGCGCGATTCGCTACCGGGCGGAATATCCCATCACCTATGTCAGCCCGCTGCCCATGTTCGGGGCGGGCGGCACGGCGGACGAAGGTTATCTGCTGCTGCCGGAAGGCGGCGGGGCGCTCATCCGCTATAATAACGGAAAACTGAGCCAGAGCACGTATTACGCAAACCTGTACGGCTGGGATTACGGCGTGCAGCGCAAGGAAGCCGTCAGCGAGACGGAGAACGCTTTCCCGGTGTTCGGCGCGGTGAAGGATCAGGCGGGTTTCATCTGCATTATGGAGGGAGCCAGCTCCTACGCGGGCGTAAACGCGGATATCTCCGGCCGCTACAACAGCTACAATACGGTGTATGCGCGCTACAACGTGCTGCACGCGGAGCAGTATAACGTATCCAACAAGACGGCCCAGCTGGTGTACGTCTATGAAAAGAAGATCCCGGAGGATACCATCCGCCAGCGGTACCGTTTCGTCGACAGCGGGGATTATGCCATGCTGGCCGGCGCGTATGGCGATTATCTCCGGGAGTCCAGCCCGGAGATGAAGGAAGCCAGGGCATCGGACGACGTGCCGGTGAACGTGGAGCTGATCGGCGCGATCAACAAGAAAGTGGTCAGATTCGGCGTTCCGGTCGACAGCGTGGTGGCCACCACCACCTTCGGTCAGGCCCGGCAGATTCTGGATGAGCTGTCGGACCGGGAGGTTGTGAACCTGAACATCCGCATGACGGGCTGGATGAACGGGGGCGTACGGCAGAAGGTACTGACGGGCGTTCATACGCTGGGCGAGCTGGGTGGAGACAGCGGACTGAACCAGCTGGTGGCGGAAGCGGCCGGCCGGGGCGTGACGCTTTATCTGGACGGCATTACCTGCTTCGCCTATCACAGCGGCATCTTCGACGGGTTCCTGTCCTTCCGGGACGCGGCGCGCTATGCCACCCGGGAGCAGGTGCATCTGTATCCCTACGATATCGTGACCTACGGAATCGCCGACTGGCTGGACGACTACTATCTGGTGCGGCCAGGTTACGCCCGGAAGAACGCGCATACGCTGATTGCGGGCCTGAAGGAACGGAATGCGGCGGGAGTCGCCTTCCGGGATATCGGAAACCTGCTGAGCGCGGACTATTATCCCCGGGATCTGATCACCCGGGAGCAGGTCAAGGCGATGAATATTGACGTCCTGCACGAGGCTGCGGAGGCGGGACAGAAGATCTCGATCAAGGAAGGCAATGATTACGCTGTGCCCTACGCCGATCTGATCACCGATATGAACCTGACGGGGCAGGCCTACGCGATCATCGATGAGCGGATTCCCTTCTATCAGATCGCCCTGCACGGCATGAAGGATTATACCGGAGAGGCGATCAATCTTTCCGGCGACTATCAGACCATGCTGCTGGAATGCGCCGAATACGGCGCCGGGCTGAACTTCACCTTCATGGCGGAGGACACCCGGGTGCTGAAGGACTCCAATTACAGCTGCTACACCTCTTCCGGCTATTCCTACTGGAAGGATCAGGTGATCGGCATGATCCTGCGGTATCAGCAGGAAATGAAGGGGCTGAACAGTCAGAGAATCACGGCCCATGAAAAGCTGGCGGAGGAAGTATACCGTACCACCTACGAGGACGGAACCCAGGTGTATGTGAACTACGGAAGCACGGATTACCGGATCGGAAACGCGGTTGCGCCGGCCCGGGATTATCGGGTGGAAAGGGGGAGCGGAACATGAGCGGCGGACGGAAGCCGGTTACGATGCAGCAGCGCCGGGCGAGAACCGGATACCTGTTTATTCTTCCCTTTATCATCGGTTTCATCCTGTTCATGGCCAGACCGATGATCCAGTCTCTGATCATGTCCCTGAGCGATGTCAGGATCGTTCCCGGACAGGGATACCAGATGACCTGGATCGGCCTGGACAACTATCATACCGCGATGGCGGTGGATCCCTATTTCAATCAGTACATCACGGATGAAATCGGCCGGATGGTGATCAATACCATTGCCACGCTGGTGCTGAGTTTTGTGATCGCCGTCATTCTGAACCAGGATTTCAAGGGCCGGACGCTGGCGCGGGCGATCTTCTTTCTGCCGGTGATTCTGTCCTCCGGCGTTCTGCCCGGGATTGAAAGCCAGAATGAATTCTACGACATGATGGCGGGGGTCGCGGAATCCGTGGAGGGCGCCGCGGGAGTCAATATCTCCGCATCCCTGCAGAATCTGCTTTCCGTATCGGGCGTGGGAAGCGGCGTGTTCGACGTGGTGTTTCAGATGATCGATGCCATCTATGACATCGTCATGGCCAGCGGCATTCAGATCATTATCTTCCTGACGGGTCTGCAGGCCATTTCTCCCTCGCTTTACGAAGCGGCGGACGTGGAAGGCTGTACGGCCTGGGAATCCTTCTGGAAGATCACCTTCCCCATGGTCAGCCCGCTGCTGCTGGTAAACTGCATTTATACGATCGTGGACTTCTTCATGAAGAACGACAACCGGGTGATGGAACGGATCACGGAAGTGATGTACAAGGACTTTAAATTCGGCGTATCTTCAGCCATGAGCTGGATTTACTTCGGCGTAGCCCTTGTGTTTATCGTGCTCAGCTCCTTCATCATCACAAAGGCGGTGAAATCAGCACAATGAGCAAGAACAATACGGTTTTCGTCGGTGAAAACAAGAACTTCTGGGATCGGAACAGGCGCAGCGGGGGATATCTGCTGAAAAAGCGCCTCGGCCAGATTGCCATCTCCGTGATCCGCGGACTGCTGATGTTCGGCCTGTGCTTTATGATTATCCAGCCGCTGCTGACCCGCTTTTCCATGAGCCTGATGCAGGAGAAGGATCTGTACGATTCCACCATCATCCTGCTGCCCCGGAACGTGACGCTGGATAATTACCGCATCGTGGCGGAACTGACCGATCTGAAGGCCATCGGCGGGAACTGGCACTTTAACGCCCTGCTGAATACCCTGTGGGTCTCGGTGCTGATCTCCGCGCTGACCATCATCTCCACGACCCTGGTGGCTTACGGCTTTGCCCGCTACAATTTCCGGGGGAAAAAGTTCTGGTTTGCCTGCGTGATCGCGGTGATCATCATTCCGCCGCAGACCATTCAGTCCGCGCTGTATATGAACTTCGCGAATTTCGATATCCTGAAGATCTTCACGCTGTTCGGCGTCAACGCGGAGGGACTGAACTTCGGCCAGCGGCTGCTCAGCGTGGTGGATGGAACGGGCGTCGGACTGATCCAGCTGCTGACCGGCTCCGCCCTGAACCTGCGGGCCAACGTTTCCGCCTACGCGATCATGGCGCTGACCTGTATGGGTCTGAAGAACGGCCTGTATATCTATATCATGCGTCAGTATTTCCAGGGCATTCCCACCAGCCTGGAGGAGGCGGCGTATGTGGACGGCTGCGGCACGCTGCATACCTTTGTCAAAATCATGCTGCCGGACGCGCTGCCCACGATCGCCAGCTGCTTCCTGTTCAGCTTTGTGTGGCAGTGGACGGATATCTTCTATACCCGCCTGTTCCTGCCCATCACCTCGATCTCGACCTATTCCAACCAGATGGCTTCCATGGTGACGAAAATGTCCCGGTATTTCTCCGCGGACAGCAGCGTGGCCGTGGTGGTTCCCAACGGGCGTCAGCAGCAGCTGATTTCCATCGCCGTGCTGATCTGCGCCATTCCGCTGGTGATTCTGTATCTGTTTACCCAGCGGACCTTCGTGGAAAGCCTGGCCATGTCCGGCTCGAAGGAATAACAGATTCTTGCCAATCCGCCCGGAATGTGCTATGATAGGCGCAGCTGTTTTACAGGGTGCATTTGCGGGATGAGGCGTTCATTCCGCAGGCAATATATAATTAAGGAGGGTATTCCATCATGAAGAAGGTTCTTGCACTGGTATTGGCCGCGATGATGCTGCTGGTATGCTGCGGCGCGCTGGCTGAGGCTCCCGAAGGCTATCCGGCCGTTGTCGAAGGCATCGACTTTGGCGGCGCGGACGTCACCATTTATGACTACTGGTCCGGTGAAGGCGCCCGGAAGACCGATCCCACCGAAGAAGAGCAGCTCCAGTATGACTACCGTGACTGGATCAACGCGACCTACAATGTGAATCTGAGCCAGAAGCAGGATGGCGACTGGGGCAGCAACGCGACCCAGATGACCAACTTCACCACCAGCCCCGACGGCAGCCTGCGGCTCTACATCATCGAGCCCGGCAGCGTGGCCTCCCTGGTATCCGGCGGCGTCGTCGCCCCCGTGAGCGACAAGTATGTGGATCTGCAGAGCGCCAAGTGGAACTCTGCCGAGCGCGATTTCATGACCATCGGCGGCAAGATCTACGGCCTGTATTCCGGCAACTCCGAGCCCCGCGGCTGCCTGTACTTCAACAAGCGGGTTCTGCAGGAAGCGGGTATCGACTGGAACACCATCTATGATCTCCAGAAGGAAGGAAAGTGGACCTGGGCCGCTTTCGAAGAGATGCTGAAGACCATCACCCGTGATACGGACAACGACGGCGTGAATGATATCTACGGAATCCTGGGCTCCGGCGACGATATGTATGTCTGCGCGGTGTTCTCCAACGGCGGCAGCTTCTTCGATTTCGATGCGGACGGCAAGCTGCAGCCCACCATGAACAGCGACGCCACCATCAGCGCGCTGAGCTGGGGCAAGGATCTGCAGGCCAAGTACTGGGCGCCCACTCCCGAAGGCGCCAACTGGGACTGGTACAAGGATGCCTGGAAGCAGGGCTACTGCGGATTCTATATGTATCAGACCTACGGCGGATTCAACGACAACTCCGAAATGGCTGACATGAAGGACGAGTGGGGCTGCGTGGCCTTCCCCGTGCCGAACGAAGGCGATACCTACATCACCGTCGTCAGCGACAACATCACCCTGATCCCCGCCTGCTACGACGAGGAGACCGTCGCGAAGCTGACCTTCCTGTATGACCTGTGGACCAACGATACCCCCGGTGTGGAAACGGAAGGCAACTGGATCGGCAATAAGTACAACTACACCGACGAGCGCGCCGTGGATGAGACCTACGCCATGCTGCGTGAGCCGGAGCATGCCCGCGTCAACAAGACCCTGTATCTGGGCACGCAGAACGACGTGCTGGGCAACAGCCTGCTGTGGTCCCTGGGCGGATCCACCCCCGCGGAGCTGATCGAAGCCGGCATGCCCGCCTGGCAGGCGCTGTGCGACACCTTCAATAACAAGTAAGATTCCATCGACCCCTTTCGGAGGGCCGGGAAGTATCGGAGCGGATCCGGGCTTCCCGGCCCTTTTTGCGCGGGAACTTTCGGCATTGATTTCCGGAGCATGCCGCTTGGCGGTTCGCGGCGGTTCTTGTAAAAGAAGCCGCAATCCGATACAATGAGGCAGGCCTCCGGAAAAGACCGGGAACGAGCCGGGCAGGCGGGGCCGTCACAGACGGAAACAGAGGTGGAGACATGATTCGGAATATTGTGTTTGATATGGGGCAGGTGCTGATCCGGTTTGATCCGGGGCGTTTTCTGGATCGGGAAGGCGTGACGGATCCTGCGGACCGGCAGCTGCTGATGCGGGAGCTGTTTGTATCCGCCGAATGGGCGATGATGGATCTGGGAATCATGACGGAGGAAACGGCGGAAGCCGCGATTCTGCCTCGGATTCCCGGCGCGCTGCGGGAGAAGATGAAGCGCCTTCTGTGGCACTGGGCGGATGAGCGGGAGATGATTCCCGGAATGGAGGAGCTGGCCGGGGAGCTGAAGTCTTCCGGATACAAGCTGTATCTTCTGTCCAACGCCAGCATGGCGCAGCACCGCTACTGGCCCCGTTTTCCCGTCAGCGGGCTGTTCGACGGCACGCTGATTTCCTGCGATGTGCACGTGGTGAAGCCGAACCCGGAAATCTACCGGCTGTTTACGGAACGGTTTTCCCTGAAGCCGGAGGAATGCGTTTTTATTGATGATGCCCCGCCCAACGTGGCGGCGGCCATCGGCTGCGGATGGCAGGGGATCGTGTTTCACGGAGACCGGGAGGAGCTGGAACAGAAGCTGCTCCGGAAAGGCGTGCTGATCCGGAAGGCTGCCGGGGAGGAATAAAAGGGAACATACCCAACGCCGAAAGGGATCATAATTAAGGTTGACAGGGAAGGAACACAATTCTATAATAAAGTGATCGAAAACCCCTATATTTTGTGGATCAAAGGAGAATTTCATCATGAAATACGTATTGGGCATTGATCTGGGAACCTCCGGTACCAAGACGGTTTTGTTTGATCAGAACGGGAAGGGCATTGCCTCCGCGACCGTGGAATATCCGATGTATCAGCCGCAGAACGGCTGGGCGGAGCAGAACCCGGCGGACTGGTACAACGCGGCGGTCAGCACGATTCATACCGTGCTGGAGAAAAGCGGCGTTTCCGGCGAAGATGTTGTTTCCATGGGGATCAGCGGCCAGATGCACGGCCTGGTGATGCTGGATGAGCGGAACGAGGTCATCCGTCCCTCCATTATCTGGTGCGATCAGAGAACCGCGAAGGAATGCGAGGAAATCACGGAAAAGGTCGGGTATGACAATCTGATCCGGATTACGGCGAACCCGGCGCTGACCGGCTTTACCCTGAGCAAGCTGATCTGGGTGCGGAATCATGAACCGGAGAATTACGCCCGCTGCAGGCATATCCTGCTGCCCAAGGACTATGTGCGCTTCATGCTGACGGGCGACTATGCCACCGAGGTGTCGGATGCCAGCGGCATGCAGATGCTGGATGTGCCGAACCGCTGCTGGAGCACGGAGCTGCTGGGAATTCTGGACATCGATCCCGCCCTGCTGCCGAAGGTTTATGAGAGCTGCGAGGTCACCGGTCACATATCCGCGGCCGCCGCGGGGCTGACCGGCCTGAGCGAGAAGACCCTGGTCGTGGGCGGCGCGGGAGACAACGCGGCTGCCGCGGTGGGAACCGGCGTTGTGGAAGACGGAAAGGTCTTCACCACCATCGGGACCAGCGGCGTGGTTTTTGCCCATACGGACAAGCTGGCGATCGATCCGAAGGGCCGGGTGCATACCTTCTGCTGCGCGGTGCCCGGCGCGTGGCATGTGATGGGCGTAACCCAGGCCGCCGGCCTGAGCCTGAAATGGTTCCGCGACCAGTTCTGCGGCGCCGAAAGCATTACGGCGGCCGCGATGGGCGTGGATGTTTATGAGCTGACGAATCAGGAGGCGGCCCAAAGCCCCATCGGCGCCAATAAGCTGCTTTACGCGCCCTATCTGATGGGCGAGCGGACGCCCCATCTGGACAGCGACTGCCGCGGCATGTTCATCGGCCTGAGCGCGATGCATCAGCGGCGGGATCTGCTGCGGGCGGTTATGGAAGGCGTAACCTACAGCCTGAAGGACTGCCTGAGCGTGCTCGCGGAGATGGGCGTGGCGCCGGAGACCATGCTGGCCTGCGGCGGCGGCGGAAAGAGCCCCCTGTGGCGGCAGATGCTGGCGGATGTGATGCAATGTCCGGTTGCGACGACGGTGAACACCGAAGGCCCCGCGCTGGGCGTCGCCATTCTGGCCAGCGTCGGCGCCGGCCTGTACGGCAGCGTACGGGAGGCCTGCCATCAGATGATCAGGGTCAATCCGCCCCAGAATCCGATTCAGGAAAACGTTCCGAAATACGCGGCGGTGTATCAGGTTTACCGGAAGCTGTATCAGGCGAACCGGGAACTGTTCAAAGAGCTGGGCGCGCTGTAAGGAGGACGGACTGAATGAAATGCCAGTTTTGCAGCTGCGTGGACAGCAAGGTGATCGATTCTCGTCCTACGGACGACGGAAACAGCATCCGCAGACGGCGGGAATGCATCAACTGCGGCAGAAGATTCACCACCTATGAGAAGGTGGAGCTGAGCCCGCTCTTCGTCGTGAAGCGGGACGGCCGGCGGGAGGCCTTTGACAGCCAGAAAATCAAGGCGGGTATCCTGCATGCCTGCGATAAGCTGCCGGTCAGCATGCAGCAGATTGACGAGATCGTGGCCCGGGTCGAGCAGCGGGCCTACGCGTCCATGGACGGGGAAGTGTCCTCCGAAAAGCTGGGCGACATGGTCATGGCGGAACTGAAAAAGCTGAACGACGTGGCCTATGTGCGGTTTGCGGCGGTCTACCGGAAGTTTACCGATGTCGCGACCTTCATGGAAGAGCTGCAGAAAATCGTCAATGAAAAGATGTAACGGGAATCAAAGGAGGCAGAGGCTATGCTCTGGAGCTGGCTTGTTCGGATTGCGCTGTGGACGCTGGCGGGATATCTCGGCAGCCGGATCATGAAGGACGGAACGCCGAACGGATGGCTGGCAAACGTGATTGTCGGCTGGATCGGAGGCGTGGTCGGATCCTTTGCGTTCCGGCTGATCGGTCTGGGACCGAGAGGGACGATCGGGGAAATCATCGTATCCGTGATCGGGGCCTGCCTGGTCATCTGGCTGGTCCGGAAATTCAACCTGGGCCGCTGGTTTGATAAATAAAACCGCGCCTTCTGCGCGTCCCTACGGTACGGAGAGGATCGCCGGAGCATTCCGGCGGTCCGCCTGTTTTTCCGGGCGGTCCGCGTCCGCAAAGGCCGGTACCGTTTTCGGTTTTTCTTGACAGAGGCGTGGGAGCATGTTATCATAAACGCAGTTGAAACGGATATAAATAATGAACCGGGGTTCCGGCTGTTCCGGTGTACTTTCCGCCGCGGGGAACGCGGCGAGAGGAAATATAAAGGAGGTTTGCTTTTATGAAGAAACTGTTTGCTGTGCTGCTGGCTCTGGCCATGCTGCTGTCCTGCGCCGCCGCGCTGGCGGAGGTTCCCGCCGATCTGGTGGACGCCGCCAAGGCGGAAGGCGCCCTGGTGGTCTACGGATCCTGCGAGGAGCCGTACCTGGCCGCCGCGTGCCAGAACTTTGAGAAGCTCTACGGCATCAAGACGGAGTTCCAGCGGCTGTCCACCGGCGAAGTGCCCACCAAGATCGAGGAAGAGAACGGCAATCCTTCCGCCGATGTCTGGTTCGGCGGCACCAATAACCCCTATGACACTGCCGCGGCGAAGGGCCTGCTGGACAACAGCTATGTTCCGGTGAACGCCTCTCACCTGACCAAGGATATCTACAAGGATCCCAACGGCTACTGGTACGGCATCTACACCGGCATTCTCGGATTCATGGTCAACACCGATGAGCTGACCCGGCTGAATCTGGAAGCGCCGAAGACCTGGGACGATCTGCTCAAGCCCGAATACAAGGGCCTGATCTGGCTGTCCAACTACAACACCGCCGGCACCGCCAAGCTGGTGGTGAACACCATGCTGCAGATGAAGGGCCATGACGCGGGCGTCCAGTACCTGGTGGACCTGGACAAGAACATCCAGGTGTATACCAAGTCCGGCTCCGGTCCCTCCAAGAACGTGGGCACGGGCGAGTGCGTGATCGGTATCGGCTTCCTGCATGACGGAATCACCCAGATCGTGGATAACGGCTATGAGAACATCCAGCTGATCATCCCCGAGGACGGCACCTCCTGCGAAATCGGGCCGGTGGCGATCTTCAAGGGCGCGAAGCATCCCAACGCCGCGAAGCTGTTTGTGGAATACGCGCTGTCTCCCGAGTGCGTGGGTCTGGCCGCGGGCACGGGTTCCTATCAGTTCCTGGTGATCGACAACGTGGAGCAGCCCAAGGAAGCCGCTCAGTTCGGCCTCGATCCCAGCCTGGTGTGGGACAAGTATGATTTCGCGGATGCCGCGGCGAACACCGCTCAGTACGTCGAAGACGTGATGAACGCGCTGGGCGCGGCTGCCGACGACCGGTTCAAGACTGAATAATTCCTGACGGATCGATGATCCCCGCCCCCGACGGGGCGGGGATTTTCCCTGAAATCATTCATGAAGCGAGAAAGAGAGGAGGGGGAGCATGGCCCAAAGACAAAGCGCGTCGCTGGACCGGAAGAAGCTGATGGCGGATCCGATCATGATGACCACGATTGTCCTGCTGATCGCCTTTCTGACCCTGTTCATCCTGTATCCCCTGGCGATCCTGCTGGTAGACAGCATGTACGGCTCGAAGGGGCTTTCCTTCGATACCTTCACGCGGATTTTCCAGATGAGAAATTTCCGCACGGCGATCACCAACACGCTGAAGGTGGGCTTTGTGGTGGGCATTCTGTCCACCCTGATCGGGCTGCTGTTCGCCTATGTGGAAGTGTATGTGAAGATGCGGAAAGCGGTGGGCGGCCTGTTCAAGGTGGTGTCCATGCTGCCGGTGGTCTCTCCGCCCTTCGTGCTCTCCCTGTCCATGATCATGCTGTTCGGCCGGGCGGGCCTGATCACCCGGTTTGCCCTGGGCATCTATGACAACAATATCTACGGCTACTGGGGCATCGTGGTGGTGCAGACGCTGACCTTCTTCCCGGTGTGCTACATGATGATGAAGGGGCTGCTGAAGAACATTGACCCCTCCATGGAGGAGGCTTCCCGGGATATGGGCGCCAGCCGGTGGAAAGTGTTCACCACGGTGACGCTGCCGCTTTTGCTCCCCGGGCTGGGGAACGCTTTCCTGGTTACGTTCATTGAGTCCATCGCGGACTTTGCCAACCCGATGATCATCGGCGGAAGCTACGACACCCTCGCCACCACGATCTACCTGCAGATCACCGGCGCCATGGACAAGGAAGGCGCCGCCGCGATGGCGGTGGTGCTGCTGTGCATCACGCTGGCGATGTTCGCGGTGCAGAAGTACTATCTGGAACGGAAGACGGCCGCCACCCTGACGGGGAAGGCCAGCCGGGTCCGGATGCTGATCGAGGACAAGTCGGTGACCATCCCGCTGACGGTGCTCTGTTCGCTGGCGGCGGTTTTCGTGATCATGATGTATCTGTGCGTGCCCATCGGCGCGCTGTTCCCCACCTGGGGATACAAGTTCACGCCCCTTACCTTCAAGTGGTTTGAGCAGGTCTTCACCCGCTACCGCGGGCTGCAGGCGTTCCGGGATTCCTTTGTGCTGTCCCTGATCGCCGCGCCCATTACCGCGCTGCTCAGTATGATTATCTCCTACCTGGTGGTGAAGCGGAAGTTCCGGGGCAAGGGCTTCATCGAAGCGGTGTCCATTCTGGCCATGGCGGTGCCGGGCACGGTGCTGGGCGTCGGATATATCCGGGGCTTTGCCAACGGCCTGTTCCATACGGGGGCGCTGAGCGGGCTGTACGGCACGGGGGCGATCCTGGTGATCGTTTTCATCGTCCGGTCCCTGCCCACGGGCACCCGGTCAGGGATCTCCGCCCTGCGCCAGATTGATAAGTCCATCGAGGAAAGCGCCTATGACATGGGGGCGGACAGCCTGAAGGTCTTCACCTCCGTGACGCTGCCGCTGATCAAGGATTCCTTCCTGTCCGGCCTGGTGACGGCCTTCGTGCGTTCCATCACCGCCATCTCGGCCATTATTCTGCTGGTGACGCCGAGCTATCTGCTGATCACCGTACAGATCAACGAATTTGCGGAAAAGGGCGCCTACAGCATCGCCTGCGCCTTCGCAACGATCCTGATTCTGATTACCTACGGATCGGTGCTGCTGATGAACTTTATCATTAAACATTTCGGCACCAGCCGGAAGGTCAAGGAGGTTGAATAATCATGAGCGGAATGGGAAAGAAGGAACCGAAGGGCGTCCGGCTGGACCACATCAGCAAAATATACCAGAATCCCAAGACGGGGAAGGACTTTTACGCGGTGCACGATGTGGAGCTGGACATTGAGCCCGGCAGCTTTGTGACGCTGCTGGGACCTTCGGGCTGCGGCAAGACGACGACCCTGCGGATGATCGCCGGATTTGAATCGCCGGACGAGGGGGAAATCTATCTGGGGGGCGAGCCCATCAACCAGCTGACTCCGAACAAGCGGGATACGGCGATGGTGTTCCAGAGCTACGCGCTGTTTCCTCACTACAACGTATTCGACAACGTCGCCTACGGGCTGAAGCTGCGGAAGATGCCCCGGGAGGCAATCCGGGAGAAGGTGACCAGCATCCTGAAGCTGGTGGAGCTGTCCGACATGGAGCAGCGGATGACCAACCAGCTGTCCGGCGGACAGCAGCAGCGCGTGGCCCTGGCCCGGGCGCTGGTGGTGGAGCCGGGGGTGCTGCTGTTTGACGAACCGCTGAGCAACCTGGACGCGAAGCTGCGGGTGCAGATGCGGACGGAGATCCGTCGTATTCAGCAGGCGCTGGGCATCACCGCGATCTACGTGACCCATGATCAGAGCGAGGCCATGGCCATTTCGGACAATATCATCCTGATGAAGGACGGGGTCATCGCGCAGATGGGGTCTCCGACGGAGATTTATTATCATCCCAACAGCGAATTTGTGGCGGACTTTATCGGTGAATGCAATTTCCTGCCCTGCACGGTGAAGGGCCGGGAAGGGCAGGACGCCGTCGCCGAGGTGAACGGAATCCCGGTGAAGGTGCGGTCCGAGACCGATGCCGCCGGCGGCGGGGCGGAGATCGTGCTGCGGCCGGAAGCCATCGAAATCGCGGAGCAGGGCATGCTGCCCTGCACGGTGGAGCTGAGCTGCTTCATGGGGTCCTATCAGAACTACCATGTGCGGGTGGGGGATACCCTGGTGAAAATTGCGGACAACTGCCCCATCGGCAAGCAGGTTTTCCGGGTGGGGGATCAGGCGGCGATCTCCTTCCGGAGCGAATGCGCGCATCTGCTGAAGGTATAATACACCGGATTCTTTCCGGACATCCGAACAGGAAGAACGCGTACGGTTCCCGGTTCTGACCGGAACGGTATGCGTTCTTCTTTATGCGGTCTGCCGGAACGGCGGAGATCCGGATGACAGCCCGCGGGGAGAAGAATGAGCGTCCGCAGAGATTCGGACCATCTGCCGGAGAATTGACGGAGCGTCTTATTTGATGATACAATCCCGGAGAAAGCAAAGGAAGCGAGGATGGGGCGGCATGACTGGATTCAGATTCCGGACCGGGGCGCGGATTCGCCTGCTGGCCGGGCTGACCGCGCTGATGATGACGGCCGGCGCGGCGGCCGCGGAAACGGAAACCCGGGTCACGGTACAGGAAGAGAACGCGGTTCCGGCGGAAACGGAAACCCCGGACGCGGCGCAGGAAGGGAACGCGATTCCGGCGGAAACGCCTGTTCCGGAGAGCGCGGAAGAGGAGGCGCTGCCGGAGGAGACGGAGGTTCCGCCGCCAACCTTCGGAAAGCTGACGGTTTCCCCGGATACCAGGGTGCTGGAGATGGGAAAAATCACATTTGAGAAGGCGGGATTTGACGCTTTCTGCGATTTCCTTTCGCTGCTGCCGGAGCTGGAGCATGTGGAGATGTTTGCCAGCCCCGTGAACGCGGAACAGATCGCGGAGCTGGAGAGAAGATTTCCCGGCGTGACCTTTGACTGGACCATCCAGCTGGCTAATCACCGGGTTCGTACGGACGCGGAGGTTTTTTCCACCCTGCATTATGATCATGAAAAGCGTCACACGGAGGAGGATTTCGCCCTGCTGCGTTACTGCCCGAATCTGCTGGCGCTGGATATCGGCCATAACGAAATCGGGGATCTGTCCTTTCTGTATCATCTGCCGAAGCTGAGGGTGCTGATCCTGTCGGACGACCGGATCTCCTGCGATATTACTCCGATCGGATCCCTGACGGATCTTCTGTATCTGGAAATGTACAAGAATAAGATCACGGACATTACGCCGCTGACTTCGCTGACCCGGCTGCGGCATCTGAATCTGGATTTCAATCTGGTGGAGGATCTGCTGCCGCTGAAGGCGCTGACCAGCCTGGAGCATCTGTGGATCGGATATGCCAACAGCTCCAAGCTGTCCAATCCGGTGGACAAGGCAGTCGCCCGGGAGCTGCAGGAGGCGCTGCCGAATACGATTGTGAACGCGACGGTGAAAACCAATGACGGCGGAGGCTGGCTGGATTTCCGGGATCATAAGCGGGTGAAGGCCATGTTCCGGATGAAAGAATATATGCCGCTGGTCTGCGAGATGGAGGCGGAGGAAGCCTCCAAATAAGGCAGCGGACGAACGGAATACAAACGGAATCTGCGGATCAATTGATCATCAGAGGAAACCTGAAGGGAGGGGAAACGGCATGGCCGGAAGACTGGCGGCAGGGCTCGCGGCCCATGTGGACGCGGGGAAGACGACGCTGTCGGAATCCATGCTGTTTCTCAGCGGGGCGCTGCGCAGGCAGGGCCGGGTGGATCACGGGGATACCTTTCTCGATACGGAACGGATGGAAAAAGAGCGGGGAATCACCATCTTTTCCAAGGAAGCCCGGCTGAACTGGAAGGGAACCCGGCTGACGCTGGTGGATACTCCCGGGCATACCGATTTTGTGGGAGAAACGGAGCGGTCCCTGAGCATTCTGGACGCGGCTGTTCTGGTGATCAGCGGGCCGGACGGTCTGCAGGCGCATACCCGTACCCTGTGGAGAATGATGGAAAAAGCCGGCGTTCCGGTCATTCTGTTTGTGAACAAGACGGACCGCATGGAAGGGGACCGGGAAGAGGTGATCCGCGCCCTGTCCGTGCTTTCCGACCGGATTGTTTCCTTCGCGGAGGATCCGTCTGAAAAAATCGCGCTGTGCGATGAAACCTGTCTGGACATATACCTGCGGGAGGGAAACATCTCTCCGAAACGGATCCGGACCATGGTTCGGTCGCGGGAGCTGTTTCCCTGCTTCTTCGGCTCCGCGCTGCGCAACGAGGGCGTGGAAGCGCTGATGGATTTTCTGGCGGATTTTCCGGAAGAGCGGGAATGGCCGAAGACCTTCGGAGCCAGGGTATACAAGATTGCCCGGGATCCTCAGGGCAACCGGCTCACCTTCCTGAAAATCACCGGAGGGGAGCTGAAAGCCCGGGATCCGCTGACCGGAGGAGAAGGGGAGAACGCCTGGACGGAGAAAGCGGCGGAAATCCGCCTGTATTCCGGCGCCCGGTATACGGCGGTTCCGGGGGTCGGGGCCGGAGAGCTTTGCTGCGTAACCGGGCTGACCCGGGCAATGCCGGGAGACGGACTGGGGTTCGAGAAAAAAGGCGGCGGCCAGACGCAGCGCCCCTGCTACGCGTGCCGGGTGGTTCCCGGTCCGGGGGCAGATCTTCACCGGACGCTGGACTGCCTCCGGATCCTGGAGGAGGAGGAACCGCTGCTCCAGGTGGAGTTCATTGAAGCCCGCCGGGAGATCCGGGTGCATTCCATGGGAGAGGTTTATCTGGAGGTGCTGCGGGACCGGATGCAGGAGCGCTTCGGCCTGTCCATATCCTTTGCCGATTCCGGAGTGCTTTACCGGGAGACGATCGCGGAGCCGGTTGAGGGAGTGGGGCATTACGAGCCGCTGCGGCATTACGCGGAGGTGCATCTGCTGCTGGAGCCGCTGCCCCCGGGAAGCGGCCTCGTGTTCGGGACCGATGTATCGACGGATGATCTGGCGCTGAACTGGCAGCGGCTGATTCTGACCCATCTGCAGGAAAAAACGCATCGGGGCGTTCTGACCGGATCGCCCATCACCGATATGAGAATCACGCTGGTCAACGGCCGCGCGCATCTGAAGCACACCGAAGGCGGGGATTTCCGCCAGGCGACCTACCGGGCGCTGCGGCAGGGACTGATGAAAGCCCGCAGCGTGCTGCTGGAGCCCTGGTTATCCCTGGAAATCACCGTGCCCGCGGAGAATCTGGGCCGGGTGATGAATGATCTGACGCTGATGGGCGGAAAACAGGAGCCGCCGGAGGACGCGGAAGAGGGCTTCCGGCGAATCCGGGCAGCCGCTCCGGCCTCCGCCTGTCAGCATTACGGAAGGGAGCTCAGCGCCCTGACAAAGGGGCTGGGAAGGATGAGCGCCTCCTTTTATGCCTGCCTTCCCTGCGTCAACGCGGAGGCAGTGATCGCGGCGCGGGGCTATGATCCGCTGGCGGATCTGATGAACTCACCGGATTCCGTTTTCTGTTCCCACGGAGCCGGCGTTACCGTATCCTGGAAACAGGTGGAGCAGTGGATGCATCTGCCCCTGAGAGAAAGCGGGAAAAATGTCTCCCGGGCGGAAACGAAGGAAGCCGCAGGCGGATCGCCGGCCGTCGCGGGCGGCTACCGCGGAACGGCGGAGGAGGACGAAGCGCTGCGGGTGATCTTTGAGCGGACCTACGGCCCGGTCCGGTCCCGGCAGCTGCTGGCGCCCGTCCCGAAGGAGCAGTCCGTGGGGCAGCCCGCCGAACAGCGGCGGGAACTGTGGCCGGAGGGGGAAATCCTGCTGGTGGACGGCTATAATGTGCTCTTTGCCTGGGAAGAATGGAAGGAGCTGCTGCCGGATCATTTTGACGCCGCCCGGGGACAGCTGGCCGATCTGCTCTGCGATTATGCCGGAATGACCGGGAAAGAAATCATTCTGATTTTTGACGCCTATAAGGTGAAGGGGAATCCGGGATCCGCCGAGCGCTACCGGAATATCTTCGTGGTTTATACCCGGGAGGCGCAGACGGCGGACGCCTATATTGAAAAGACCACGCTGCTGGCCCGGAAGAGGGCCCGGATCCGGGTCATCACCTCCGACCGCCCGGAACAGCTGATCGCGCTGGGAAACGAAGCGATGCGCACCTCCGCCAGGGAGTTCCGGCGGGAGGTTACGCAGGTTCAGGGCAGCATCGCGGCATTTATTCAGAAAAACAACCGTCCCGGAAGCGAACGCGCCCTGGAACGGCTGTATAAGGAAGCCTGGAAAAAACAGCGGGAAAAAGAACAGGAATAATCAGACGGCGCTCAGAGCCTGATCCAGATCGGCGATCAGATCTTCCAGGCTTTCCAGCCCGACGCTCAGACGCACCAGATCCGGGGAGACGCCGGCTGCGGTCAGCTCCTCGTCGCTCATCTGGCGGTGGGTGGCGCTGGCGGGATGCAGGCAGCAGGTGCGGGCGTCGGCGACGTGGGTTTCAATGGCGGCGACCTTCAGATGCTTCATGAAGGTTTCCGCCGCTTTTCTTCCGCCCCGGACGCCGAAGGAAACCACACCGCAGGATCCCTTCGGAAGATACTTTTGGGCACGCGCATAATACGGATCGCCTTTCAGGCCGCAGTAGCGGACCCAGGTGATCTTTTCATGCCCGGAGAGGAATTCCGCCACGGCCTGCGCGCTGGCGCAGTGACGCTCCATCCGCACATGCAGGCTTTCCAGCCCCAGCCCCAGCAGAAACGCGCTCTGCGGGCTCTGGACAGAGCCCAGATCCCGCATCAGCTGGCTGGTGGCCTTGGTGATGAAGGCCTTTTCCCTGCCGAACTGACGGGTGTAAATAATGCCGTGGTAGCTTTCATCCGGAGTCGTCAGCCCCGGATATTTTTCCGCGTACGCGTCCCAGTCGAAACGGCCGCTGTCCACAATGCAGCCGCCCACGGCGCTGCCGTGGCCGTCCATATACTTGGTGGTGGAATGGGTGACGATATCGGCTCCCCATTCGAAGGGCCTGCAGTTGACCGGGGTCGCGAAGGTATTGTCCACGATCAGCGGCACGCCGTGCCGGTGAGCCGCCTTCGCAAACATCTCGATGTCCAGCACGCAGAGGGCCGGGTTGGCGATGGTTTCGCCGAAGAGCGCCTTCGTGTTCGGCCGGAAGGCGGCATCCAGCTCCGCCTCCGTGCAGTCCGGACTGACAAAGGTGAAATCGATCCCCATCTTCTTCATGGTGACCGCGAAGAGATTATAGGTTCCGCCGTAGATGGCGGAGCTGGCCACGACATGATCCCCCGCGTTGGCAATGTTGAAGACGGCATAGAAGTTGGCAGCCTGGCCGGAACCGGTCAGCATTGCGGCGGATCCGCCTTCCAGGGAGCAGATCCGCGCGGCCACAGTGTCGCAGGTGGGGTTCTGCAGGCGGGAATAGAAATAGCCTTCCGCCTGCAGGTCGAACAGCTTTCCCATATCCTCGCTGGTGTCATATTTGAACGTGGTGGACTGAATAATCGGAATCTGGCGCGGTTCTCCGTTCCCGGGCGTGTAGCCGCCCTGAACGCAGCGTGTTTCTATACCGGACATAGTCATCCTCCTCTGTTTTTTGCTCTGATGAACCTGCCGGACACAGAAAGCCGGCACGCTTCTCTATCATACCATATTTTTCCTGCGGCAGCCTGCTTTTTTTGTACTTGCATTGTATTATGCCATGGGAATATAATAATCAGATAGAGGCAAAGGAGGCGAAGGACATGGCGGATATGATGAAACAGATTAAAAAGATCTGGAT
>JAGCBO010000079.1 GCA_017652125.1 Clostridia bacterium | reverse complement strand
GAAGGAAAAGGACAACCTGCTGAAGGAAATTGAACGGGCCCAGGGCAAACTGAACAATCCGGGCTTCGTTTCCAAGGCGCCGGCGCAGCTGGTGGCCCAGGAAAAGGAAAAGCTGGAAATGAACCGGCAGAAAGCGGAAGCGCTGGTCAGCCGGATCGCTGAACTGAAGGAAAGTCTGTAAAGCATAACGGAGAAGCAACATGAACTTTCAGCATGAACCGGTGATGCTTAAGGAAGTGCTGCAATGGATGTCAGTCCGGCCGGACGGCGTATACTGCGACGGAACGCTGGGCGGGGGCGGACACAGCGGCGCAATGCTGGAACAAAGCGGCGGAACAGCCGCTTTGTTCGGTATTGACCGGGATGAAACGGCGATCCGGTCGGCAACGGAGCGGCTGAGCCGGTATCCCGGCTTTCATGCCATCCGCGGCAATTTTCATGACGGAAAGCAGCTGCTCGCAGAAGCCGGCGTGAACCGGCTGGACGGCGTTCTGCTGGATCTGGGGGTTTCCAGCCCCCAGCTGGATACGCCGGAACGCGGATTCAGCTATCACGCGGACGCGCCCCTGGACATGCGCATGGATCAGAGCAGCGGGATCACTGCCGCGGAATACCTGAATACAGCGGAGGAACAGGAGCTGGCCCGCGTCATCCGGGACTGGGGAGAGGAAAAATGGGCGGCGCGGATCGCCCGGATCATCTGCGAAGAGCGGGAAAGGAAACCCCTGGCCACCACCCTCGATCTGGTACAGGCGGTGGACGCCGCCATTCCCAAAGCCGTCCGGAGAAAGCAGGAAGGGCATCCGGCCCGGAGAACCTTTCAGGCGATCCGGATTGCCGTCAATGATGAACTGGCGCCGCTGGAAAAAGCGGTCCGGGATTTTACCGATCTGCTGAATCCCGGCGGACGCATCTGCGTGATCACATTTCACAGCCTGGAGGACCGGATTATCAAACGCTGCTTCAAAAGCCTGGAGAATCCCTGTATCTGTCCCCCGAAAGCCCCGGTGTGCACCTGCGGCAGAAAGCCGGTCGTGCGCGTGCTGGGCGGCGGCGCTGTCGCGCCGACGGAAGAGGAGATCGCACGGAATCCCCGGGCCCGGAGCGCCAAGCTGCGCATCGCCGAAAAGCGGGCGCCAGGATAAGGGGGGAAGCGGATGAGCAGGTTATATGTGGTGGCAACCCCCATCGGAAACCTGGAGGATCTTTCTCCCCGGGCGGTCGGCGTTCTGCGGTCCGCCGATCTGATTCTGGCGGAAGATACGCGCGTGACGATGAAGCTCTGCCAGGTGTTTGATTTCCACGCGCCTCTGATCAGCTGTCACCGGCACAACGAAGGATTCAAAGCCCGTTCTCTGGCGGAACGGATCTTCACGGAGGATCTGACCGCCGCGCTGGTGACGGATGCGGGGACGCCGTGCATCTCCGATCCGGGAAACGAAGTGGTCTCCGCCTGCGTGGAGGCGGGTGTTTCCGTGACGCCTGTTCCGGGATGCTGCGCGGGAATCGCCGCCGTTTCCATCAGCGGTTTTGACGCGAGAGAATTTGCCTTCTACGGTTTTCTGCCCAGAGAGCGAAAGGCGCTGAAGGAGAAGCTGAGCGCCCTTTCCGCCGGCCCCAGGGTCGCAGTGCTGCATGAATCCCCGCATCGGATCATTCACCTGACGGAGGCTGTTCAGGAGGTTTTTCCGGACTGCCGTATGACGGTATGCTGCGACCTGACCAAGAAGTTTGAACAGACGATCTACGGAAAGCCGGAGAGCATCCTTGAACGGCTCCGGAGCAACGAGAAAACGGAAAAAGGCGAGTACTGCGTGGTTCTTGAACTGCCGGAAAAAGCCGGGGGAAAGGAAGAAGAGGCGGAAAAGGAAAGCTCGCCGGAGGCGAAGCTCATTGAGAAGATGAAAGAGGGTTATTCTCTGCGGGAGGCGCAGGAGCTGCTTTGTACCGCAGGAGAAAAGAAGAACGCGGTGAAGCAGGCTGCACTGACCCTGAAAAAACTGTTTGAACAGTAGCCCCGGAACGGGAGAGGCCCGCCGGAAAAACGGAATATCAAAAACCCGCCTGAAGAAATCAGACGGGTTTTCTGAACGGTTGGGGGGAAAATCAGACTTTCCAGATTTCCTTTGCATACTGGCAGATCGTCCGGTCGGAAGAGAACTTTCCGGCGTGGGCAATATTCATCAGGCACTTTTTCGCAAAACTGTCATCGGCTTTACCGGCGTCCCGGATGGCCTGCAGCTTTGTGTTCAGATAGCTTTCAAAGTCCAGCATCACATAATAGTGATCCGGCTTGTGCCAGGAGGCGCCTTCCAGAATCGCCGCATGCAGCTCCGCCAGATCCCCGTCCGGATCCGGGAAGGTTCCGTCCGTCAGGGTATCCAGGGCCCGGCGGAGATCCGGGTTCTTCTGATAGATCAGCTTCGGATCATAGGTTTCCCGGATCGCGTTAATCTCTTCGACGGTGGCTCCGAAGATATAATTATTTTCCTTTCCGGCTTCCTCCACAATTTCCACATTGGCGCCGTCAAAGGTTCCCAGGGTCACCGCGCCGTTCAGCATCAGCTTCATATTGCCGGTTCCGGATGCCTCCGTGCCGGCGGGGGAAATCTGTTCGGAGATATCCGCGGCGGGGATGATTTTTTCCGCCCAGGAACAGTTATAGTTCGGCACGAAAACCACTTTCAGCCGGTCGCAGGTATCCGGATCCTGATTGACCTTGTCCGCGATCATGTTAATCCAGTGAATGACCGCCTTGGCCCGGACATAGCCGGGAGCGGCTTTTGCGCCGAAAATGAAGGCAACCGGCGGAAGATCCGTCAGGAGTCCCCGTTTCAGCTGATCCTAGATGACCAGGATGGACAGGGCATTCATAAACTGCCGCTTGTATTCATGCAGGCGCTTGACCTGGACATCGAAGACCATATCCGGGGAGAGATCGAAACCAACCCGGAGAGAAAGATCCCGGGTGAGCTGCTCTTTCTTGGTCCGCTTGACCCGGCGGAAAGCGGCGCAGAGATCCGAATCCAAATGGGGAAGGAGTTTTTCCAGCTGATCCAGATCCGTTTCAAAGCCATGACCGATTTTTCCGGCGATCAGATCGCACAGCTCGGGATTGCAGAGGCCGAGCCAGCGGCGCTGGGTGATGCCGTTGGTCTTATTCTGGAAACGTTCGGGATAGAGCTTATACCAGGAAGCGAACACGTCCTTTTTCAGGATTTCGGAATGAAGCTCCGCTACGCCGTTGACCGCGTGGGAGCCGTAGGTCGCCAGCCAGGCCATGTGCACCCGGTTCTTCTCGATGATGCACAGCTCGGGGGAAACCGTCTGGCCGGCGGCCTTCATTTCCTTTTTGAACCGGCGGTCGATCTGCCGGATGATCTTCACGATATCCGGACAGACCGAGGACAGAAGCGCCAGATCCCATTTTTCCAGGGCTTCCTGCATCACGGTATGGTTGGTATAGGCGAAGATCTCCCGGGCTGTCAGGAAGGCCTGTTCAAAGTTGACCCCATCCTCGCCCAGCAGCCGGATCAGTTCCGGAATGGCCATCGAGGGATGCGTATCATTCAGCTGCGCCGCCACTTCCTTCGCGAGGAAGGAATAATCGCGGCCATGGCGCTTCCGGTAGGCGCGGAGGATATCCTGCAGCGTGGCGGATACCAGAACATACTGCTGCTTAACGCGAAGCTGACGGCCTTGTTTCCTGGTGTCATTGGGATAAAGGAACTTGACGATATCCTCTGCCTTGTTTTTATCCGCGGCAGCCTTTGCGTATTCCTGCTGATTAAAGAGCGGGAAATCCACCTCGTGGAGGCTTTCGGTCTGCCACAGGCGCAGGGTTCCGATATTTTTCATGCCATATCCCACGACAGGCATATCATAGGGAACCGCCAGAACATTCCCGGTTTTCATGGATACGATCACCGCATCCTCCGGCCGGCGGATGGACCAGGGATCGCCGAAACGGGACCAGTCGTCCGGCAGCTCGCACTGGCGGCCGTCCAGAAATACCTGTTTGAAAAGCCCGTAGCGGAAACGAAGGCCGTAGCCGGTCAGCGGGACGCCGCAGGTGACGGCGCTGTCCAGGAAACAGGCGGCCAGACGGCCGAGACCGCCGTTACCGAAGGCATCGTCCTCCACATCCTCCAGGATCGCGGGATCCACGCCCTTTTCCCGGAGGAGGGCGGACACCTCGTCCAGCAGGCCCATGCAGTACAGGTTATTATAAACCAGGCGGCCCACCAGATATTCCATGGACAGATAATAGGCCTGGCGCTGCGGGAAACGTTCCGCTTCCTTCCGGGACCAGACCGGAGCCAGGGCATCCATCGCGGCGCCGGAGAGGGCGTTATGCAGCTCCCAGGCGGCGGCTTCCTGAAGGGTTTTATGGGTTTCGGTCATCAGACGCTGTTCGGCGTCCTTCAGCAGCTGTTGCGCGTTCATCATGGATTTACCTCCTGTCAGTCTGCTTGTTCAGCAGATAATATTTCATGGATAAGTCCTGCGTCAGCACACCGGGCTTCATCCGCCAGAGCCAGTTTCCGCCAATGGTGCTGGGGAAATTCATCCGGGCGTATCCATCCAGGCCGAGAACATCCTGCATCGGAACGATCACCGTCTCGCAGGGGAACCGGAAAAGGGCCTGGATGAAAGCTTCCGGAGCGTTTTCCACCCCGGAGAAATTCAGGGTACGCATCGCGAAATCCATTACCTTCGGATCCGCTTTCCGGGCCCAGCTCAGGGTGGTGTCATTATCATGGGTGCCGGTATAGGCGACGCAGTTTTCCGTATAATTGGCGGGGAAATGCGGGTTGGTTTCATCGCCGTCAAAACCGAAGGTGAGCACCTTCATGCCGGGGTAACCGGTCCATTTCAGCAGCTTTTTCACCCGCGGAGAGGCTTCGCCCAGATCCTCGGCGATGATCTCCATGTTGGGAATCGCGGCCTTCAGCCGTTTGAAGAACGCTTTCCCGGGCGCCTTGACCCATTTTCCGGTTTTCGCGTCAGGTGCGCCGTAGGGAATCGAATAATAATTCGCAAAGCCGATAAACTGATCAATCCGCAGAATGTCATACAGCTCCGCCATGCCGCGCATCCTGTTGATCCACCAGTCAAAGCGATGGAAACGGAGATAGCCCCAGCGATACAGGGGATTGCCCCAAAGCTGGCCGGTTTCGGAGAACAGATCCGGCGGAACGCCGGCCACCCGCTTCGGAATCCGCTGACGATCCAGCTGGAAATCCTCCGGATGCGTCCAGGTATCGGCGGAATCCTCCGCCACATAGATGGGCATGTCGCCGAAAAGCAATACGTTATGCTCCGCGCAGTATTTTCTCAGATCGTTCCACTGGCGGCGGAAAAGGTACTGGCAGAAAAGATGAAAACGGATCTCCTCCGCAAGCTCTTTACGGTACTTTTTCAGGGCTTCCGGCTTCCGGAGACGGATGGATTCATCCGGCCATTTCGTCCACATCACCTGGTTAAAATGATTCTTGACCGCGGTGAAAAGCGCGAAATCGGAAACCCAGGAATGCTCTTTCTCAAAGGCCTCCAGCTGAGCCTGAAGACGGCCGGCGGACTGGGTGAAGCACCGGCGAAGGAGAAAATCCTTATTTTTCTTTACCTGCTCATAATCCACGGTCTCCGGATCATCGGGGGTGAATTCCTCCTCATCCTGATAGGACAGAAGACCTTCCTCGCGCAGTTTGCGGCAGGAAATCAGGAGCGGATTGCCGGCGAAAACGGAGGAGGACTGATAGGGGCTGTTTCCGTATCCCGTAGGGCCGACGGGGAGAACCTGCCAGATCCTCATTCCCGCGGCCTGCAGGAAATCCACAAATTCAAAGGCCTCCTTACCGAGAGACCCGATTCCGCCGGGGGATGGCAGGGAAGAAATATGTAGCAGGATACCGCTGCGCCGCATAGGTTCTGTCTCCTTTCAGATTCGTCGGGACCGTCGCCGTCCGTTATTCCGCCAACCGGGAAGAAGAGGGAGGCGCAAGGGATTCCCGCGGCTTCCAGAAGGCTTCGACCAGCAGATGCCGGGGAGCGGCTCCGCTTTCAATCATATCCAGAAGCAGCTGAATGCTTTCCTGAGCGATTTCATCCACCGGCTGCTCGACGGTGGATAAACGGGGAATGGAGAACCGGCTGACGGAAGTGCCGTCAAAGCCGATCACGCTCACATCCTCCGGCACGCGGAGAGACAAATCCCGGAGAGCGCGAACGGCGCCGACAGCCACGCTGTCGCTCATGGCGAAAAGAGCGGTTGTATGGGGCGCGGAGGCGAAGTATTCCATGGCGGTTTCATATCCGGATTCAAAGGAAAAACGGCATTCCCGGTAATCCAGAGGGTCAAAGGAAAGGCCGTGGTTCTTCCAGACCTCGCAGAAGCCCTGGAAGCGCATGGCCAGCGAATCCCCGGCGACCGGATTGGAGCCGAAGATCGCGACCCTGCGATGTCCGAGATTATACAGCGATTCGGCGACGACGCGGCCCATTTCCCGGTCGTTAATGGCGACGGAGGAAGCCCGGGGAAGGGACGCGTTTTTCGCGTCCACGGTGGTGAAAACAACGGGAATATCCAGCCCATGAATGGCCTGGACCCGGCCGTCAATCAGACTGCCCACGAAGAGGATGCCCTTGACCCGGTGCTGACGGGTCAGCCGGAGCGCCGTGCGGAATTCATCGTCCTTTTCATCGATATATTCGGTGATCAGCGTATCGGACAGATGATCCGCCCTGGAGAGAATCGCTTCGGTAAGCGCGTTCAGAAAAGGATTGGAACGGCCGCGGATGACGATGGCGATGACCTCGGCGCTCTGCTTCAGGCCGCGGGCATTCGTATTTCCCAAAAAATGCTTTTCTTCAATAATCCGCTCAATCCGCTCCCGGGTCTCCTTATTGACATCCGGGCGGTGATTCAGAACCCGGCTGACCGTTGTCACCGATACGCCAGCCAGGGTCGCAATATCGCGAATCGTATAGGTCTTCATCCTGTCATCCTTTCCTGGAACGGAATAAAAACAAGGAACATGAAAACGCTACCGGTAACGTTTCCGGCGTCAGAATATCATAGTTTGAACAAATCGTCAAGGGAAAAACAGGGCGTTGATTTTTTGGGCTGTGTTGGATATAATAAAAGCAGTCTTCAGAGAAAGGGAGGCGGTTCAGACGCACAGACGATGGTGGGCTTTATTTCTTGCGCTGATTCTGGCGTTTTGTTCCGCCGCCGCGGCAGAAGATGATGAAGAATTTGAGTTTGACGACGATGATTCCGGCGGATTTGATTATTTCGACGATCTGAGCGGTTTTGATGAGCGGAACAACAATCAGGAGGCCGGCGACTACACCTACCAGCTGAACGAGGAGGAAGACGGCGCTTTTATCGTGAAGTATCACGGGGAGGATTCCGAAATTGTTGTGCCGGATCACATGGATTCCTATCCGCTGATCGGGATCGGGGATCATGCGTTTGAGGATTTTGCCGCCGGCATCACAGGCATTCAGCTGCCGGAGGGGATCACCTGGCTCGGCGTGCAGGCTTTCGCCACCTGCGGGATCACGGAGATGGTGATTCCGGAGGGGGTCGTCAGGGTGGACGACCGGTGTTTTCTCGGATGCAAGACGCTGGAGAAGATTACGATTCCGGATTCGGTCACGTCGATCGGCGATATGGCTTTCGCGGTCTGCATGAGCCTGAGGGAGATCACCTTCGGCCCCAACCTGGAGCACATCGGCGCAAACGCGTTTCAGGCCTGCCAGGCGCTCGAAAGAGTGACCCTGCCTGCGGGCATAGAAATTCCGGAGACGGCCTTTCTGGGCTGTTCTCCGGATCTGGAAATCATTATGAAATAATTTTCCTGGGGTTTACTGGATAATCATGCGGCCGCAGGTTTCACATTCAACCAGCGTGCCGTTTTTGATTTTCGCCAGCGTTGCGGAGGGAAGGGAAGTATTGCAGCCGGAACACTGGCCGAACCGGAGGCGAACCACCGGCGGGGAAATATGACGCTTGATCGTCATATACTCTTCCAGCAGCTCGGGCGGGACGGAAGCTTCCAGCCCCTTCGCGACGGCCCGCTGTTTTTCCAGTTTCGCCTTCAGATCGCGGGACTCCTCCTCATATTTAGCCTTCAGCTCATCGAAGGTCTTCTTCGCGGAGGCGGCTTCACGCCGGACGGTCAGCTGCTGTTTATCCTGAACGGTGGATTCCCGGGCGATCCGGCTGATTTCCACTTCGTACTGGCGGATGTTTTCCCGGAATTTGCTGACTTCGGAAAGAAGCGCCTTTACATCCTCCTGGCTTTGGGGCGGATTGCTTTCAAACTGTTTCTCCAGGGAGGTCAGCTGCGCTCTGGCATTCTCAACTGCCTGGCAGAGGATGTCCTTCCGGTCGGCCATGGCGAGAATATCGTCTTCAATCTGTTTATACTGCTTCTGCCGGTCCTTGATCAGCTCCACCGTTTTTTCCACTTTCAAACGGGTGGGGGAGCGCTTAATGCTGTCGGCAATGGCTTCCGCCTGCAGATCCTCCGTCTGAAAAGACCATAACGCTTCGAACTGTTCCATAGGTGAGCCTCCTTCTGACAGGGAAACCGCCTGTCACGGTCTCAGGGAAAAGAATAAGCCGGGATTTTGGATACAAAAATCCGCATTTTCCATTCTATCTCATCCAGCGCGTTTTGTAAAGCAAGCGCCAGGGCCCGGATCCCGGGAGCCTCCGTGGCAAAGTGGCCGCATTCCAGGGAGACCATTCCGCAGGCCGCCATGGACAGGGCATGGTGATGCCGGATTTCACCGGAAAGAAAAGCGTCGCATCCGGCGTCTGCCGCTGCTTCCCATTCGCTGCTTCCGGCTCCGGAGGACACGGCCAGCCGGTGAACAACGGCCTCCTCCGGCCCCATCAGCCGGACTGTACAATCAAGAATACCGGCCAGGCGATCCGCCAGTTCCCGGGCTGTGCATGCCTCGGGAAGACGGCCGTACCGGACATAGCCTTCGCCCGCGGTGTCCGTCAGCCCGCAGAGGGCCGCCAGCGTGTCGTTGATTCCGCCGGGAGCCTGATCCAGATTTGTATGAGCGGCAATCAGGGAAAGCCGGTTCCGGATCAGCGCCGCGATCAGACGGCCTTCCGGGTGATCCTCCGTAATCCGCTGAACGGGAGAAAAGAGAACGGGATGATGGGTCACGATCAGATTGGCCCCGAGACTTACCGCTTCTTCCGCCACCGCTTCGGTGACATCCAGCGCAAAAAGGATGCCGGTTACCTCCCGGGAAGGGGAGCCGATCAGCAGACCGGAATTATCAAAATCCGCCTGGGTATCAAAGGGAGCAATCCGATCCAGAATCTGATATACATCTCCGACGGTCATGCGCTTCAGGCCTCCAGTTCTTTGATTTTCCGGTCATAGAAAGCAAGATCCTCCAGGAGCAGGGCGTTCCGGGCTTCGTCCGGATGTACGGAGGAGCGCAGCCCGTTCAGGGTACAGAGCAGCACCTCTCTCCGCCGGCGCAGGAAGGGAAGCAGCACGGGAGAGGCGGAAGAAAAAAGCGGCTTTCCAAGCCGGATTTCCTGATCCGTCAGTTCTTCCCGGCCGGGAACGGCGCGAAGCAGCAGATAGAAACGGCCGGCATCAAAGCAGGGTTCTTCCCGATCCAGCCGATAGCCCGTTTCCATGACCGCTTCGCGGATCAGCGGCCAGTCGGTATGGGCGGAGAGGATCAGCACCGCTCCCATCAGCCTGTCACGGCCGGAAAGCAGAATCTGACGAATGGTCCGGCCGCCCATTCCCGTGACGGAGATCGCGTCACAGGGCTCCCGCAGGGGGGACAGACCGCTGTCCAGGGCAAAGGTCACCCGATCGCTCAGACACGACTGCATGATTCCGCGGCGCGCGTTTTCCAGCGCGGAGGGGCTGATATCCGTCAGGATCATTCGCTGACAGCGGCCGCGCTGAAGCAGCGCGGCCGGCAGATAAGCATGATCCGTTCCGATATCCGCGGCAAGGCGGCATTCCGGATAAAGATCGAAAGCCAGAGAAAGACGGGGATCCAGCATGATCGGCCCCCTCAGTCCAGATAATCCCGGAGCTTTTTGCTGCGGGAAGGATGGCGCAGCTTGCGCAGGGCTTTCGCTTCAATCTGGCGGATCCGTTCCCGGGTTACGTTAAACTCCTTGCCGACTTCCTCCAGCGTACGCTGATGTCCGTCATCCAGGCCGAAACGAAGACGGAGCACCTTCTCTTCCCGGGGGGTCAGCGTATCCAGAACATCCATCAGCTGTTCCTTCATCAGGGCGAAAGAAGCTGCTTCCGCGGGGGCGGGGGCATCCTCATCCGGAATAAAGTCGCCCAGATGGCTGTCTTCCTCTTCGCCGATGGGCGTCTCCAGCGAAACAGGTTCCTGGGCGATTTTGATGATTTCCCGCACCTTCGCTTCCGAGATATTCATCTCCCGGGCAATTTCCTCAGGCGTAGGTTCCCGGCCGTATTCCTGAAGCAGCTGACGGGAAACCCGGATCAGCTTGTTGATCGTTTCGACCATGTGAACCGGAATGCGGATGGTTCTGGCCTGATCGGCGATGGCCCGGGTGATGGCCTGACGGATCCACCAGGTGGCATAGGTGGAAAACTTGAACCCTTTTCGGTAATCAAACTTTTCGACCGCTTTAATCAGACCCAGATTCCCTTCCTGAATCAGATCCAGGAAGAGCATCCCCCGGCCGACGTAGCGCTTGGCAATGGACACGACCAGGCGCAGATTCGCTTCCGCCAGCTTCTGCTTGGCGGATTCATCCCCCTGCTCCAGGCGCTTGGCGATTTCAATCTCTTCTTCCGCGGTCAGGAGAGGCACTTTGCCGATTTCTTTCAGGTACATACGAACCGGGTCGTCAATACTGATCCCTTCGGGAATTGAAAGATCAATATCATCCGCCAGCACATCATTCTTCGAAGCGGCGGCCGCCTGATCCGCGGCTTCATCATCGGATTCGGGAACGGACGGATCGGCATCGTCATTCACAACCGTAACGCCGTAGGCATCCAGCGTCTCCAGAACATGATCCAGCTGATCGGAATCCATTTCCAGCTCGATCAGGCGGTCCATGATCTCCTTATAGGTCAGCGTACCTTTGGATTTCCCGAACTCGTACAGTTCATTCAGTTTGTTTTGTTTGTTTTCAGGGGAAAGCGACAATGAAAATCCTCTCCTTTTCTTGTATCCGTCCCATTACGGAGAAACCCCCGAACCGCTGTACAGCGACAGCTGCCGGCTGATCTCCTGCGCTTTCCGCATCAGGGCTTCCGCCTCTTCGCCGGAGGCCTTGCCGGAACGCTCCACGAGTTGCTGCAATTCCTTTTTCAGCTTGCTTTTACGTATCCTGTTCACACATTCATGGGCCATCGCAATCAGCTCGTCCGTATCTCTGGCCGGAGGAGCCATCAGGATCCGGGTATAACGGGAGCGGGAACTTTCATCCGGCGCATAGGAAACCAGATCCTGTACGCTGACCCCGGATGATAAATTCACATATAATGATTTCAACTCCTCATCCCCAAAATCCTTTTCTTCGACAATATCTTTCGGGATTTGTCCGGAAGCCAGAATACCGATCAGCTGTTCCTCGGCCACGGTTTCCTCGGAAACCGGAGGAGAGGCGGATCGGCGGGCGGGCAGACGGGAAACCGGATTCCGGGGCACTCCGGGCGTTTGGGAACCGCCGGAAGCCTGATGATGCGCATCCATCTGCTCCAGAAGCACTTCCCGGGGAAAGCCGGTCTCAACGGTCAGCGTATTCAGATGCGCTTCCCGCTCCACCGGATCCAGGGCATCCAGAACGGCGGCCGCCTGCCGGGCAAACTGCACCCGCTTTTCCGGATCGGAAAGATCAAACTGATCCCTGAGACGCCGCAGCCGGTATGTGGCCGGAGTCAGCCGCGGAAGATTCCTGAAGCCTTCCGCCCCGTCCCGGCGGATGAATTCATCCGGATCCAGCCCGTCCGGAAAATCCAGCACACGAACCGGGATTCCTTCCTGCTCCAGAATGTCCAGCCCCCGGAGAATCGCGTGCTGCCCGGCGGAATCGCCGTCATAGGCGAGATGAACCTCGGGAGCGAAGCGCTTCAGCAGTCTGGCCTGCTCATTGGTGAAGGCGGTTCCCAGGGTGGCGCAGACGCCCGGAACGCCGAACTGCGTCAGAGCTACCACGTCCATATAGCCTTCGACCAGGATCACCCGATCCAGATGCCGCTGCTGACGGAGAAGGTTGGCGGCGTAAACCCCGCGGCGCTTATTGAAAACCGGGGTATCGGAGGTGTTCAGATATTTCGGTTCCTGTTTTTCCAGGGAGCGGCCGCCGAAGGCAAGCACATTCCGGTTCACATCGATGATCGGAAAGACGGCGCGGTTCCGGAACATGTCAAAAGCCCGGGGAGATGAACCGCCGTCCCTGGCCGGCTTCAGCACCGTAAGGCCGGCCAGGGAAAGCTCTTCCAGCGAAAACCCCTGAGACAGAAGGTGCTTTGTCAGCGCGTCCCACTGATCCGGAGCGGCGCCGAGCCCGAATTTCCGGATGACCGCGTTATCCAGCCCACGCCCTTTCAGATACTGAAGAGAGGGAAGGCCTTCGGGCCTGAACAGCATTTCATGGTAATAGACGGCCGCCTGACGGTTCGCTTCCAGCAGGCGCTCCCGCTGAGACCTGCGGCGCAGGTAATCGGGGTCATCCTCCATTTCCGGCATGGGCAGATGCGCCCGCTCCGCCAGCGTTTCCACCGCTTCCGGAAAGGTCAGATGATCCATTTCCATCAGGAAGCCGATCACATCGCCCGAGGCCTTGCAGCCAAAGCAATAAAACAGCTGACGTTCTTCATCCACCGAGAAGGAGGCGGTTTTTTCCCCGTGAAAGGGACACAGGCCCCAGTATTTTTTGCCGTTTTTCTTCAGGGCGACATAGCCGGAGATCACCTGGACAATATCAGACCTGGCCCGGAGCTCTTCCATCCAGGCTGTCGGATATCTGGAAAACATACAAAATTCACCTGTCCTGTGAAAGTCGAAGGGGAACCCGCCGGTCAGAAGGCCTGAAAGGAAGCGGGAACAAACAAATCAGTGAATTTCCGGGTAGCGTAGCGATCCGTCATGCAGGAAAGAAAATCGCAGACGCTGCGCTCCACCCCGTCCCGGTAACCGATGAGCACGAATTCCTCCGGCATTTCCCCCGGATGGGAACAGTAATGGTCAAAAAGCCTGCGAAGCACCTGATCGCAGCGGGCCTCCTCCGGATCCCGCCATCCGTCGCGGTAAACATGATGAAACATGAATTCGCGCAGCCCGTCCATCGCTTCCTGCACCAGGGGGCTCATGGACAGATGGGGAGAGCCCTCGCTGGACTGAACCACATCGGTGATCATGGTGTTGATCCGCTCGCCATGGGTTTTGCCCAGAACGCGCAGGCAGTCCGAGGGAAGCTCAAAGGATTTCAGAATGCCGGCACGGAGCGCATCGTCCAGATCATGGTTCAGATAAGCGATTCGGTCAGCCCGGCGTACGCACTCCGCCTCCGGGGTTTCCGGCTGCAGGGAACCGGAATGCCGCAGAATACCGCTGCGGACTTCCGCCGTCAGATTCAGGCCCTGACCGCCGTTTTCCAGGCAATCCACCACACGGAGACTTTGCTCATTATGGCGGAAACCCTCCGGCAGGAGATCGTTGAGGGTCCGCTCGCCGATATGCCCGAAGGGCGTATGCCCCAGATCATGCCCCAGAGCGATGGCCTCCGTCAGATCCTCGTTCAGGCGCAGAGCGCGGGCGATGGTGCGGGCCACCTGGGAAACTTCCAGCGTATGCGTCAGCCGGGTGCGGTAGTGATCCCCTTCGGGCGAGAGAAAAACCTGCGTTTTAAATTTCAGGCGGCGGAAGGACTTACAGTGAATAATCCGGTCCCGGTCCCGCTGAAAATCCGTCCGGATCTCACAGGGGGAAACGGGACGCTCCCGCCCGGCGCTTTCCGCCGAATGAGCCGCATAGGGAGCCAGGAGCATGTATTCCTGCCGTTCGGTTCTTTCCCGGATCGTCACGCCGGCCTTCGCCTCCCTTCTCCTGCTGCCACTCCATCTTAATACTACAAAAACAGTCAAAATCCTTCTTTGCGGCATGCTTGACAAGGGGAAAGAATCAGATACAATACTCTCCAAAGGCATAATTAAGGAGAGAATGTATGAACATACAGGAAAATCAGCGGATCCACGGGTTTGAGGTGACAGAGATCAGAGAATGCGGAGAACTTCACGGGCGCACGGTCCGGATGCAGCACATAAAAACGGGGGCGCAGCTGTTCTGGGTCGACAACGGCGCGGAAAATATGGTGTTTTCCATTGCCTTCCGGACCCTGCCGGAAGACAGTACCGGCGTTTTTCACATTCTGGAGCACAGCGTGCTCTGCGGAAGCGCCCGATTTCCGGTGAAGGAGCCGTTTGTGGAGCTCATGAAGAGCAGCATGAGCACCTTCCTGAACGCGATGACGTTTCCCGATATGACCATGTATCCCGTAGCCAGCAGGAATCCCAGAGATCTGCTGAACCTGACCGAGGTCTATCTGGACGCGGTCTTTCATCCGGAAGTGATCCGGGATCCCCTGCGTTTCTGCCAGGAGGGATGGCATATCGACCGGGATGAAGCGGGGGAGCCGGAATACAGGGGCGTGGTTTTCAACGAGATGAAGGGCTCCATGAGCGATACGGATACCCTGATCGAGCATCAGATTGCGCGGCAGCTGTTTCCGGATACCTGTTACGGGTTCAACAGCGGCGGAGATCCGGAAGTGATTCCGGATCTGACGTGGGAAAAATTCTGCGAGACCTATCATCGCTTTTACCATCCTTCCAACGCGTATATTTATCTGGACGGCGCCCTTCCCATGGAGGAAATGCTGGCCCTGATTGACTCCTGTCTCGCAGAATATGAACGCAGGGAAGAGCTTCCCGAATTCCGGTATCAGGTCCCGGTCTCATCCGAAGAAACGATCCGGTACGATCTGGCCGCGGATCAGGAGGAGAAGAACCATTCCCATCTGACCCTGGCCCGGCTGACGGGAACCTGGAAGGACCGGACGAAGAATATGGCGCTGGGGATCATCGGCGACGTTCTGGCCGGCAGCAACGAAACGCCGCTGAAGCGGGAAGTGCTGGAGCAGGATATCGCGCAGGATCTGAGCATTACCGTGGACGATACCAGTCTTCAGAGCTGGGTGACCATTCACGCGGAAAATCTGACGGACGGAAAGGAACAGGCCGTCCTGGATCTTCTGCGGAAAACCGGAGAGAAAATCCGGGAGGAAGGGCTGGATCGGGGAGCCGTGGAAGCCTCGCTGAACCGGATGATTTTCCACCTGCGGGAAGAAGAAGAGCCGCAGGGGATCGGCCGGTGCATCCGCTGCATGGGAGACTGGCTGTACGGCGGCAACCCGAGAGACAGCCTGGAGACGGAAAAACTGGTCTGCGAGCTGAACCGGATGCTCGAGGAAGGTGAATTTGACCGGCTGGCCGCGGATCTGCTGCTGAACCGGGATGGGCTGGCCATTCTGCACACCGTGCCTTCCCGCACGCTGGGAGATGAAAAACGCAGGGCGGAAGAAAAAAGAATCCGTGACATCATGAGCGGCTGGACCCCGGAGCAGCTGGAGCAGAATCAGGCGCTGATTCAGGCGCTGGCGGACTGGCAGACGGCTCCGGATTCCGAAGAGGCGCTGGCCACGCTGCCGATGCTGAAAAAGGAGGACGCGGATATTCCGCCGGAATGGACCGAATCAGAGGAAGAGAAGCTTCTGGATGTGACCGTGCTGTATCATCCCCTGCCGTGCAACGGCGTGGTGCATCTGAAAGTCTATTTCCCGCTGACGGATCTGAAGCTGGAGCAGATCCCGGCGGCCGGGCTGTTCACCGGCATGCTCGGAAAGCTGTCAACGTCGAGCCATGACGCATTGAGTCTGCAGCAGGAAATCAAACGGTATACCGGGATCATGAGCTTCAGCCTGCTGACCCGCTCGGAGGACGGACAGAGCGAAACCTGCACGCCCTATCTGACCGCTTCTCTCAGCGCACTGAAAGAGCACGCGGACAGGGCGCTGCAGCTGATGACAGAAATCCTGACCGAAACAAAGCTGGACGATACCGACCGGATCAGGGAATTTATTCAGCAGAGCGAGCTGACCGCCCGGCAGCGGATTGTCAGCGCCGGTCATCTTTTCGCCGTCCGGCAGGCGGCCAGCCAGTACAGCGCCGAGGGAGCGGTGAAAAACGCTCTGGACGGAGCGCCGGCCGCGGCCTATATCCATCGGTTTGCCCGGAATCCCGAGTCGGAAATCCCGGCGTTTGTGAGCCTCGGAGAGGAGATCATGGAGCGCAGCTTCTGCCGGAAACGGATGATTATCGGATGGACGGCGGACGGGAAGAAGGATCTGTCGGCTTTTATCGGCGCTTTTCCGGAAGGAACGGAGACCGCGCCGGCAGCGGTGTACCGCGCGGAGACGCTGCCCTCTGTCGGGTACCGGATTCCCTCGCAGATCGGCTATGCCGCCAGAGCGTGGCGCCTGAGCTGCTGCGGCAGAGCGTTTTCCGGAAGCCTCTGGCTGACCTCCAACATTCTGAGCCTCGGATATCTGTGGAACCGGGTCCGCGTACAGGGAGGCGCTTACGGGGCCGGAATGCAGGTGGACCGGAAGGGAAATCTGTTCACCTATTCCTACCGGGATCCCACGCCGGGAAAGACGCTGACGGCCGATGCCGGCGCCGCGGCGTTCCTGAAGGAATTTGTACAGCAGCCCGGAGCGATGGATAAATACATTATTTCCAGCCTGAATGACCTGAATCCGCTGCTCAGCTCACGGGACAAGGGCATGGCAGCCGATCTGCGCTACCTTTCCGGCTATACCCGGGAGATGGCGGAGAAAACCCGCAAGGAGATTCTGTATGCCACGCCGGAGGACCTGGAGAGCTGGTGCCGGGTGCTGGACCGGATGGCGGCGGAAGGAAGCGTCTGTGTGGTCGCTCATGAGGACGCTCTGAAAAGCTGCGGTCTGGATGTGATCCGGGAGCTGTAATCATGAAACATCTGCGAAACGCATACGCCCTGATCTGGGCTCTGGCTTTTCTCTTTCTGCAGGCGGTCCGGGTAGGGCCGGTTCGCGCCGAAGCCTCCGGGATCATTCACGAGATTCATACGCCGCAGGATCTGCAGACAATCGCGGAGGATCCGGGCGGGATCTGGAGCCTGCAGGAGGATCTGGATCTTTCCGGAACAGACTGGATTCCGTTTTCGTTTTCCGGAACGCTGGAGGGAAACGGGCACGCCCTGTACAATCTGACGGTTCGCCGCCCCGGAACGGAGCTGCAGCCGGCAAAGGACGGCAATCTGAAAGACTATCAGATCGCCTCTGCCGGGCTGTTTTCCGACCTGCGGGGGGCGACGGTCCGCAATCTCCGGATCGTCGGCGCCCAGGTGGAGCCGGAGTGCGAAAGCCACTGCTTTGCCGCCCTTCTCGCGGGCTGGAGCGATCAGAGTCTGGTGGAAAATGTTTCGGTGCATGGGCGCGTACACCTGATCAGCTATGGGATCATGGCTGGCGCCGGCGGTCTGATCGGATACGGAAACGGAACGTTTGACCGGTGCACCGCCCGCGTGGAAATGATCTTTGAGGACCGGCAGCTGAATCAGAAATGCGAGCAGTTTATGGGCGGAATTCTGGCCTGCGGGATCGGAACCGTGACCGGATGCGCCGTGGAAGTGGCCGGCTATGACTCCTGCCACGGATATGTTCATAACGGCGGACTGATCGGAATGTATTATCACTGCGGACAGAACGCTTCCGCCGGCAGGGTGACGGAGAATACCGTGACCGGCCGGATCCGGTTCTTTGAGGATAATAAGGACCGGCGGGCCTACTGCGCGGGCGTAATCGGGGAAAAGCTGACGAAACCCAGCCGGCTGAGAAATAACCGGGATGATTTTATCCGGGACGAAACAAGAAAAACGGACCGCGTGCTGATGCCGGAAACCTGCGAAACCCCTGTGATGGAGGAAACCATCGTCGCGGCGGAGGGGCCGCACTGGGGATACACGATTCACCGATGCGCGGGCTGCGGATATATCTGGACGGACCGCTATACGGCGCCCTGAGGCGGAGGAGAAAACATGCCGACCCTGACTATCATCCGGGGGAATGAAAAGCGAACCGTTTCCTTTCAGGGCACGCCGACCATCCGGGAACTGCTGAGCGCGGAATCCGGCGGTCCGGCGCATCCCTGCGGAGGACGCGGGATTTGCGGACAATGCGGGGTTTCCGTGACCGGAGCGCTGAGCGAAATGACTTTCCGGGAAACCGAGCTGGGGCACCGCCTTTCCTGCCAGACACGCCTTCTCGGGGATGCGGAAATCCATCTGTCCGGGCAGCGGGAAATGCGGATTCTGCGGGACACACCTGCGCGGGAACATCGGATTCCCGGGGCCGAAACACCTCTGACTGCCGTTGCCGATATCGGAACAACGACCGTGGCTGTGAGCCTGTATCGGGAAGAAACGGCAGAACCGGTTTATTCCGCGGGGGGAATGAACCCGCAGCGCTCGGTTTCCGATGACGTGATCGGACGGATTCATTTCGCCTCCGCCCGCGGACCGGAAAAGCTGCAGCGCGAGATCCGGGAGGCGCTGAAGGATCTGACCCGGACGGAAAAGATCAGCGGAACGTTGAAACAGTGGATCATCACCGGAAATACGGCGATGCTGTATCTGTTCGCGGGACGCGATCCGCGCCCGCTTGGGCAGGCGCCCTTCCGGCCGGACTGCCTGTTCGATGAAACCGTATCCTTTGACGGGACGCCGGCCTATCTTCCGCCCTGCGTTCACGGATTTCTGGGGGCGGATCTGCTGTGCGCCGTGCTGGCCTCGGGAATGCATCGGGAAAGCGGAACCGCGCTGCTCTGCGACGCGGGTACTAACGGGGAAATGGCGCTGTGGAAACACGGACGGCTTTACGCCACCTCGGTCTCCATGGGACCGGCGCTGGAGGGCGTCGGCAT
This sequence comes from Clostridia bacterium, assembly GCA_017652125.1. Taxonomy (GTDB): domain Bacteria; phylum Bacillota; class Clostridia; order Christensenellales; family Aristaeellaceae; genus Aristaeella. The sequence continues at coordinate 10,238 of JAGCBO010000079.1, read as the reverse complement.
CCGGCAGGGCTGCGGCGCTGTTTCCGGCGCCATTGACCGGGTGATCCCAACCGGCGGCGGCGTCATTGCGAGAACGATCGACGGAGTTCCGGCTGTCGGAATCTGCGGATCCGGAGTGATTGACGCGGTGGCCTGCGGGCTGAATCTGGGATGGATTGACGAGGATGGCCGGCTTCTCCGGCCGCTGACCCTCCGGGACGGGATCGGGCTGACCCAGGAGGATCTGCAGGCCGTTCAGCTGGCCAAAGCGGCCTTCGGAGCCGGACTGGAACGGCTGATGAAGGTTTCGTCGACCCGGGTGGAGGAAATACAGGCGGCTTTTCTGTGCGGCGGATTTGGGAACGGCCTGAATCCGGTCTCAGCGGCCAGGATCGGGTTATGGCCGGACAGGCTGATTTCCGGAACCCGGATCCTCGGCAACGCCGCCCTGACCGGCGCTGCGCTGCTTCGCGGCGAGGCCGGCAAAAAAGAAATCCGTTCTCTGGCGGAGAGAACGGAGGCTGTCCCCCTGGGAGGGGAGAAAGAATTCCATCTGGCCTTTCTGAAACATATGCGTTTCGAACCGGCGCCCTTTGACTGACCCGGCGACGGATTTGCCGTCCTGAAGACAATCCGGAAGGGAGGCTCAGGACGGAAACCGCATCAGATCATACATCATGATCCCGGCGGCTACGGACGCATTCAGGGATTCGGCATTTCCGGCCATGGGAAGACAGAGCCGGTGGGTTGCGATACGCCTGACGGGATCGGAAACCCCGTTTCCCTCATTGCCGATCACAAGAACAAAGGAAGAGTGAACATCCCGGCGGCTGAAGAACGGCTCTCCGTCCAGCTGGGAAGAAAGAATGGAAAATCCTTCTTCCTTCAGATTCTGCAGGGCCCGGTCCAGTTGATCCGGAAAGGAAAAACCCAGGTGAAAAACGCTGCCCATGGCCGCCCGAAGCACCTTGGGGGAGAAAAGATCCGCACAATCCGGACTCAGCAGCACACCGTTCATTCCGGCCGCGTCGGCGGTGCGGATGATGGTGCCCAGATTGCCGGGATCCTGAATTCCGTCCAGCGCGATCAGCGCGCCGCCCTGCAGCGGAAGCGTCCGGACGGACAGAACCGCCGCGATGCCCTGCGGCGTTTTGGTATCGCAGACGGACTGAAAAACATGATCCGCGAGACGGTAAACGGGAAAGCCGCCGCTCAGAAGCGGAGTCAGCGACGGATCCGCCTGAAAATCCTCCCGCAGAAGGACTTCCTGGACCGGAAAGGAGGATAAAAGCGCCTCCCGGACCAGACGCACGCCCTCCACCAGGAAGGAACCGGACTGCTTTCGCCCTTTGGCGTCGCGAAGGGACCGCCAGAGCTGCACCTTCGGGTTTTTTACGGACTGAATGATTTCCACAGGAGCTTTCTCCTTCCGACTCAGAACTCAGGACACGCTTTCACGAATCATTTCCAGCAGGGTATCCGGCCAGGATGCCAATACCGTATACGAATGGGGCGCGGATGCGCCGGAGAGAATCTGACTGTGGATCTGCTGAATGGAAGCGGATACGATCGATTCTCCCGGCGCGGAGAAGGGATGATAAAAATCAGGCGTGAAGAAACCGCGGAAAAGAAGATCCGCAGCGGGCGGAAAGGCATTGCGGAAGGAAAGCAGAAACTCGGGAAGGAGTTCCTCCAGCCGAACCGGAAATGCAGAGGGAACCGTCGGCGGCCTGGGCAGAGATTCCGGGAGATTGGACAGAGCGGAAAGACCTGCCGGGATTTCCATTTTCTTTTCAGAGGAGAAGAGCAGAAGCAGATTTCCGACCCGCGGATTCCGGAACATGTTGGCGATCCGCCAGAGTCCCTGGCGAATCGGATCCGGGAGGGCCTGAACCAGGAGGGATCCGCGGCCCGAAAGGAACAGCCCCATCTGATCCGGGAGAAAATCATTCTGCATCGGATCGGATGAAACCTGCAGCAGCATCAGGCCGGCGAGCATCATCAGGAAGGAAAAAGAGAAAAGAAGCCGGGCGGAAAGCAGGCCGGGAGCCGGAGACAGGAGGGAGGAACCGATGACCGAGGACAGGAGGGGACCGAAGTCGCCCACAAAGGTGTCCAGAGCCAGGCGGGCCTGGCGGAGGGAAGCGGGATCCGTCCGGGCGGCAGTCAGAATCCGGTGGAAGGCATAGAGACCGTTCCGGAAAGCTTCCTCCGGCACGAAACCGAATTCATTCAGCAGCAGATCGGGATCTGCCAACAGGGGCGGCAAAAGGAGATAATGGATCCCCATGGGCAGCTGAACCGCCCAGTCCGCCTGGCTGCGCCCCCGCAGCGTCAGAGAAAGATCGGCGGTTGAAGAGCCAAGATCGAGAACCATCAGACCGCCCCGGGTTTCTTCCGGTTCACAGAACCGGAAATAAGCCCCCACGGCCTGACTTTCGGAAGCAAAGGAAACCAGAGGCCCGCGGGCGGGAAGGGGGAAACCGCTTTCTGCACGAACCGTCTCAGCCGTCTGGCGGAGAAGATTCCACAGATATTCCCGGCCTTCAGGCGCCATCTCATCCGGGACCGCAAACCGCCAGCTGATGGATGAAGCGCCGCTGATCCGGGCCTGAAGGGCAGCCTCAAGCATCATCTGATGGAGACAGATTTTCATGGCCCGCCCTTTCAGATCATCCCATTTCATACAGGTATACAGAGCCTCCGGCGGAAGATCCAGCGCCTCCCGAAGGCCGGAAACAGACAGCAGAACGCCATCCTGCAAAGGAACAGGATCCTTCGCGGACGCGGGCAGCAGGAAGCGGATCACGGCCGGGAAAAGAGAGGACACGGCATCTGCCGGAATAAACTCTTTTCGCAGAAGATCTCCGGAACGGGCTGGGTTGTTCAGGAGCACACGAACCTGGGGAACCCCGCGGAGAGGGCTGATCCCTCCCGGACCGGAAATAATCAGAGAGGAAGCAGAAGAGCCGATATCCGCGCAGAGGGTGACCGGGCCTCCAGAAGGCAGATCCGGACGGGGAAGCAGGTTGAACAGAGCGCCAGCGGACTGGTTTTCCCACCGGAAAAACAGACAGACGGGACAGGTCTCCAGCTGTGTGACAGACCGTTCATGGACGAGCGGCTCCAGGTCGGACCGGGTTCCGTTCTCATGCATCACCGAAACGCTCAGAGACTTGCCGGCGGTATGGCAATAGACAAAATACGCGTGCCAGGCCTCCGGCAGGAAAGGTACATTCGGCCAGACCGCGAGCGTCGGCAGGTCATGGGCATAGAGGGAGCGGATCTCGCCTGCTTCATAATTGCGGATCAGCCGCAGGGTAAAAGAGCCTTCCAGGGTCAGGACAGCCCGGATTCCGCCGTCTTCCTTCCGCCGGAACGACCAGAGCCCCTCCTTGATCAGGGTGCGTCCCTCCGGAGACCGGCAGAGGGCGGAAGCAAAATCCGGATCCATCGGCGGGAGAACGGAATCGGCAGCGTCCGAACGTTCCGCGGAATCGGTGCTTTCTTCTTTCTGCTGAGCCGCGGCTTCCGCTTCCATAACCTGCGGTTCCTGGGCCTGCACGACGCAGAGTCTGCTCATCAGTGAATCGCCGATGACTTCTCCGCCCCGGGCGGGAAAGCACAGCAAAAGATCGCTGAAGGGCTGCAGGGCCGGATCGGCCAGCGTTTCTCCCAGACATTCCGCCATCACCGTCCGGACGGAGGGCGAGAGAGGATCCCAGGGCCAGGTCAGCTTTGGCTTTTTCCCGCCGAGGGGCTTGCCGGTTTTGGTGAGAAGACGGTTCAGTTCCTTCAGGGCTTCCGGTGAAGCATCCGGGAACCGTTCCCGGAGCAGCAGCAGATAATGGGTCAGGGTATCGCGGAAATCGTCCGAAACATCCATCAGGACGCCGCATTCCTGATCCAGGGTATTCAGAATATAATCCTGTTCCGCGGTATTCATCCCGGCGAGAATGCAGCGGGAATCCTCCCGGGCAAAGGGAAGGTCTTTCCAGTAATACAGTGAGTCCGCGGTTCCGGGCGTCAGGACAGCCGGAGGAACCGGATGGCCGGCAAGACAGGAGCAGAGAACGTCCTCCGGGATGGAAGTTTCATACGGCAGTTCCCTGCGCCGGAGCACAGTGTGATACGCGGGAAGATGAAGCAGGCCGCAGACTGATTTCAGTAATACCGTCAGGTGGGGATCCTGCCGGTTCTCACCCGGATCGTTTTCCTGAAGAGAAAGCGCAAAGTCGCTGAGGAAAGAGCGGAGCTCCTGATGAACGGCCGGATCCCCAGGATCGGAAAGCGGATCCAGCAGATGAAGGAGAAGGCTGCGCTCCGCGGAGCTGAGCGCCTTCCCCGGATCTTCGAATTCGTTCGCCGAGGCGCGGAACCAGGAAATATACGGCGGAACCATGGCGCTGTGTTCCCGGCTGAGATGCGCCGGGATCAGAGCCTGCCCGGGCAGAATCAGGACAAACGGCAGCGACAGACTGTCCTGAACGATGGAAACAATCCGAACATTATCCGCCCGGTGACAGGAAAGCCAGGCGGAGACGAGCGGAGACTGCCCGGCCGACAGCTCTTCAACCGCCAGCCGTCCCTCTTCCGCGGGAGTCCGCCGGTACTGTTTCAGGAGCAGGAAGGCGAGAAGTCCGCGGCTGTGTGCAAGGGAAGGCTTATCCTGAGGAACCGGAAAGAGGGAAAGAAGATCCGGAATGGTGACAACCGGATGAACCGGATACAGGTCCGGAAGCAGAGGAAGGTCTGGCAGCTCTTCGCCGGCAGGCCATTGAATCTCTGAGAGATCCTCGCTGAAAACCCGGAAGAAGAGACGGAAAACCCCGGAAAGATCATGAATCCCGTTCCATTCCGGATGCTTGACGATCCTTCGGATCGTCGTTTTTTCATCCGAAAAGGAGAGAGCGGGCAGAAGGCGGGGAAGCTGGTCACGCAGATCCTTTTCAGCCGAAGAGCCACCTGGATTCTGAAGCAGCTGTTCGAGAGAATCAAGCACGTTCAGCGAGACGGGGGAAGCGGCGGCCGGAAGATCGGAGGACAGGGAAGACGGAGTTTCTACGATCCGGTCCGCCCGGAGATGTACAGCCAGATCCTGATCACAGCGAAGAATGGCCGCGTCCAGCCGGCGAAGCCTTCTTTCCGCCGCCAGAAGCGTCAGGTGTTCCGTTTCCGGGGCATTCATCAGGCGCTGCAGCTGTTCGCGGGCCGCTTCGGCCGCCTTCAGGCATTTCTCGCGGCAGTCCTGAAGCACCTGAACAGCGCGGGCGCCGCCGACCGCCCGAAGCGCTTCCTCCCGTGCAGCCGTTTCGTGCTCCAGCCGGTTTTCCATATCATCCAGACGACGGAGCATCGCTTCCTCCTCGGTATCTGCCATGGATACACGGTGAACCGGCATGACCCGATCCAGACCGGAGTCTTTTGACTCCTGCAGTGAGACATCCAGTTCGGAAGCGGTGGTCACGGCGCGGCCGCAGGCTGAAACGGCCAACTTCCAGCGGGACAGGTTTTCTTCGGAGGGAAGGAGGCAGGGCGGAAGCGCGCGGATTACGGAAACGGTCTGGGCCAGAACCAGGCGAACGACCCGTTCCAGCGATTCGGCGGACTGAAAAAAGGCAGGATTCTGATCGGCTTTTTTCTGAATCTGGCGCGTCAGGCTGTTTTTGAAGGAGGAATCCCGGCGGGCGCCTTCGGCGCTTCTCCTGCCGCGCAGGAAAGGGAACACTTCAGAAGCAAACCAGACCGAAGTCTGAAAAAAAGCCAGAACGGCGTCCGCGTTTTCCTCCAGGGCTCTCCAGGACAGGGATCCGGGCAGCATGCGGATATGTAGACCGCAGGCAGGGAGCTTATCCGGCCTGTCCAGCATTCCCAGAATCCGGACAGCGGACAGCACCAGCAGCTGCCGGAGATCCGAATCCGAAACCAGCGAGGAAGGAAGGGAAAGCAGCCAGAGCGCATCGGCTCCTTCCGTTTTTTCTCCGTCCAGGCGGCGAAGCAGACCGCCATCCTGTACGGCCTGAAGAAAAGCGCGGCCGGAATCAGCGGAATCTTTCAGGCGGGAACGGTTCGGATCCTGAACAGCCAGCAGGGCCAGAAAGAGACTGTCCTCTGTCCGGCCGAAGCGGAGAAAACGAATGAGAGCCAGTGTCGCCCCGGCTTCGAAAGGATCCGAGGGATCGAAAAGAAGGGTCAGCCGGGCGGGATGATCTTCCCCGGCCTGCAACCCGGACAGCCAGGTTTTCAGCTTCTGAACGGCAGGAGACGGGGACAGCGAAGCCAGCATGGCCGAAAAGACCCAGGATACAGCTTCCCGGTCAGCCTGGAAAGAAAGAGGAATTCCCCGCCCGCGAAGGGCGGAGAGTAAAAGCTGATCCTTTTCATTTTGAACGAGAGTCTGATAATCCGGCAGAGGAGAACAGGCGGAAACGAAGGAAAAGCGGGTGCTGAAAACAGGCGAATCCGGCTGATTCAGAAAGGCGCTCCGGCATTGGTTCAGATCTTCCGTCAGTTCCGAAAGGGTGCTTTCCCGTTCCGTTCTGTTCAGGCAGAACAGGTTCAGGTTCCGGATCGTTCCGCCGACTCCGGCACAGACCGCACCCAGGAGGGAAGGAACCAGAGAAGCCGAATGGTCTCCGATCACCAGCAGATTCATTATTCAGGCTTTCCTTCTTTCTTTTTTTGCTGCATCACGCCCTGTCCGGATGCTCAGGCGCCGTGATATCCCTTGGGGTTCTGACGCTGGAAACGGTAGGTATCCCGGCACATGTCCTCCAGCGTCTTCTCCGCCGTCCAGCCGAGGAGTTCCTTCGCCTTGGAAGGATCCGCGTAGTTTTCGGCGATATCTCCCGGCCGGCGGGAAGTAATGACATAGGGGATCTTCACCCCGTTGACGGCCTGGAAGGTATTCACGAGATCCAGCACAGAATAGCCGTGACCGGTTCCCAGGTTAATAATCTCGCATCCGGTCCGCCCGGAGGCAAAGTCACAGGCTTTGACATGACCCCTGGCGAGATCCGTCACATGAATATAATCCCGGACGCCGGTTCCATCCGGCGTAGGATAGTCGTTGCCGAAAACAGAAAGCTTTTCCAGCTCTCCCACAGCCACCTTGGCGATATAGGGCATCAGATTGTTGGGAATACCGGCGGGATCCTCACCGATCAGGCCGGAGGAATGGGCTCCGATCGGATTGAAATACCGGAGAAGCACAACGCTCCACTCGGGATCGGCATTGCACTGACCTTCCAGAATTTTCTCGATCATGAATTTGGTCCATCCATAGGGATTGGTACATCCGATCGAGGGCATGTCCTCCCGGTATGGCACGACAGGCTGATTTCCGTAAACGGTAGCGGAGGATGAAAAAACAATCCGCTTCACCCCGTGGGCCTGCATCACCTCGCAGAGCGTCAGCGTGGAATCCAGATTGTTCCGGTAATAGCGAAGGGGCTGTGCCACGCTTTCCCCGACCGCTTTCAGACCGGCGAAATGGACGACGCAGTCAAACTCATTTTCACTGAAGATGCGATGCATGGCTTCCGCGTCCCGGACATCCGCTTCGTAATGGGGCACAGGATGACCGACAATCTGCTCCACCCGGCGAACAGCTTCTTCGCAGCTGTTGATATAATTATCGACAATAACCGGTTCATGCCCGGCTTCGCAAAGCTCCACACAGGTATGGGAGCCGATGAATCCGGCTCCGCCCGTTAACAGAATCTTCATGGAGAACCTCCTTTACGGGGAAATGGTCAGAGGGCGGGAGGATAACTGCCGTTATCGTGCAGCTTCTTCAGTTCCGCGGTGACGTATTCCTTGTCTTCCTTATAGGTTACGCCAAACCAGACGGCATGAGTGGAAAGCACTTCCACCTGCAGGCCGTGTGTGTGCATCTCATGATCCACCAGGGCGGGCAGCAGACATTCCTTTTTCAGGGGATCGGCGCTGTTGTCCTTCAGGAAATCCGCGAGATACTGTTCACCCGCTACGAAGAAGGAGGGAGCAAATCCCCAGAGATTCATGGATACCAGGGCTTCGGGATCGAGAATGACGCCGTTCGGATCGTCATTGATATCCCGAATGGTACCGTCCGGGAAGGGAAGAATGCTGTAGGTTTCGACCACCTTGACCAGATGACCTTCCGCATCGGTCGAACAGATGCCGCGCGTCACATGGCCGTTCTTCGAAATCGTGTTTTTCAGATAGTACGCCACCATGGAAGCCCGGTTCTCTCCCTTGCTTTCCGCTTCCTGCAGCCGCTTCAGGGACGCGGCCATGGCCACGAAGGCATCCTTGCCGTAGTAGTCATCCGCGTTAATCACGGCAAAAGGCTCCTGAATCAGGGCCTTCGCGCAGACGACGGCATGAACGGTGCCATAGGGCTTCTTCCGGTCGGCCGGGGGAACAAAGCCGGCAGGCAGCGTGTCATACTCCTGGAAGGCATAATGAACTTCCACTTTTTTCGCGATCTTGTCACCGATCATTTCACGGAAAGTATCGGCCATGCTCTTCCGGATGACGAACACGACCTTGTTGAAACCGGCCTCCACCGCGTCATGAATGGAATACTCCATCAGGATTTCGCCGTTGGGGCCAATCCGGTCGATCTGTTTGTTTCCGCCGTATCTGGAGCCCAGACCGGCTGCCATAATTAACAGGGTGGTTTTCATGTTTTCCTTTTCTCCTCTTCTGTTTTAATATTTCGAACCGGAGCCACGTTAAAGCCCTGGGTTGAATCGGATTTGAACAGGACGGTAAACGTGCGGAGAAGCAGTTTGACATCCAGCCAGATCGAAAAGCTTTCGATATACATCATATCCAGCATAAGCTTATCTTCCGCGGAGGTATTGTATCTTCCTTCGATCTGGGCATATCCCGTGAGACCGGCCTTCATCTTTTCCCGGTACACAAAGGCGGGCAGTTCGATCTTATAGCGCAGCACGTTGGCCATCATTTCGGGCCGGGGACCGACCAGACTCATATCGCCGATCAGGATGTTGAAAAACTGGGGAATCTCATCCAGGCGGAAGCGGCGGAGAAAGGCTCCGATCCGGGTAATCCGGGGATCGTCTATCGTGCTGCTCTGCTGCGGAGCGACGGATTCGCTCAGCTGGGTCATGGTTCTGAATTTCCGGATGGTGAAGGTTTTGCCGTCCGCCGTCAGCCGGGACTGGCGGAAAATAACCGCTCCGCCGTCCTCCAGCCGGATCAGAACGGAAAACAGAACCACAAAGGGGGACAGCAAAAGAAGAGCCAGCAGGGAAACGATCACATCGCCGGCCCGCTTAATCAGACGCTGGCTGTAGGTGATTTTGTTATATTCCATCGCCAGGAAAGCGGAATCATCCACAATGGCCGGATTGGCGTTGCACAGCATGATATCCTGAAGCTGCGCCTTGCACATCACATCCTTCCGGTCGTCATAGCACATTTTCAGGAGGGCGAATTTAGCGCCTTCCGGAAGCTGGCCCAGAAAAACCACGTCAGCCTTTTCAATATGGCTCTCCAGATCGGGAACGTTGTACAAAACCACTTCATCCACCCGCCACTGGAGCTGATAGCGGCCGATCTTCTCCCGGAGCGCTTTTTCCTGGGAGGGGGAACCGAGGATGATCAGGCAGCTTCGCGGAGGATTCATCTTAAAATACAGCTGATTCCCGACGCGTACAAAGAAAATAATCAGCACGCACTGAACCACCATACAAAGCAGGAGCAGCAGCGTATCCGGGCCGATCAGGGTCAGATGATCGTTATAGTGCGCATTGACGTTCATGATCTGCAGCTGCAGGAAGGTGACCAGATCCGTGATGACGGTACCGGCGATCATGGCGGAAATGACCGGCTTCGGCTTTCGGCGGCCGACATCATATCCGCCGTAAACCGCGTGCATGGCCAGAGACATGGCCACAAAAGTCAGCAGCGTGGTCGCCAGGGTACGGTTGATCACGCGAAGAAAAATATTATTCAGAGAAAGACAGTAAAAGAATGAAGCGCCCAGCAGCAGGTACAGAATAAGAGAAAGCAGACCGATTACCAGATCGGACTTCGTCTGCTGACCTGAAGGGGCCCGGGAAGCCATCGGTTACCACTCCATTCTTTCCATACTTATCTTTAATGATACCATAGGAAAAAGAAGACTGTCAACGTGAAAACCGCGAACCGAACCGGACCGGAGGGCCGGAACGCCGGTCCGGGTCAGGACGGAAGGCCAGATTTTTCAGCTTTTCCAGTTCCGCTTCGGACAGCGGCCGCCATTG
>JAGCBO010000011.1 GCA_017652125.1 Clostridia bacterium | reverse complement strand
CTGCTGGAGGAAACCGGGCTATGGACCGAGCTGACGGAAAGCATCGGGGGTCTGCTTCCGTTCGTGATCATCTCCGCCAGCGAAGGGACCAAGGTGCTGCTGGGCCGGAAGCCGGGGAAAACCGGGCTGAAGGACGGGGCCTTCCGGATGGTGAAAACCGGAGCGGCGCTGGGGGTCGGAGCGGCCGTCAGCGGCCTGACGGGCTTCTGGGCGGCGATTCCCGCGACCATGGGCGTTCGCGCCCTGTTTGACCGGTACAAGAGCAAAAGCCTGACCGGGCGGCGGGTGCAGAGCCGGATCAACCGGCTGAAGGAGCTGAACAAATTCATCCGGCATGAGGAAGAAGAGCCGGAAAAGCTGCCGGCTGCCGTGGGGAGCAGCGTGGCGGCGGAAGGATGTATTGAATGATTCATTTTACGAAAATGCAGGGGATCGGGAACGACTATATCTATGTGGACGCTTCCCGGGAGAAGATCAGCGATCCCAACGGACTGGCCCGGCGCATCAGCGACCGGCATTTCGGCGTGGGGAGCGACGGGCTGGTGCTGATTCTGCCGGCATCGGGAGAAGCGGATTTTGAAATGCGGATGTTCAACTCGGACGGAAGCGAAGCGGAGATGTGCGGCAACGCCGCCCGCTGCGTCGGGAAATATCTCTACGACCGGGGGCTGACGGACTCACGGGAAATCCGGCTGAAGACCGGGTCCGGCATCCGGATTCTGCACCTGGAAACCGAAGAGGGCGCCGTATCCTCCGTGACGGTGGATATGGGGGCGCCGGAGCTGAACTACCGCCGGATTCCCACCACGCTGGCGGGAAACCCGGTGCTGAATACGCCGGTATCCTTCGGGGAATGCACGCTGGGGCTGACCTGCGTCAACATGGGCAATCCGCACGCGGTCACCTTTGTGCAGGACGCGGAGAGCTTCGACGTGCACGGCATCGGTCCGCTGGTGGAGCACAGCCCCCTGTTTCCGGAGCGGATCAATACCGAATTCGCAACGGTTCTGGACCGGCATACCATCCGGATGCGGGTCTGGGAAAGAGGGGCGGGAGAGACCATGGCCTGCGGAACCGGAGCCTGCGCGACGCTGGTGGCCGCGGTTCTGAACCATCTGACGGAGAGGGAAGCCGTACTGAAGCTGAACGGCGGAGACCTGCGGATCCGATGGGATGAAGAAACCGGGCACGTCATGATGACGGGCCCGGCGGAATTCGTGTTTGACGGGGACTATCCGGACTGAGCAATCGGTCCGGTTTTTATTTGCTCAGCACCAGGCCGAGAATGCCCGAATCCGTCAGATCGTCCATGACGCTCTGGCAGAAGGAGACCGGAACGTCAATCAGGAACCGCAGCGCTCCGGAGATCAGGGGCCGGGCGACGTTTTCCACAAATTCGCCCATGGAGGAATCGTTCAGGGATAGAACGTTCCGATAGAACATCCAGGCCGCCGGATCGAAATCCGCCAGTTCAGCCGGCGAGGTCGGCACCGCGGTGCCCTCCACCCGGAAGATCTCTGTGGATTCCCGGCCGGGAACGATGGGCTTGAAGAGGGCGGCGGAGAAGGAACCGTCGGAATGGCAGGAGCCCATGGCGGAAAGCGCGATATTGGGGAAGAGACTGCCCATCAGGAAAAGATGCGCGTTGAAATCCGTTTCCGCCGGCCAGACCGCGGGCAGATCATCCCCGTACGCCCGGAAGGTCAGCAGATCCGGCTGGCTTCCGTCCGCGGAACGGTCATAGGCCTGGAAATCGAAATGGAAGGCATCCTCAAACTCCGTCCGCTCATAGGAGCCGTAGGGCTTATAATTGGAGGAGGTCACCGGTAAATCCATCATCCATCCGTAATAATCCACCCGGTTCCACAGGCGGAAGAGCGTTTCACCTTTTCCGTTCTTCCAGATGGTATCCTCGCCGTCGCGAATGACTTCCAGACCGCCGGCGGCGGCCTTTGTCCGCAGATAGTCCGGGAGGGCTTCAAAATCGGCAAGCAGGGGCTGGGCCGCTTCCTGATTTTCCTGGGAGACGGCGATGAGCCATTCGTTCAGATACAGATCGCTGGTCAGCGCTTCAGACCAGCGCTCCGCCACGGCGGAGATCGCTTCCGCGGGCACGGGACCGGGATCGGGATGAAAGCCGATCTCTTCCTCCCAGGCTTCCGTCAAAGGCAGGAAGGAAAGCTCCCAGGTATAGGGAATGGCCAGGGCCAGATACTGCAGCGGAAGGGAGAGATGGGAGTAGGACTTGCTGCCGAAGGCCAGCAGGCCCGGCGTGTTCAGGAAGAGCACTTCACTGCCCAGCAGGGGAGAGGTAATGACCAGAATGGCCTGGGTGCCGTAAATACGGAAGGAAACCGGCGTCTGGGATGAGGACGTCGGGAAGAGATTGGCCTGGAGATCGAAATATCCGGGCGTATCCGTGACGGAAAAAACGCCGGTCAGGCGGGCGTCATTCACAAACTCCGCGTAGCCCTCCATCTTTTCCCGCAGGGATTTCGGAAAGGCTTCCGGAAACAGCTGAAAGCGCAGATCGAAGGAATAGCTCTCCACCGCACCGTCATATACCGCGTGAACCGGAGAGGCCAGACCGCAGGAGAGCGCCAGGATCAGCGCCAGACACAGAACCCGTCTCACACCCAAGATTCGTTTCATTTCCATGATTCTTCCTTCCGTCTATTCATCATCAATCACGGTCCAGATCGCCGGGTCGTGATCTCTTTTTTCCTTCCAGTCCTGCTCCAGGAGAAGCTGCATATCCCGGGCGGCGATACCGCTGGGACGCAGGCCGTGATCGCTCTGGAAAGCCCGGACGGCCTTCAGGGTTCCCGTACCGAAATGCCCGGAGAGCAGGCTTTCGTCCAGATACCCCAGATAAATCAGCTTTTCCTGCAGGGAACGGACCTTTTCCCCCGTGTTGCCGAAGCGCATGGTGATATCCATCACGTCATGCACCGTACCGTAGCCCAGGATGGACTTGTCCATCAGGCTGTAGGCGGCGCGGGCGACCGCGTTGGGCTTGTTGCCCTCAATCACGTGGACGAAGATCCGGCCGTTTTCATCCCGGGAACAGTATTCCACAAGCGCCACATGATCCGTATCCGTTCCCGCCGTCCAGGTAAAAAAAACCCAGTCCCCGGGCTGAGGGATATAATCCCCGGTATGCACGTAATCCTGAGCGCCTTTCAGCCATTGATAGCCCCAGCCTTCCACCGGCCCGGTACGGATCACATAACGGCCCGCCTCGATAAACCAGGCGCGGCCGGTATTGGAAGCGGAATACAGGGGATAGACCCGGTTCAGCAGCCCGGCGCCGTAGCGCTGATCCACCTGATCCACGCACCAGCACTGGAACTCGGCGCACCACTGGGCATAGGGATCCCCCGCCCATTCCCCGTATTTGCTGCGGCCGTGATCCCCCTCTTTGTAGCCGACCTCCTCGGAGGCCACGGAGAGGAGGAGGGACACATAATCCGGCACGGGATATTTCGGGGGAAGCACCTGCTCCTCCGCGAGGGAGAGCAGGGGGAAAGCCAGGAGCAGAGAGAGAAAGAGCAGGGCAGCCGCCCGGCGGACCCAGACAGACATACGGCTTCCTCCTCTCAGAACCAGATCGGAGAAAATTATAGCAAAAAAAATGATATGAAACAAGGACGGATGCGAAAACGCATCCGTCCATTGTAACAAATCGGAAACAGATTATTTGATTTCGACGGTGGCGCCCACAGCCTTGAACTGCTCGGCGATCTTTTCCGCTTCTTCCTTGGAGACGGCTTCCTTGATGGTCTTGGGAGCGGACTCCACGATGTCCTTGGCTTCCTTCAGGCCCAGGCCGGACACGACTTCACGCACAACCTTGATGACCTTGATCTTCTCAGATCCGGCTTCCTTCAGGATGACGTCGAACTCGGTCTTCTCTTCTTCAGCAGCGGGGGCAGCGCCGCCGGCAGCACCGCCGGCCACGGCGATCGCGCCGGTCACACCGAACTTTTCCTTCATTTCGTCCACAAGCTCTTTTACCTGAAGCAGAGTCATCGACTCAATCGCTTCGAGAATTTCCTGATTGGTCATTTTATTTTCCTCCATCTTATATTCGTTTTTTTGTGTCAGGCGGCGATCAGGCCGCCTCTTTCAGACTCAGGCCGCCTCTTTCTTCTCGGCAATCTGCTCGAGAACGGCAACCAGAGCGGATACGGGGGAGACCAGGCAGCCCACCATCGTGGCCAGCAGCTCTTCCTTGCTGGGAGTCGCGGCCAGCTCCTTCATGGTCTTCTGATCGGCAAATTCCTTTCCGACCAGACCGCCCTTGATCTCCAGAGAGGTCAGCTTGTTCTTGTCGATGAAGGAAGCGATCATCTTGGGGGCGGCAGTCACGTCCTTTTCCCCAAAGACGAAAGCGTTGGGACCCTCCAGCAGAGCATCCAGCCCTTCGATGTTCAGCTCCTTCAGCGCACGGGCCACCAGCCGGTTCTTCAGCACGCAGTAGTGAACATTATTCTCGCGGCAGTTCTTCCGCAGCTGGGTGACCTGCTCCACGGTCAGGCCGCTGTAGGAAACGACCACCATGGATTCGCAATTCTGCAGCTTCTCGATAATATCCGCAACAACCTGCTTTTTAGCTTCCAGATTCGCGCTCATCTTCTTTACACCTCCTGTCCGGTTCAGCATAAAGAAACCCTTGCGTGCAGGCGCAAGGGAAGAAAAGTTCGTTCACTTACACCTCGGCAGGCGGGAAAGCTCCCTTTACGTCTTGCGACACCGGCTGTCTACGGCACTGGTTTCTCAAAACCTCGGAAATTTTAGCACGGGAGGAAAACCCTGTCAAGGAAAAGTTTCTGAAAAGACCGGAAAGAGGAAAGGAAAGGAGATAAATACAAAAATTCTGAAAATTTCATAAACAAATATTTCGATATTGATTGACATTGTAATATTTACGTAATAAAATGACTCTGTATCGTAATGATACGGGATCCAGGTTTGTTCATTTACGGAAAGATCCGTCAGGATCAGTCTGGTAAGGAAAGGAGATGAACAGCCTGTGCTGAAGGTAAAAAAGCTGGCGGCCCTGGCTTTTCTTCTTGCTTTTCTTCTCCCTGTCAGTTTCGCTCTGGCCAAGAGCGGCACGGTGACGGCCAGTTCCCTGAATATCCGGCAGAAAGCTTCGGCAGAATCGGATGTGGTCGGCCGGCTGCGGGAAGGAGACACCGTAACCATAAAGGACAGCTCCGGGAGCTGGTATAAGGTTTCCGCCGGCGGGAAAACGGGCTATGTCGCCAAGAAATACATCAGCGTCGGCTCTTCCTCGGGAAGTTCCACCAAATCCTCTTCCAAATCTTCCTCTTCGTCCTCCTCTTCCTCCTCCGG
>JAGCBO010000078.1 GCA_017652125.1 Clostridia bacterium | reverse complement strand
TTGACGCCATCGGCCGGAAGCGGGGAGAAAGCAACACCGCCCACGGCGAGGAGATGGCCCTGAATGCCCTGCTGACCGAGATGGACGGATTCTCCGTGGATCCGCGGAGGCCGGTCTTCGTGATGGCGGCCACCAATTTCGACGTGGAGGAAGGCAAGGGCGGCCTGGGCGAAATCGACCCGGCGCTGGCCAGGCGTTTCGACCGCCGGGTGCTGGTGGACCTGCCCAACGCGGAGGAGCGGGAGCAGCTGCTGCACCTGCTGCTGAAGAAGCATCCGGACCACGAGGTAACCGACGGAATGATCCGCCGGACGGCCGAGCGGGCCGCGGGGCTGAGCCTGGCGGCGCTGACCGGCATCGTGGAAGCCGCCAACCGGATGGCCAGCAAGGCCGGCAAGCCGATGGACGACGCGATGCTGGACGAGGCGTACGAGGTGGCCCGCCACGGTGCGAAGAAGGACTGGGGATACGAATACCTGGAGCGGGTGGCCCGCCATGAAAGCGGCCACGCCTTCCTGTGCTACCTGGGCGGCAACACGCCCGCCTACCTGACCATCGTAGCCCGCGGGGACCACGGCGGCTACATGGAGCATTCGCAGAAGGATATGGGCCCGCTGTCCACCCGGGAGGAAATGATCCACCGGATCCGCACCTCCCTGGGCGGCCGGGCGGCGGAGATCGCCTACTACGGCGAGGAGGCGGGGATTTCGACCGGGGCTTCCGGCGACCTGGAACAGGCGACCCGGACGGCCGCTGCGATGCTCTGCGCATACGGCATGGACGAGGGATTCGGCCTGGCTTCCATGGACCTGCGGGACGCGCTGAAGGATCCCGCGGTGCGGCAGAAGATCAACGAGATCCTCCGCGGGGAAATGGCCGCCACCGTCGAACTGATCCGGAAGAACAAGCCGCGGATCGACCGCATGGTCGACGCGCTGATGAAGCAGAACAAGCTCAGCAGCGAGGAAATGGAAGCGCTGCTGAAGGAGGACTGAACCTTCCGGCCAAACGGAACCAATGCGCGGACGCGCATCAATCTTTGAGGAGGTAACTCTATGGGACTTTTCACACCGAAACCTTATGACGTGAGCTCCATGAACATCGCGGAAAGGGCCGCGGTGAGGACGGCGCTCCAGATCGCCCAGCAGGTGGACCACCAGGGCAAGATGAAGAAAGACCTGAGTTCCGCGCTGAAGGACTTCGAAAAGGGCAAGCTGTCCAAGAACGATATGAGCACCGTGATCGCGTGCCTGATCGCATCCCTGGCTGCCATCAAGAGCGGCGACGATCCGGAACGGACCACCCTGCTGAAGCAGAAGCAGGTCGTGGAGCTGTCGATGGCCATGGCGCTTGACAAACTGAAGAACATGCTGTAATTCATCCGCGCGAAGGACAGGCCGGGGGAGACCGTCCGAAAACCTCTGAGGTCTTCTGAAGGATAAGCCCCCGATCAATGTTAGCCCGTTCATGAGAGATGAAATTGTCTCTCATCTCAATATACGGAATCGCACCTTGACAACTGAATAAAATACGCTAACCTGGCAAGAGTCGAAAACCTGTTCGGATTCTGGGGACTGATGCAGAAAGTCAGGGGATAATCCTTGGTAATACCTGTCTGACACCAGTCAAATAGCGTATTTTATTCAGTTGCCAAGGTTCGAAAGCCGGTTTTGAGAAAACCGGACGGAAAACCAAGATATTTGATGTCAGACCGCCGGAAACTTGTTAGAAACAAAGGGTTTTCGGACGGTCTGGGGGGAGCATCCCCACTGGCCTGTTCCTGCATACGGTTATTTAAGGGGGAAACGGATTTCCCTCCGGCAGAAAGGAGATCCTGATGGCAGACAACCGTA
>JAGCBO010000077.1 GCA_017652125.1 Clostridia bacterium | reverse complement strand
GGTTTTCAGACACCACGCTCAACCACCTGATGCTGCACAAGGTGGGCCTGAATACCTTCTACGGTCAGGCCTTCCTGCCGGATCTGTGCGAGATCGGTCCGGAAATGCTGCCCTATACCCGGAAATATTTTGAGGAGCTGATTACAACCGGACGGATCCGGGCGGTCACCCCCAGCGATGTCTGGTATGAGGAGCGGCGCTCGTTTACGCCCGACCAGGTGGGCACGCAGACGTCTTCCCACCCCAATCAGGGCTTCGAGCTGCTGCAGGGCGCCCCGGTCTTCGAGGGAAAAATCCTCGGAGGCTGCATCGATTCCCTGTATGACTGTTTCAACGGAGACCGGTATGCGGATATGCCCGGCTTATGCCGGAAATATCACCTGATTCCGGATTCCCAGGACTGGAAGGGCCGCATTCTGCTGCTGGAATCCAGCGAGGAAAAGCCCGCGCCGGCCACCTACCGGCAGGCTCTTGAATACCTGAAGGACGCGGGATTGTTTGATTCGGTTTCGGGCGTTCTGGCCGGAAAGCCCATGGATGAAACCTATGCGGAGGAGTATAAACAGCTGCTGACGGAAGTCATCGGCAACCCTACGCTTCCGGTTGTGTTCAATGTCAACATCGGTCACGCTAAGCCCCGCTGCATTCTTCCCTTCGGCGTGCATGCGGTCGTCGACGCGGAAAAGCAGATCATCCGCTTTGACTGACCGAGGGAAGGCCTGTAATCCCGGGGATCCGTCCCCGCATTGACAGCCCATAAGGGCTGTGCTATATTGCCATCAGACAAAAAAATGAAAAGGAGACTTCCCGCATGCAGTTTTCCTCACAGCCGAATCCGGGCCGGCCGACTCCAGCCCAAATGAAATCCGCCGGGCGTTTCATCAGTATGCTGATGGGGCTGATTCTCAGCTTTTTCCAGTCCCTGGCCGGCCAGCTGTTTTCCGGACATTTTACCCTTCCCGGATGGCTGATCTCCCTGGCGCTGAGCATCTGCGTCAGCTGGCTGATCGGCTGGATCGTTCCCATGGGAAAGGTTTCGCAGAGCCTCTGTCAGAAGCTGAAATGCGAACCCGGCAGCCTGAAGGCCCGGCTGGCCGAGACGTGTGTCTCCGACCTGATCTTCACCCCCTTCATCACCCTGGCCAACGTACTGCTGGCCTGGCGGAACGCCACCGCCGGCGGGGCGAAGATTCCCTTCCTGCCCATGTTCCTTTCCTCCCTGGGCATCAGCCTGCTGATCGGTTTTGTGCTGGTCTTCATTTTCCAGCCCCTCTGCAAGAAGGCGGTTCTGGGCAAAATGATGAAAAAATGACGGAGACCGGCTCCGTCAGGGGAAAATGCGAAGTGTTCAGTTCTGTCCGCCGGACGTTTTTTCAAACGCCAGACGGGGGTAGTCATCTTCCTCTACATAGATGGTTCCGCAGTGAATGAAGCCCAGCTTCCGGACCAGATTCTGCATGACAAGATTATCTCCGTGCGTATCGATCCGAAGATGGCCGCACTGCTCATAAGCCCAGTTGATGCAGAAGGCGCCGATCCCCTTTTCGCTTCCGTCCCCGGCGATCCGGTGCACCACGCCGTAAGGGCTGTCCTCCAGCCAGGCGCCGTCCGTGATGTTCCGGTAGGTCGGCTCGATCTCCTTCCCCTGAGTAAAAAAGAAGGTGCCGATGACCGCGTCCGCGTCATTCAGACAGACGTAGCTGCAGCCGTTCCGGATATCGCTGCGAATCAGTTCCTCCGGCGGCCAGTGGGTCGGGCCCCATTGATTGGGATTTCCGTGCTCCGCCATGAAGGCCCTGGCCAGGCGGTAGATTTCCATCATCCGGTCCAGATCCTGTTCCGTGGAATGTCTGATTTTCATCCGGTTCTCTCCCCTTTTCCGGTTTTTCCGCGGCTTCCCCCGGGATGCGCCGCCTTCCGTTCCCGTTCGTTCCGTCGTTTACATTATTACAGCGCCGGATGATTGTCAACGGAAAGGGTTCATACTATAATGATTTCCGAACAGAAAGATTTTCGATCAACCACAGCACAACCGATACCTGAACGATTGATCAAGGAGGAGCCTATGCCGCTGATTGATACCAAAATGACCGTGAAGATCACGGATCAGCAGAAGGAAGAAATCAAAACGGAGCTTGGCCGGCTGATTGCCACGCTGAACAAAAGCGAAGCCTACCTGATGGTTGGGATCGAGGACGCTTACGATCTCTGGCTCGGAGGCAAAAAGCTGGAAAAGGGAGCCTATGTGGCCGTAAGCCTTTACGGAAACGCTCCGAAGGACGCCTATGACAAACTGACCGGCCAGATCTGCGATCTGTTCCGGGAGAAGCTGGGCATTCCCGGAAACGCGGTTTATGTCACCTATCACCCCGTCAGCGACTGGGGATGGAACGGGAAAAATTTCTGACGAACCCGGATGAGGCAGCGGGAGGGGACGAAGAAAAATGGACTTTCAGAAAATCGTGGACGGTTTTGCGGCGATGACCTGCGTCGTGTCGGTGGAGACGCGGCCGGACGGCGGTCACGGGGAGATCCGGATTGTAACGGGCAACCCGTCCTATATCGCTTCCATTGAGCAGCCCATCGGCGATGTGGTGATGCTGAAAACAAAATTCGTCCCCAACAGCCTGTATACGGAATATATGACGCAGGATCTCAACTTTGAGGATTCCTGTTACCGGGCCGCGGTAGAAAAGAAATGCCTTCACGCCTATGCGCACCCCGACCGGTTCGACGTATGGTTCAACATGACCTTCCTGCCGCTGGCGGAGGAGAACGGCAATCTGTGCTACTGCACCTATACGATGGAGATCAACCTGAAGGCGGATTCCTCGCGCCTGTCCCAGATCTCCGGAGATCTGTCCTCCTCCGTGCTGGAGACCCTGCTCGATCTCCGGGGCGCCGCGGATTTCCAGGCCGCCATGAGCTGCGTGATCAAAAAACTGCGGAAGATCTGCTTCGCCGAAAGATGCTGCATTCTGCTCCTGGATCCGGAGCAGCAGACCTGCTCCGTCCTGTGCGAGGACCGGGCGCCGGATTCATCGCTGAGTCATGTATCCGACATCGTGAACGACAGCTTCTATGCCCTTGCCGCCACCTGGGAAGAAACGATCTCCGGCAGCAACTGCCTCATTGTGAAAACCATGCAGGAGATGGAAGTGGTCCGGGAGCGGAATCCGGTATGGTATGAAGGCCTGACGAAAAGCGGCGTGTCTTCCATCATCCTGTTCCCGCTGAAGTTCAGGAACAGGCTGCTGGGATATATCTGGGCCTCGAATTTTGACACGGAAAAAGCGCCTCAGATCAAGGAAGCGCTGGAACTGACCGCCTTTATCCTGGGATCGGAAATCAGCAACTATCTTCTGATGGACCGCCTTCGGGTGCTGTCCTCCAGAGACATGCTCACAGGCGTGCTGAACCGGAATGAAATGAATAATGATATGGACCGGCTGGCCCACGCATCCGGAAAACCCGTGGGGATTATCTTTGCCGATCTGAACGGACTGAAAACCGTCAACGACAGCGAAGGCCACGACGCGGGGGATCAGCTTCTCCGGGATGCCGTCAGCGCCCTGCGGGAGGTCTTCCATGACGAAGAAATCTACCGCGTCGGCGGAGATGAATTCACCATGATTCTCCTGAACGCCGCCGAGGAGGATCTGGCCCGGAAAGCGGAACAGCTGCGGCTTGCGGAGAAAAAGTACGGCAAGGTGAGCTTTGCCATCGGCTGGCATGCGGTCCAGAACGCGGTGAACATCCGCGAAGCGCTGCGGATTGCGGATGAACGGATGTACGAGGACAAGCGGGGGTATTACAGAGATCATCCCTCCGCCCGGAGAGCCCGTCCCTCCTGATTTTATTTATTCCTGGGATACTGTTTTCTCGGAATGTTTTCGTAGGGGATCACGATATGCTCCGGCAGGGCGGAGGCCATGCCGGTAATGGTTTCAATCAGTTCCTCGCAGACCCGTATTCTTTCTTCCTGAATGGGCGCGTCGGGGCGGAATTGAACCGGCTTCCCGAAATAAATACCCTTCAGCTTCGGCGTAATATACATCGGCACAAAGCGGATCGCCCGGCCGGTTCTCCGGTAATACAGCACGGCCAGATCCACAAAATTCTCCTGGAACTGACAGAGAATCCGGTTGCAGCGTTCATCCTTCTCCGGAAAAATAAGCAGATCTTTTCCTTCCTGCAGCCGGGCGCACGACTGACGGAACGTATTCATGATCCGCAGATCATGATAGACCGGAATCGTGTGGGTATAGGTGAAAATGTATTCCGCCGGCCGCGCGATCAGATGCGCCATCATTTTATAAAACCATTGAAGCGCCTTCGGCTTCCGGTGCCAGAAATCGCGCAGGGCATAAGCCGGAACCTCTTTCCGGTTCATCATCTCTCCGATACACCAGATATAGCACCTTCTGGGCATGAAAAGCTCAGCGGCAATCGGCCCGTACATCTGGGCGTGATTTCCGACGAGGATACAGGCTTCGTCCGGCAGGTTTTCCGTTCCGTAATGCCGGTATCTGGGCGAAAAACAGATAACCGCCCTGCGAATCATCCTGAAAAGCAGGGGTTCCTGTCCTTCTATTCTTTCCGTTTCCTCCTGAACCTGTGTGTTCATTCCCGTTCCCCTTTGCGCGCCTGTTCATTTCCGCGAACCCGCTCAATCACCGTCCGGTACCGGGCCTGCACCATCTCCGCCAGCTTCTCCCAGGAGACGGGAATCGTCTCCCTGGCATTCTGACCGATCTGTTTCAGATCCTCCCGGGAAAAGATCCGGAGGATCTCGTCCCGCATCGCCTCCGGAGCCGCCTCCGCCGTGAACCCGTTCACGTTTTTCCGGATCGCTCCGGCCGCGTTGGACCCTTCCGTCACCAGCGTCGGAACGCCCAGCACGGCCGCCTCTCTCAGCACCAGCGGCGCGTTGTCAAACACGGACGGGAAAAAAAGCAGATCCGCGTTCAGATAAAGCCCGCTGAGCAGATCCCGGTCCTTAACCAGACCCGCAAAGCGAATCTGATCCTCCGTCAGATTCAGGGAGGCAGCATAGCGTTCGATATCCTTTTCATCCTTCCCCGCTCCGGCCATGATCAGGAAGAAATCATCGCTCCGGTCGCATAAAAGGCGGAGCGTGTCCAGGATCAGGCGCTGATTCTTGTACCAGATCTGCTGGCCGACAAAGAGCAGCACCCGCTTGCCCCGCGGAATCCGGAAGGCGGACGCGGCCTTTTCCCGCAGTTCATCCCCGTTTTCCGGCACAGCGGTTTCCGTTCCGTTCGGCATGACGAAATAGGATCCCCTGAATCCATAGGACCGCAGCGTTTCCCCGCTTTCCTCCGAACAGGCCCAGACCTCGTCACAGGCTTCATACAGGCGGACAATCCTCCGGGTCATCGTTTTCGCAACCGTCCGGCTTTTGGTAAATTCCAGGATCGCGTCATAGACCTTGGAATGAAAGGTCGCCACGACAGGAATTCCTTCCTTTTTGCCGAGGGAAACCGCATAGTTCCCCAGCAGGGAAGGGCTGTGAACATGGAAAATTTCCGGCGACTGCTGCATTATTTCGGCGGAAAGCTTCGCGTCCAACGCCGGAAGCGCACTCGCATAACGGGAAAAAGGCACCCGGGCCGTCCGGGAAACCAGCAGCGGATAGGGAAAATGATATTTCCCGCTGTAATCCGCCTCCATGGCCGGACAGACCACCGCCGCGTTCATATGAAGCGCATAATTGTGAACGGTGAGCGTCACCCCGTCAATCACCGGAAAATAATTGTCAATAAACTGAACCGAACGCGTTCTGTCCGTCTGGTTCATGTCCTCTTCCCTCCCCGGGTTTTATATACCAGCGTATTTTTCCGCCGGGCGGCTCCGCTTCGGGATCCTGCCCGCTCCCCGGAAAACCGGAACGGATAAAAAGGTTCTCCGCGATCCGGTTCCCGCGAAAGCGATCCGGATCGCGGAGCATCATTATGGTTTCAGAAAACTGTGATATCCCCAGACCACCAGGGCGGCCTGCACAATCAGCATCAGCGGAAAAAACAGGCGGAAATACCAGTGTTTTGTCTTATGCCGGCAGAGGATCATCCCCAGGACGCCTCCCAGGCCGCCGAAGAGGGCGGTTGCCGCAAAAAGCGCTTTCTCCGGGACCCTCCACTTTCCGGTCCTGGCGCACCTTTTATCATAGGCCATCAGACCGAAGGAGATAAGATTCAGCAAAACCAGGATGAGTCCGACCAGAACAACGGGAAGCATGGCCTTCTCCCTTTCCGTAGCAAAATTTGGAACCGCAGCACTTCGGATTATAGCAAATTTCCGACCCGGTTGACAAGCGCTGTTCCCCCCGATAGAATAAGTTGAACGTTAAATTTCAGGGAGGCGGAAGGATGGCCACCATCAAGGAAATCGCCGCGGAAGCCGGCGTCAGCGTCATGACGGTATCCAATGTCATCAATCAGAACCGCTCCAGAGTCTCCCCGGCCACCGAAGCCCGGGTCCGGGAAATTCTGGAAAAGCACCACTATGTCCGCAATATGGCCGCCAGGACGCTGAGCTCCAAATCCTCCCGGATTGTCGGCCTGCTGCTTCCCATCTGGTATGAAGATTCCGCCTCCATGCTGCTGGATCCCTACGCGGGCCAGCTGGTCGGCTATCTGGAGGAATTCCTGCGGGCCCGGCAGTACTATCCCATGATTCTTTCCTTTAAGAATTCGGATCAGGTGCTCACCCTCCGGAAAACCTGGCAGATTGACGGAATGATTCTGGTCATGCCCCATAACGACGCGGTCACCCATGACCTCGTTGAGAACAGCGCCTTTCCGCTGGTTGTGCTGGACCGTTTCTATGATGATCTGGATATGCTTTCCGTCGGCATCAACGACCGCCGGGGAGGATATCTGGCCGCCCGGCATCTGCTCGATCTGGGGCACCGCCGGATCGGCTTCGCCGGCCCCTCCATCTTCGAGTCCTCCGTTATTCAGGACCGCTATCAGGGCTTTCTGGACGCGCTGAAGGAAGCGAAGGCGCCGCTCAATCCCGCCTGGGTTTTCGACGGCACATTTCATCAGGCCGGCGGCGAGGAAGCCGGCCGGCGGATTCTGGAAATGGAGGACGCGCCGACCGCTGTCATCGCGTCGGAGGATCTGATTGCCTGCGGAATCATCCGAAGCCTTCAGGAGCAGGGATATTCCGTGCCGGAGAAGCTCTCCGTCATCGGTTTCGACGATTCCCTGCCCTCCCGGCTGATCAGTCCGGCCCTGACCACGGTCGGCCAGGATATCCGGCTGAAGGCCGACACCGCCGCCTCGATGCTTTTCCAGGCGATGACGGATTCCGCCTACCGGAAGGACCGCCGGGTTCTGGAGGTCCGGCTGATCCAGCGGGATTCCGTACGGAAAATCGACTGATCTTCGGCGGACCGGAGACCCTTTTCGGAGGCTTCCGGTCTTTTTTTGAAAAAAATAGATTATCTGGTAAAAAATCGTTTGACAACGGTCGGGTTTATCGTTATACTTATCCCAGAGTTCAGATTTACCGTTAAACTTATCCCGGAGAGGAAGGCTTCCCCCGTTGCGGCAAGGTTTAACGTTAAACTCTCTGAGTCGTGACAGAAGGAGCGAAATCATCATGCAGCATCGCGCAGGACTACACAGAACCCCCGCTCTCCTGCGGGTCCGGAAAAACGGCGGACTGTATCTGCTGATGGTTCCGGCCATCGTGATCTTTTTCTGCTTTACCTATCTGCCCATGTACGGGGTGATCATCGCCTTTAAGGATTTCAAACCCGCCCAGGGGATCTGGGGCAGCGCCTGGGCCGGCCTGAAGTATTTCGAACGGTACTTCAATTCCTACATGTTCGGCAACACGATTATCAACACGCTGGTCATCAGCCTCTATACGATCCTGGTCACCTTCCCGCTGCCGATCCTTCTGGCGCTGATGTGCAATCAGATGTACGCCCGGCGCTTCAAGAAGTTTTTCCAGGTCTCGACCTACCTTCCCCACTTCATCTCCACGGTTGTCATGTGCGGAATGATCATCATGTTTCTCTCCCCCTCCTCCGGCATCATTCCCCGCCTGTGCGGATTTCTGGGGATGAACATCGGGGATCTGATGGGCAACGCGGGCGCCTTCTCCAGCATCTATGTCTGGACAGAGGTATGGCAGCACGTCGGCTGGGATTCGATCATGTACATTGCCGCCCTCTCCGCCGTCGATCCCCAGCTCTACGAAGCGGCGGAGGTGGACGGCGCCAGCAAGTGGCAGAAAATCGCCGCCATTGATATCCCGATGCTGGTTCCGACCATGATCACCCTCTTTATCCTTCGCTGCGGCAGCCTGTTGGGCGTCGGCTTCGAGAAAGTCTATCTGCTGCAGAACGACCTGAACATCGCTTCGAGCGAGATCATCTCCACCTATCTGTATAAGATGGGCCTCAAGAGCAATCAGTACAGCTATTCCGCGGCCATCGGGCTGTTCAATAACCTGGTGAACTTCCTGATCCTGATCCTGGTCAACGGTATCTCGAAAAAGATCAGCGATACGTCCCTGTTCTGATCCGGAGGATGAAAGATATGAGTATTTCCGTTTCGCGCCGGCGGGAGGCCCGCCCGAACCATATCCGCAAAAGCCGTTCAGACCGTGTTTTCGACGCGGTGATCTATACGGCGGCTGCCCTCCTGACCCTGATCGCGCTCTATCCGATGTATTTCATCGTGATTGCCTCCATCAGCGATCCGAACCTGGTCGCCCGGGGCGACGTGCTGCTCTACCCCAGGGGCGTCAGTCTGGAAGGCTATTCCTACCTGTTCTCCATGAGCAATCTCTGGACCGGCTACGGGAACACCGTTCTCTACACCCTCGCGGGAACGCTGATCATGCTGATCGTCAATATTCCGGTCGCCTTCGCGCTTTCCCGGAAGGATCTGCCCGGCCGCGGCTTCTTCACCTTCTATTTCATCTTCCCGATGTTCTTCGGCGGCGGCCTGATTCCGACCTTTATTATCCTGAACAATACCTTCCACATGCTGGATTCCTTTCTGGTGATGGTGCTTCCCTTTTCGGTGATCTCGTATTACATCATCGTCGCCCGGACCTTCTTCCAGACCAGCCTTCCCGGGGAGCTCTGGGACGCGGCGCAGATTGACGGCTGCTCCAATCTCCGGTACTTCTTCCAGATCGTGCTGCCCCTTTCCAAAGCGATCCTGGCGGTGATAGCGCTCTGGGCGGCCGTGGGGCACTGGAACAGCTACTTTAACGCCATGATCTATCTCCGCTCTCCGGAGCGCTACCCGCTGCAGCTGATCATGCGGAACATCCTGATCAACAACGAGATGGCGGCGACCGCCATGACCGGCTCCGCGGCGGCTGACCTGAACCGGAAGGCCAACCTGATCAAATACGGCGCCATTGTCGTTTCGTCCCTGCCGATTATGACCATGTATCCCTTCGTTCAGAAGTATTTCAACCAGGGCGTGATGATCGGAGCCCTGAAAGGATAATCATCCAAACGGTTTCAAGGCGGGAAACGCCTGAACATAAAAAAGGAGGATATGAACCATGAAACACCTGCGAACCCTGATGAGCCTCGTGCTCGCCGCCTGCCTGCTGCTCACGATGAGCGCCGGCGCCCTCGCCGAGGGAGACAACACCTTCTCCGTTGCCGTCGTCCGCTGGACGGAGGTCTGGGGAACCGACTTCACCGAGACTTCCTTCCTGAAGGAAATCGGCGAGAAGACCGGGGTCACCATCAACTGGCAGCCCTACTGGAACGCCACCTGGTCCGATCAGAAATCCCTGATGCTGGCCAGCGGTCTGAGCGCCCTGCCGGATGCCTTCTTCGGCTCCATCTCCCTGACCGATGCGGACATCATTCCCAACTCCGAGTATTTTGTCGAGCTCACTGATCTGATTCCGCAGTACATGCCCAACCTCACCGCGATCTTTGAAAAGGATCCTTCCATGAAGGCCCTGTGCACCGACGCGGAAGGCAAAATCTGGTCCCTGCCCAAGAAGCTCCCCATGCGCCCGATCACGGCCAACGAGATGTATATCAACAAAGTCTGGCTGGATGAACTGAATCTGCCTATGCCCACCACCTATACCGAGCTGGCGGACACCCTGGTCGCTTTCTCCAAGTCCGGCGAAGGCCGCTACGGCTACATCGCTTCCTCTTCCCTCGCGGGAGACCTGAACAATCTGCTGCTGCCCTTCGGCGTGCAGGCCAGCCGCGCCGGCAACATGATGGGCCTCAACGCGGAAGGCAAGCCCTACTTCGTCCCCATGGCCGAGAACTATAAGGAAGCGGTTAAATGGGCCCACGACCTCTTCGAGCGCGGCGCGCTGGATCCCGAATACTTCACCCAGACCTCCGATATGGTCCGCGCCAAGATTCAGGATACCGAAGCCGGCCCCCGGACCGGAATCGTCTTCGCCTGGACGGCGGATTCCGAGCTGCTGGGCAACGCTATGGACTATGTGGTGGTGGAAGCCGTCGCCGGTCCGGACGGAAACCGCTATGTGGAATCCGATCCGACCTTCCTGAATTACGGCAAGAACGAGCTGGTGATTACGAAGAACTGCAAGAACCCCGGAAAGCTGCTGGAGTGGGCGGATCAGTTCTACACCGACGAAGCCTCCCTGCAGACCTACTACGGCTCCATCGGCGACGGCAAGATCGCGAAGAAGGACGACGGCACCTATGAAGTGCTGCTGCCCTCCGCGGATTCCGGCATCAACCTGGACACCTCCTGCTGGACCTTCTCCTTCCGGGATCACGGCCCCAAGTATATGAACAAGGAATTCGAAGCCAAAGTGGTGCTGCCCACCACCGAAGGCGACGGCATCAAGCTGGCGGATGACGCGGTCAACGCGGCCTATGCCCGGGATACCTTCCCCGTCGTCTCCTACACCTCCGATCAGCTGGATCAGCTGGGCTTCCTCTCCCCCGATATCCTGAACTACGTGTCGCAGCAGTACGCGCACTGGGTCACGGACGGCGGCGTGGAAGAAGAGTGGGATGCCTATCTGGCGCAGCTGG
>JAGCBO010000010.1 GCA_017652125.1 Clostridia bacterium | reverse complement strand
CTGATTCTGGATGAGGCGACCTCCTCCATCGATACCCGGACGGAAATCCGGATTCAGAAGGCCTTCGCCGCCATGATGGCCGGCCGTACCTCCTTTATCGTGGCGCACCGGCTCAGCACCATCCGGGAAGCGGATCTGATCCTGGTCATGCGGGACGGCCATATCGTGGAACAGGGAACCCACGAGTCCCTGCTGGCCCGGAACGGATTCTATGCCTCCCTCTATAACAGCCAGTTCGCGTCCTGATGCACCGGCGGCGCCCGTCCGCCAGCCGGAAGGCGCCGTTTGCTTCCCGGCGGAAACCGTTGTCCGCCCCGAATGAAAACCGCCTCCCTCGGATGAAAATCGCCGTCAGGGCTTGTCAAATCCCTGCTTCTACGATAAACTTCTGTTATCAAGCAATTGAAAAGGAGGCTATCCGCCCATGAAAATGACATTCCGCTGGTACGGCAGTCAGACCGATCCGATTCCGCTGAAATATATCAAACAGATTCCCGGCATGACCGGTCTGATGGGCCTGCTGGACAAGGCTGCCGGCGTCGACTGGCCGGAAGAGGAATTCGCCGCCCTGAAAAAAGAGGTCAACGAGGCCGGTCTGGAGATCGAGGTCATCGAATCCGTCAATGTCCATGAGGACATCAAGATGGGTCTCCCCTCCCGGGAGGAATACATCGCCAATTATATCTCCACCATCCGGATGCTGGCAAAGCACGGCGTGAAGGTCATCATCTACAACTTCATGCCCGTGTTTGACTGGCTGCGCACGGATCTGGCGCGCGTCATCCCGGAGGATGGCAGCAACAGCCTGTATTTTGACGAGAAGGATCTCGGCGCGATGGGCCCCCTGGAGATCGTCCGCAAAACCGCGGAGGACAGCAAGGGCTTCACCCTGCCCGGCTGGGAGCCGGAGCGTCTGGCCCTGCTGGAAACGACGCTGAAGCAGTATGAAAACATCGGACCGGACGATCTGCGGAAGAATTTCAAGTATTTCCTGGACGCGGTCATCCCGGTCTGTGAGGAAGTCGGCGTCAGGATGGCCTGCCACCCGGATGATCCCGCCTGGCCCATTTTCGGTCTCCCCCGCATCACCCACAGCCAGGAAGACTTTGATAAGATGGTTCAGCTGCATGACAGCCCCGCCAACACGCTCTGCCTGTGCACCGGCTCCCTGGGAAGCAACCCGGACAATGACATTCCCGCCATCATCCGTCATTTCGGTCAGATGAACCGGATCGGCGCCATGCATGTGCGGAACGTCAAGTATCTCGGACATCATCACTTCCGCGAGGCCGCCCATCTCTCCAGCACCGGCGACCTGGATCTGTATGAGATCATGAAAGCCATCTATGACACCTGCCCGGATACCTACATCCGTCCGGATCACGGCCGGATGATCTGGGATGAGCAGGGCCGTCCGGGCTACGGCCTCTATGACCGTGCGCTGGGCGCCGCCTACCTCAACGGCCTCTGGGAAGCCATTGACAAAGGGCGGAAAAACCTGTAAAATCACTCCCTGTTGGGGGAGAGAATCCCATCGATTCTCTCCCCCGTTTTCACCCGCAGCGATATTTCGCCGCATCTCCCCGGCAGTCCTGAAGAATATGGTCCCGTAGCTCAGCAGGATAGAGCGGTCGCCTCCTAAGCGACAGGCCGTGGGTTCGAATCCCGCCGGG
>JAGCBO010000076.1 GCA_017652125.1 Clostridia bacterium | reverse complement strand
CAGGTATTTTCCGAGCATCAGCGCCATGGCTCCCATGAAAAAGCCGTTTTCGGAAATACGGGCTTTTTCGCAGAAGGCTTTGACCCGTTCCGCTTTCAGCGTTCCCGGTTCCCACCGGAGGTTCCGGCTGACGCCGGGAGTCAGCGGTCCGTTCAGGTCGCCGCTCAGGGCGGGCACGTCCTCCGCATCCCGGAACAGGTTCAGATAGTATTCCTTCGCCCGGTCATGCGCGCCGTTCCGCAGCAGATTCTCCTCATACAGGGCCGCCTGCTGAATGGTGCAGGCCTCCCCCGCCGGTTCCCGGCCGGCCAGCACCCGGTTCAGTTCGGCAATGAACAGGCTGATCGCCGAAGCATCAAAGAAGATCAGATGGGTTTTGATCATCAGGTAGCAGCGTTCCGGCGTTTTGTAAACGGCCGGATGAATCAGGATTTTCTCCATCATGGGAACCACGGGCATGAAATCCTGCATGAATTTCATCCGGTTTTCTTCCGTTCCCTCGAAAACCGGTACCTCGACCTTCGCCTCCGGCACCGGGACCATGCCGGGGATCCCGTTTCCGTCCGTACGGATGATATATTTCATACCCGGATGCGCATCCAGCGTCCGGACGACAGCCTGAACCAGATCCTCCGCGCAAACGCTCCGGTCCGCGCGAATCATATAAGGCAGCGTATAGGTTTCCCGGGCTCCGCCGGTCAGGCTTTCCAGATAGATGCCCATCTGCGTCCGGGTCAGCGGATAGATTTCCCGGTCCATCGCGGGAAGCTGCGTATCCTGCTTCGCGTCCAGGAAGGCCGCCAGCTCCCGGGGCGTGGAATGAGCCGAAACATCCCGGAAGGCCAGGGTAAAGCCGTCGCCGTTCAGCCGGCTGATCAGCACCGCGGCGCTCAGGGAAGTGCCGCCGCAGTCAAAGAAATCCGCCGTTGCGCTGACCTTCGGCATCTCCAGGGCCGCTTCGAAGGCCGCGCAGATCTTTTTTTCCGTTTCCGTCGCGGGAGCTTCATATTTCGCTTCGTCCGTCCTGATTTCCAGCGCCTTCAGCGTCGGATAATCCACCTTGTTCCGGTCGTTCCGGGGCATGGCGTCCAGACGGACAAAATACGCAGGCACCATATATTCCGGCAGGAAGGTTCCCGCGTACCGCTTCAGGGTCTCCGGAGAGATTTCTTCGCCGGTATAGTAGCAGCAGATCAGATCGCCCCCGTGAACGCGGACATTCACGCAGGCCGCTTCGCTGATTCCTTCCCGGCCCCGCATTACCTGATCGATCTCGCCCAGTTCCACCCGGTAGCCCCGGATCTTGACCATCCGGTCTCTTCTGCCGTGAAAAATCAGATTCCCGTTTTCGTCCCAGGCCATCTGATCCCCGCTGTGATACATGCGGGTCCCCGGTTCAAAGGGATTATCCGTAAAGCGCTCCGCCGTCTCCCGGGGCATGTTATGGTATCCCAGGGCCAGCCAGGGACTGGTGACGCAGAGTTCGCCGATCTCGCCGGGCTGATCAATCCGGTTTCCCGCCTCATCCACCAGATAAACCTCCGTCCGGGCAGCCGGCTTTCCCAGGCACAGCGGACCGCCTTTTCCGGCGGGATTCAGCAGCACGGGCGGGCAGGCCTCGCTGGCGCCGTAGCTCTCCCAGACGCCGGGCTCCGTCTCCTCCCCGTTATATTTTTCGCCGATCAGCAGCACGTATTCCAGCGGCAGCGGCCCATACAGTTTTCTCATCACCGTGTACATCTGCGGCGGGCAGTACATGCCGGTAATCTGCCGCTTCCGGAAAAGGGTATGGATCAGCTCCGTGTTTTTCCGTTCTTCCTCATTGGCCACATAGACGCTGCCGCCCGCAGTCAGCAGGGGCATGATATCCACCAGGCCCGCGATAAAGCTGAAACCGGCGATATTCAGGGAACGGGAGCGCTCATTCAGCGGGATCACACCGGAAAGCGTTTCCACGGGACAGTTCAGCATCTCCTGCCGGTGAACGACGCCTTTCGGTCTGCCGGTCGAGCCTGAGGTATAAAGAATGTATCCTTCCGCGTCCGGATCGGAAAGATCCAGGGTGAGATCTTCCTCCGGATCCTCATCTTCCGGCTGAACGCTTTCCTGCAGCAGGGTCGGAAAACCGGCGGCTTTATCCGCCAGCGCGGCCGTCGTCAGGCACAGCGCGCAGCCCACATCCTCCAGAATGGTCTGCACCCGTTCCCGCGGATACTCCGCGTCCACCGGTACAACGGCGCAGCCGGCGCGAAGCACCGCGAACTGGGCCACGATAAAATATTTCGTGCGGGGCAGCAGCAGGGCAATTCTGCCCCGCCGGCCTTTTCCTCCGATCCGCTCCAGGATCCGTTCCGCCAGAAACGCGGACAGATGATTCATCCGCCCGTAGGTCATCGCCCCCTGTATATCCAGAACGGCGACAGCCTTCGGGCGCCGTTCAGCCTGCTTCAGAAACGCGTTTACAACCGTACTCATATCATTCTCCTGTTCGGTCAGAGGGAGGAATAAGGATCAGAGGCTGTCCGGATCCGGAGGCTCCGGAAGATATCCGCCGGCCGTCTTCCGCTTCCACCAGAGGAAGCAGATCATCGCGGTCAGCAGGGTCAGGATCTCCGCGCCCGTCGGGGACAGCCAGATTCCCGTGGAGGGAGAAGGCAGGATCCCGGGCAGCAGATAAACCATCGCCAGCGGACCCGCGACCCCTTTAACTAACGATATGACCAGGGAGGCTGTTCCCTGGTTCAGCCCGGTAAAGTAGGAGGAACAATAGGTCGTGATTCCGCTGAGCAGGTAGGAAAGGGACACCAGCTTCAGGGCCTCAATGGACAGGGAGATCAGCTCTTTCGTATGTTTTCCGACAAAGATGAGGGAAATCGGTTCCGCAAGGGCAAAG
Organism: Clostridia bacterium; assembly: GCA_017652125.1. Classification (GTDB taxonomy): domain Bacteria; phylum Bacillota; class Clostridia; order Christensenellales; family Aristaeellaceae; genus Aristaeella. The sequence continues at coordinate 1,134 of JAGCBO010000076.1, read as the reverse complement.
CACAGCCCGGTCATCACCACGCCCAGAAGGCTCATCACGATCAGCCCGTTCCGGAGAAGGCTGTTCAGCTCCCGGACATTCTTATCTCCCAGATGATAGCCCACGACAGGAACGATACTCATGCTGATTCCGTAGAACACCGCCAGGAACAGCCCTCCCATATATTCGCTGACCGCGTAGGCGCCGATTCCCGCGTCCCCCAGGTAACGGATGAGCTGCAGATTGAAGATCACGGACACAATGGCATAGGAAACGGCATCCACCATTTCCGATGCGCCGTTGTACAGGACTTTGCCCATGGATTCAAAGCAGCGGCCCGGCCGGACGAAACGGAGGGAGGACTTCTTCCCTGCAAAATACACAAACGGGATCACCGCGCTGACCATCCAGGCCAGACCCGTCGCCAGAGCGGCTCCCCGCATTCCCCAGCCGAACACGGCCACAAAGAGCCAGTCCATCAGGATATTCGCCGCGGCGTTGGAAAGGGTCGTAATCAGCCCGAGCCCGGGGCGCTCCGCGGTGATCAGCAGCGGATGAAAAGCCAGGGAGAGCATCTGAAAGGGCATAAAAAGAGCCAGAATCTGCCCGTAGACAATACAGTCCGGCCGCAGTTCCTCCGAGGCGTGCACCCAGACCGTCACCGTCGGAAGCATGAAGTACAGCAGCGCCGACAGCAGCACGCCTAAGACCGTCAGCACGGCGATCGCCCGGGTGAACAGCTGATTCGCCTGCTCCTTCCGGCCCTCTCCCAGCATTTTGGAAATGATGGCGCTGGCTCCGGTCCCGAACATCAGGCCGACATACATCACGATCACCAGGGGCGGAAAAATCAGGTTTTCGGCTTCGAACGCTGCCTCGCTGATATAGTTGGATATAAAGTATCCGTCCGCGATCTGATAGGTGTTATCCACAATCTGCATCCCGATACTCGGCAGAGAAAAAAGCAGGATTTTCGGTATCGTAAAGTGCTCAGCCAGCTGGATATGTCTCATCGAATCCCCCTGTAAGCATCCTTGCTTTGATATCAGCATTCCGGCAGGCAATCTGCATCTGCTGGATAACTAGATATTATATCATCTGCTGCCAATTTATGCAACCATCGCGATTTGCAGAATCATTTTCGATGTGCCGTCT
>JAGCBO010000075.1 GCA_017652125.1 Clostridia bacterium | reverse complement strand
TTCAGGATGTCGATCAGCCGCTTATGGGTACGGCGCTCGAACTGTTCGCGGCTGTCCTTGTACTTATGCACAGCGCGAAGGATGGTGACGATTTCCTTCTCCGTGGGGAGCGGAATCGGACCGGAGACACGGGCACCTGTGCGCTTCGCGGTTTCGACGATCCGCTCCGCGCTCTGATCGATCAGTTTGTGCTCGTAGCTCTTCAGCTTGATACGGATTTTCTGGTTGGCCATTCCTGTTAACCTCCTTGATTTTCGTTCTCTTACGCGCTCCGGGGATCCACTGCAGGTGCAGATCCGCTCCGGCGCCTTCGAGTCCGTCGCCCGATTAGCGGGCTGGTCCGCGATAATTACCCGTCTGGCCGGACGGCAACTTACCGCTTCATCCCTGAACAGACAACAGGTGAATTATACATGAACCCCATTCCCTTTTCAAGAGGTTTTCCGGCTTTTTTCAAAAAAAATTCGAGGTTTTTTGCAGCCTGTTTTTTCAGTATCCCTGTATTTTCGCCCCTTATGGCCTTTTATTATGTACACAGCGACGGGCGTATCGCGTTTTTCGCCTTTTCCCTTCTTTTTTCCGGATCGTTTTTCCGGTTTTCCGTTTCTCTGATCCTGGTTTCCTTTATTTTCAATGCCTGAAGAACATAAATATGGACACGCTTTTCAGCGTGTCCATATCCTAAGACTCCTCCGCGAGCTTTTCCCAGATCCCGTACAGGCTGTCAATCTTCTCTTCCGTCTCGTGATACCGCCGGCTGATCTCCGCCGCCTTTTCCGGATCCCGGTACGTTTCCGGCTCCGCCAGCGCGGCCTCCAGGCGGGTGCGTTCAGCTTCCGCCTCCGCAATCTGCTTCTCGGTTTCCTTCAGGCGGTCCGCCGCTTCCTTCAGCCGGCGTTTTTCCTCCCGGTCCCGCTTTTTTTCCTTTTCCGCCGCGGTCCGGGTCATGCCCGGCGGCAGCGCGTCCGGTTCCGCATCCCGGGAAGCCTTTTCAAAGTAACGGTCATAATTGCCGATATACTCTTTCAGCCGGCCGTCCTCCAGCACACAGACCTTCTCCGCAAAGCGGTTGATAAAATACCGGTCATGACTGACGGCGATAATGGTTCCCTCAAAATCCGCCAGAGCCGCTTCCAGCACCTCGCGGCTGTCCATATCCAGATGGTTGGTCGGTTCGTCCAGCAGCAGCACATTGTCCTTCCGCAGCATCAGCTCCGTCAGGCAGACCCGGCCTCTTTCTCCTCCGCTCAGCGTATGAACCGGTTCAAACACCTCGTCCCCCGTAAAGAGAAACAGACCCAGCGCGCCTCTCACCTCATACTGCTCCAGCCGCGGAAACCGGTCCCAGACCTCCTCCAGCACCGTTTTATTCTCATGCAGTCCGGCCTGATGCTGATCGTAATAGCCCAGATCCACGCCGGCTCCCCAGCGAATCACACCCGAGTCGGCCTTCTCCTCCCCCACCAGGCACTTCAGCAGGGTGGATTTTCCGGTTCCGTTATCGCCGATCAGCGCGATCCGGTCCCCCGCTCGCACGAGAAGCTTCAGATGATCAAAAAGCAGGCGGCCGTCATAGCTTTTTTTCAATTCCTCCAGGGTCAGCACATCCTCCCCGGTCCTTCGCCGGGTTTCAAAGCGGAAGCGGACGCTGCCTTCCTCCTGCGGCCGTTCCAGGCGCTCCATCTTCTCCAGCCGTTTTTCCCGGCTCTCCGCCGCCCGGATGCTCTTTTCCCGGTTAAACCTCCGGTAGGTGGCAATGATGGCTTCCTCCCGCGCAATCTCCTTCTGCTGGGCCTGCCAGGCTTTCATGCGGGTCTCGTAAACGACCGTCCGTTTTTCCAGATATTCCGTATAGTTTCCGGTATAGGTTTCCAGCGTGCCCATCAGAAGCTCCGCCATACGGCCGCAGACGTGATCCAGAAAGTAACGGTCATGGCTGATCACCAGCACCGCTCCCCGCCAGGCGGACAGCGTATCCTCCAGCCAGGCAATGCTCTTCAGATCCAGATGGTTGGTCGGTTCGTCCAGCAGCAAAAGATCCGGTTCGGTCAGCAGAAGCCGTCCCAGACTCAGGCGGGTACGCTCGCCCCCGGAAAGCAGCCCGGTCTTCCGGTTCCGGTATTCCCGGAGCCCAAGACCCGCCAGCACTCCTTCCACGGCGCTGTGCCAGCCGTATCCGTTTTCCCTTTCAAAATTCCGGGTCAGCGCATCATAACGGCTTCCCAGGCGGCGCAGGGTTTCCGGATCCCCGCCGCTCCGGGCCATTTCCTCCTCCAGCTCCCGAAGCTCCGCTTCCATCGCCTGCAGGGGGGCGAAAACGCTTTCGAGCGCTTCCTGCACGGTTTCCTCTCCGGACAGATCTCCCTGCTGAGCCATATAGCCGACCCGCAGCCCCTTCTGTATGCTGATCTGACCGTCATCCGCCGTCTCCTGCCCGGCGATCAGCTTCATCAGGGTGCTTTTTCCGCTTCCGTTGACCCCGACCAGTCCCATGCGTTCCCCCTCCTGCAGGGTAAAGGAAACCTTCTTCAGCACCTCATGGCCGCCGAAGCTTTTCCGGATATCCTGAACAGACAGCAGAATCATGGAACCTCCTCAAATTCCTTCCGTTTTTTTCAGCGTATATACCTGACCGACCTCATCCCGCAGCGCCACCTGCAGAAAAAGATCCTCTCCCGGACGGATGCCTTCCCGCTCCAGGACTCCGGCGGACACCCGGCGGGCCAGCGTCGGATGATTGTTCTCCCCGCTCAGATGGCCCAGGATCACATGCCGGGTTCCCGCAGCCGCCAGGTGCAGCAGCGCCGCGGCGCAGGCTTCATTGCTCAGATGACCCCGGTCCCCCAGAATCCGGCTCTTCAGCGCCGGGCTGTAATGCGGATTCGCGCGCAGCATGGCCGGATCATGATTGCTCTCCAGCAGAACCAGATCGCTTCCCCGGATATGATCGAACACATCCTGCGAAAAATGGCCCAGATCCGTCGCGGTGCTGATGCTGACGCGGCCGCCCCAGAGCCGGTATCCCACCGGATCCGCCGCATCATGCGGAATGGAGAAGGGGGATACGCCGATATCGCCCAGATAAAACTCCTGGCCCGCATAAAACTCATGCCGCTGCTCCGGCGGCACTTTTCCGATCTTTTCCTCCATGGCCTTCCAGGTTTCCGCCGTGGCATACAGCGGCAGCCGGAATCTTCGGGCCAGCACGCCGGCGCCGGAAATATGATCGGTATGTTCATGCGTAATCAGCACGCCGCTGAGACTATCCGGAGACACTCCGATCGACTTCAGCGCCTCTTCCACCGCTTTTCCGGGCTTTCCGGCATCAATCAGAAGGCGGGTGCCGCCATACTGAACAAACAGCGCGTTCCCGCTGGAGCCGGAATAAAGGGGACAAAAATACATTTCCATGCAGCCGGGAAATCCTTTCACACATCCAGATGTTTGGCCACCCGTTCATTTTCCGGCGGCGGCGTCATGTAATCCGGCCCGAACAGCACCGTCAGAACCTCGTCATACCGCTTCGGAATCAGGTACTCTTCGCCTTCAAAGGGGCCCGGAATCTTCTCCCGGAACTGTTCCGGATGCCATACATGCGTCATCAGCTCAAACGCGCCGTTGGACATATGCAGATCCTCGCCGGTCTGGAAGCGGGTGGATACCGCCTCATACCTCCGGGCTTTCCAGGCATAGGAAAAAGGCAGTCCCATCACATGCGTAGCCCGCAGCAGAATCCGGTTTTTCAGGCCGAACCGGCTGTAATCCACCTTTTTCTTCATCATGCCCTGCAGAAGGTGCAGGTGCAGCAGGTGCAGCTTCCGCCGCCAGCCTTCCGGAGGCAGACAGTCCAGAATGAAAAGATCCGTAAAAGCCGCCGCCTTCTCCGGATCCCGGTTCATGACCCTTGGGGTCCACGTATCCAGATACGTCAGTTCAAAGCGCGGATCGCATTCCTCCGGATAAACCTTCCGGAAGCGGTTAAATTCATCCCGGGTCATCAGCAGATCCACATCATCGTCCCAGGGGATAAACCCCTGATGCCGCACGCTTCCCAGCAGCGTGCCGCACATCAGATTATATCCGATTCCGTGCCGCCTGCACACAGACGCAATATCACGGAGCTGCTCCAGCAGCTCCGCGTGAATTTCCTCCAGCGTCAGTTCCCTACTCATGCAGAAATGCCTCCGCCTTCCCGGCGATCGACGGCCCGTCGATCCCGTATACCTGTCTGAGGTACTGCTGGCTGCCCACCACCGTGGAATAGGTATCCTCCAGTCCGATCCGCCGGACCCTGCATCCCGTGCCGGCTTCCGCCGCAATCTCGCAGACCGCGCTGCCGAATCCGCCCACGACGGTGTTTTCCTCAACCGTCACGATCCGTCTGAAGCGGTCCAGCAGCTCCTTGACCTTTGCTTCATCCAGGGGCTTCAGGCTGGGAAAGCTGACGACCTCCGCCCGGATGCCTTTTTCCGCCAGCAGGCGGGCGGCCTCCACCGCCTGGGTGAGAATCCCGCCGGAAGACAGAATCGCCAGATCCCCGCCTGTCTGCAGCGTCAGGCTCAGCGGTCCCCGGACATCCGGCAGCGCCGAAGCATGTACCTTCGGTTCATTCGCCCGCCCCAGCCGCAGATAGCAGGTTCCCGGCGTGCGCAGCGCCTCCCGCACGGCCCATTCCGCTTCCGCCGGATCCCCGGGCGTAAAGCAGGTAACCCCCGGCAGCGCCCGCAGAATGGACTGATCCTCGGTGGCATGATGGCTCATTCCGAGGCTGCCGTATACAAAACCTCCGCCCACACAGACGATCTTCACATCCGCTCCGTGGTAGGCGCAGTCATTCCGGATCTGCTCCAGGGGACGCAGGGTGGGAAAATTGCCAATGGAATAGACAAGCACCGTCCGGCCGGTCGCGGCCAGTCCCGCGGCCATGCTGACCATGCTCTGCTCCGCAATGCCCGCATTCAGGATCTGTTTCGGAAACCGTTCCCACACCGGGCGCAGAACGCCGAAGCCCAGATCGCCGGTAATCAGCACAATCCGATCATTGGCCGCCATACTCTCCAGCAGCACTCTTACAAACGCGTCTCTCACGGCCGCTCTGCCTCCAGTTCCTTCAGCGCCGCCTCATATTCCCCGCCCTGAGGCGTCCGGTAGTGCCAGAGAATGTTGTTCTCCATGAAAGAAACGCCCTTTCCCTTGACTGTATGGGCCAGAATCATATTCGGCTTTCCGCTGCCCGCGGCTTCCTTCGCCTGGACGAAGGCCTGTTCCAGCGCCTCCGGATCATGGCCATTCACGCTCCGGACATTCCATCCGAAGTCCCGCCATTTCGCTTCAAAGGGTTCCAGCCGCAGAGTCTCCTCCACGGTGGTCAGGCTCTGCATATGATTATAATCCACCACGGCAATCAGCCGGTCCAGCCCGTACTGAGCCGCCTGAAGCGCGGCCTCCCAGACCGCCCCTTCATCGCATTCCCCGTCTCCCATGACCACGTAGGTTCTCCAGGACGCGCCGTCCATCCGGGCGCCCAGCGCCATACCGACCCCGATGCCCAGTCCGTGTCCCAGGCTGCCGGTGGATACCTCCACTCCCGGAACGCCCTTATGGCTCACATGGCCGCTGAGCGTTGATCCGTCCGCGTAATGCGTCTTCAGACGCTCCACGGGAAAGAATCCCGTCTCCGCCAGGGCGGCATAAACCGCGCTGCCCGCATGGCCCTTGCTGAGAATCAGCCGGTCCCGGTCCGGCATTTTCGGGTTCCGGGGATCCACCTTCAGGATCCGGGCATACAGCACGGCGATGATCTCCGCAACGCTGAATACGCTGCCGATATGACTTCCCCGGCTGAGATGGGTCATTTCCAGCCCGTTTCGCCGGATCAGCCAGGCCAGCACCTTCGGATCCCGGACGTCCGGCCGCTGACCTCCAAAGGTCCGGTGCACCAGCGCCTCATAGTTTTCCATGCTCAAGCCCTCTTCTTCTCCTTCGCCATGTCACCGGCCTTGCCGAATACGCCCCGGATGGTTTCCCAGAAAAGCCCAGCGTCCAGCGGGAAGCTCTGGCTCCGGGCATATTCCACCCGCAGGCGGTTTTTCTCCGGCAAAATCAGCTTTTCAAAATTGGCCACAGGATCCTCTTCTCCGACGATCTCATCCTGCGCGATATAAACAATGCTGCTCCGGTCCGTGATTCCCGGACGCACCCACATGATGCATTCCTGTTCCTTTGTATACTGCGTCGTATACAGAAGGAGCTCCGGCCGTGGGCCCACAAAGCTCATATCTCCCTTCAGGATATTAAACAGCTGGGGCAGCTCATCCAGCTTCAGCCGGCGCATCACCCGGCCCGCCCGGGTCACCCGGCTGTCGTTTTTCGCGGTGCAGCCGCCGGTTTTGTCCGCGTCCACCACCATGCTCCGGAATTTATAAATCCGGAAGGGCTGATTATGATATCCGCCGCGAACCGCCTTATAGATCACAGGTCCGGGAGAATCCAGCCGTACCCACAGGGCCAGCGGAAGCATCAGAACCAGGCCGGGGATCAGCAGAATCAGCGCCAGCAGAAAATCCAGCACCCGCTTGATGACTTTGCTGTAAAAGGGATGGCTGAGAGGCCCGTCCCAGTAAGGCATTTCAGGCAGTCCGTCCTTGCTCATTTCGCCGCTCCCGTTATTCTTCCGCCCGCTCCAGCAGGTCATTCAGCCGTTCCAGATCTTCCCGGCTGCTGTATTCCAGCAGAATCCGTCCCTTATTCGCCGTTCCCGTCAGCGTGCATTTCATTCCCGTCTTCCGAAGCACCGTTTCCTGCAGCTCCGCAAGCTCCGCCGGAAGTCTCAAAGCCGTCTTTCGCTTCTGTTCCTTCTTTCTCGCCTTCCGGTCCGCCGTAATCTTCTCCACGTCCCGGACATTCAGGTTTTCCGCCACCGTTTTCCGGGCGACTTCCACCTGTTCCCCGCTGTTGCCCAGTCCGGCGATCGCCCGGGCATGACCGGCCGTCAGCCGGCCTTCCCGAACCAGATCCGTCACCTCATCCGGCAGGGAGAGCAGCCGCACCAGATTCGCCACAGCCGCCCGGCTCTTTCCCAGACGCTCCGCGACCTTCTCCTGGGTATATCCGCACTGGTTCATCAGCGCCTGAATTCCCATGGCCGCATCCATGGGATTCAGATCCTCCCGCTGCAGATTTTCAATCAGCGCGATCTCCATCTCCTGAATGACGTCCAGGTCCTTCACGATGCAGGGAACCGTTTCCAGTTCCGCCAGCCTCGCCGCGCGGAACCGCCGCTCGCCCGCCACGATCCGGTAGCGGCCGCGGTCGGAAGCCACGACCAGCAGGGGCTGCAGGATTCCCTGCTCCCGGATGCTGGTCGCCAGCTGCGCGATGCTTTCCTTGTCAAAATGTTTCCGGGGCTGATCCGGATTCGGATCCAGCTCCCCGATATCGATTTCACGGATGCGAAGCGTATCTTCCTCGTCCGTCATCCCGAACAGGGAATCCAGTCCCCTTCCCAGTCCGTGCGCCTTTTTCGCCATACTTTCCCGTCTTCCTTCCCCGCCCCCGCGATGTCCGCCGCAAAAGGCCGTCTCTTACCGTTTCCGGTTCCGGGCCGCGACTTCCTTCGCCAGAGCCTGATAGGCCATCGCGCCGCTGCTTCGCGGATCATAAACCGTAATGGGTTCCCCGTGGCTGGGCGCCTCGCCCAGACGGACGTTCCGGGGGATACTGGTCGCAAAAACATCCTTTTTAAAATGCTTCTTGACCTGATCCACCACCTGCAGCCCCAGATTGGTCCGCCCGTCCAGCATCGTCAGCAGAATCCCCTCGATCTCCAGATGGGGATTGATCGTTTTTTTCACCCGGCCGATCGTGCTCATCAGGCTGCTGACCCCTTCCAGCGCGTAATACTCACACTGAATGGGGACCAGCACCGAATCCGCCGCCGCCATGGCGTTCAGCGTCAGAAGGCTCAGGCTGGGCGGACAGTCAATGAAAACATAGTCATACTCATCCCGCTCCGGCCCCAGCAGTTTCTTCAGATAAAACTCCCGTTCCGGAACGCCGACCAGCTCCACTTCCGCGCCGGCCAGCCGAATGTCTGAACCGATCAGCTTCAGCTTCTTGACCCCGGTCTTCTGGATACAGTCCTTCAGCTTCGCCCGGGCCATCATCGCGTCGTAAACGGAATTCCGGTCATTCACCGAGCAACCCAGTCCGCTGGTCGTATTTCCCTGGGGATCCAGATCTACCATGAGCACCTTTTTCCCCAGCTCCGCCAGGGCGGCGGAGAGATTCACCGCGGTCGTCGTTTTACCGACCCCGCCTTTCTGATTCGCAATCGCAACGATTCTTGCCATGTCCGCTCCTTGTCCTGCTTATTTCTGCGGTTTAGCCGCTCCGCATTCGGAACAGAACTTGCCCGTGTTTCCCGCATGACCGTTTTCACAGGTCCAGGTTCCGTCCTCCTCCGCGGCGGGCTTCGGCGCGCCGCATTCGGAGCAGAATTTGCCCGTGTTTCCCGCATGACCGTTCTCACAGGTCCAGGTTCCGTCCTCCTCCGGCGCAGCCGGTCTGGCCGTCCCGCACTCCGCGCAGAACTTGCCCGTATTCTCCGTTCCGCAGTCCGGGCAGACCCAGGTCTCTCCGGATTCTGTTTCCGAAGGGGTTCCTTCCGGACCGGTCACGGTGGCCGGAGCGTCCGGCTTCTGCTCCGTCCGGCTGCCGCTCACCTGATAGATATGATAGACCCGGGCATTATCCTGAACGACAATCAGACTGCCGTCATTGGCGTACTCCACATAATAGGTATCCCGGATCTCCGGATTGTCCGGCAGAACCTCTTCCCCGTACAGATCGATCACATGAACCCGGCCGTCCGCTTCCTTCACTGTGGCGAAAGGAGCCGCGGAGCTGTAGGGAACCTCCACCTCCTGATACCGCCCGGGCAGTTCCCCGGCCGCGGCGCTGATCAGAATCGTGCCCTCCCGGGGATCCTCAATGGTGATAAAGGCGGAACGCTCTCTTCCGGCGCTCTCCATGAATTCAAAGCCGGCTTCCGAACCGTCGGCCAGGCTGACAAAGCCGCTCTTTCCGCCCCGGACCGCATAGACATATCCCAGTTTCAGCGCATTTGCCAGATTATAGCCCAGTTCTTCGTACTGGCAGGAGACGAGCAGATTTCCGGCCGCATCCGCCAGACCGTACAGCGTTTCAGAGCTGTTCAGCGCCGCCTGGCTGCGGAGTTTGATCAGCCCGGAATCCACATCCAGGTTGGCAGAATAATAAGAAGAAAAATCCGCCAGCACGTTTCCCTGCAGATCCACCAGCACTTTGTCTTTCAGCCAGCAGCTCTGCCGGACTTCCTCCGCTGTCAGGGTGCAGCCCGCCGTGAAGGCTTCCTGCCCGCTGCCCTGATGAATCACCTTGCCGGAACGGTAATCTTCCTCATATTCATCGAAATAATCCGCAGCTGCTTCTGACCGGACAAACTCTTTATTATAGAAAGAATATTGCTTGTCACGGTTCCGCACGCACAGATAATCGCCGAAAGCTCTTCCCTGGTCCCAGTCCGTCCGGTTCAGCGTGGCGACCCGGGTTCCCCGGTAATAAATATCCACCGTATCGATCAGATAAAAGGTTTTATTTTCCGAAAACATGCTCTGATAGTCATAATTGTCGGAGGTTGCTTCCTTCAGGATAATGGCGGCGGCCCAGCGGTCGCTCAGCACATCAATATCGTCATAAGCGGCAGGAATCAGCAGCCGGCCCTGTCCGTCCAGCAGACCGCGTTTCCCGTCTTCCCGATAGGCTACATAATGCCCGTCCCGGATATCGATGCGGTCATACGGCTCGCTCAGAACATTCAGATCCGCGTCCACCACCTGATACTGTCTGCTGTTCGCGTCCCGCAGGATCAGCGTATTCGACGCCTTGTTCAGACTCAGATCCCGGGCTTCCACCGTCCGGACCGAGACGGTCTGCTCCGCCAGGGCCAGCGGGCAGCACAGGCACAGCACCAGCAGCATAACCAGCCATCTCTTCATTTTTTCATCCTCCGCTTCTGTTTCGCTATTCGTCCGTCAGACTCCGGACATCCATTTATTATATCCCGGAACGCCCGCAAATTCAACTTCCGGTTTCAGGCCTTTCCCGGAGCGGATCCCCGCCGGCGAAGGCTCTTTCATCCGGGTCTGAAGACCGGCCCGGTTTATTGCTTCTTCTGTCGGTTTTTTCCGGGTGAAAGTTGACGATCCGGGGGTTTTATGTCATAATAAGCGTAATCGGCCGGAGGAGCCGGTATCCCGTTTTCTGTATCGTTTTATTAATGGTGAACGACAAACCGCATATTCAGACAGGAGGGCACTGTCATGAAAAAAAGTCTATCTGTTGCTATCATCTCCGTTCTGTCGGTATTGGTGATTGTTTTCTGCGCGCTCTACATTACCAACAACCAGCGCAGCAGTGAGCAGATCGACGCGCTGAACGGCGAAGTGGCCGATCAGGCCGGGCAGATCGCGGCCATGAGCAACGACGTGGCGAAAAAAAACAGCGAAATTGAAGCGCTGCAGGCAGATGTGGCGGAAAAGGAAAATCAGATTAAAACCCTGAATGCCGATGCCGCGGATAAAGACGGCCGGATCGAAACGCTGAGCGCCGACGCCGCGGATAAGCAGCAGCAGATTGATACCCTGACCGCCGATGCCGCGAATAAACAGCAGCAGATTGATACCCTGACCGCCGATGCCGCGGATAAGCAGCAACAGGTAGAAACGCTGACCGCCGATGCCGCGGACAAACAGCAGCAGATTGATACGCTCAGTGCCGACGCGGCGGATAAACAGCAACAGATTGATACGCTCAGCGCCGACGCTGCGGATAAACAGCAGCAGATTGATACGCTGAGCGCCGACGCCGCGGATAAACAGCAGCAGATTGATACGCTCAATGCCGACGCCGCGGATAAACAGCAGCAGATTGATACGCTGAGCGCCGACGCCGCGAATAAACAGCAGCAGATTGATACCCTGACTGCCGATGCGGAGAATAAAAACGCCCGGATTGATTCACTGACCGCAGATAATGAAGCCAAAGCCAAAGAAATTGAAACCCTGCAGGAAGAAGTCAGGAAGCTGGTCGGCCAGATTGAAGCGCTCCGTGCAGAAACCGGCGAAAAAGCCGCCCTGCCTGAGGCAGCTTCTCAGACCATGACCGCGCAGACTGAAACCGATCCTCAGTCCGGAACGGAAAAGGCCGAAACCGCCGCCCAGACTGAAACCGCACCTCCGTCCATGACTGCGCAGACTGAAACCGCCGCCCAGACTGAGACCGCATCTCCATCCACGACTGCGCAGACCGAATCTGCCGCGCAGACTGAGACCGCATCTCCATCTGTGACCGCGCAGACTGAACCTGCATCTCCGTCTGCGACCGCACAGGCCGAAACCGCTCCTCAGTCCGGAACTGAGCAGGACAAAACCGCCGCTGAGGCTGCCGCCGCCGCTCAGGCCGAACAGATCGAAGCGCTCACCGCGGAAGTAAAGGAGAAAGATGAGCAGATCGCTGTGCTGACAAAGAATCTGGAGGACAGCGGCAGCCAGATCACCACACTGCAGGCAGAAGTGGAGGAGAAGAACAGCCAGATTGCTGTTCTGAATCAGGACATCGCGGAGAAAAGCGAAAAAATGGATACCCTGTCCGCCGAGCTTGCCGGCTTAACGGAACAGCTGGAGACGATGAAGACCGATGCTTCCGCCAGCGCCGGACAGATCTGCGCGCTGGAAGCGGATGTGGCAGAAAAAACTGCCCAGATCGTTGCCCTGCAGACCGATGTGACCGAAAAAACCGCACAGATTGAAACCCTGCAGACTGATGTCTCCACCAAGGCCGGGCAGATTGAAACCCTCAATGCGGAAGTGGACGATACAAGCAGGCAGGTCGCCGCTCTGCAGGCTGATGTGACCGAAAAGGCTGCTCAGATCGACACGCTGAACAAGGATGTCCAGGAGCTGAAAGACCTGCAGGAACACAACGCCACCCAGGTCGAGGAACTGAAGTCGCTGTTCATGTCAACCTTCGCCAGCTCCTCCGCCAATACCCTGAGCAATCTGCCGGATTCGGACGCGGTCACCGTCATCAAGCGCTTCAAGGTCCGCGCCATCGATAATCCGAATGTCCGGAAGCATCCCTCCATCTATGCTGAGGGAATCGGCCACGCCACCTCCTCGGTGGTCTATGAAATCCTCGACATCTCCGAAAACGGCTGGTATAAGATTCGCCTGGACAACGGAAGAATCGGCTGGATTTCTCCCGCGATGGGCGAGCTGGAAGCGCTGGAATTCAACTTTGATCCCAATGTTCTTCCGGATGCCGCCGACTCAGCAAAGTAAAACCGTCGCCTGAAAGTGAACCGTCGCCTGACGCAAAGAACCTGCCGGAAAAAACCGGCAGGCTCTTTTTTGATTTCGTGGAAACAATCCGCCCTTTTCCGGAAGAAGGGCTTATCCGTCGATCAGGCTCTTTTCCGTTTCAGGATCGAACAGATGCATCACCTTGGCGGGGAAGCTGATAAACAGCCTGTTTCCAAAGGAAAGGTGCTGCCGCTGCTCCCGCGTCAGATCGATGGTAGGCAGGCGGACAATAATCCGGTCGCTGTTCTGATCCGTCAGATGCAGATGCAGCTCGCTGCCCATCATCTCATAAACATCAATGGTGCATTCAATCGCGTTCTGATCCGGCTCAAACAGAACTGCCGTATGCTCCGGCCGAATGCCCAGGATGACCTCCTGACTGCCGATTCCCTTCCGGGTGAGCACCTCGTTCTGATCCGGATTCAGAGCCAGATTCACCCCCAGCAGGGAAACGCTGAAGGAATCGCCCGTCCGGATCAGGGAGGCTTTCAGGAAGTTCATCTGCGGGCTTCCGATAAAGCCGGCCACAAACAGATTCACCGGGGTATCGAACACCTCCTGCGGCGTGCCCACCTGCTCAATAATGCCGTCGCGCATGATCACGATCCGGTCTCCCAGCGTCATGGCCTCCGTCTGGTCATGCGTGACGTAAATGAAGGTCGTCTCCAGCTTTTGCCGAAGCTGAATGATTTCCGCCCGCATCTGGTTCCGCAGCTTGGCGTCCAGGTTGCTCAGGGGTTCATCCATCAGAAACACCTTTGCGTTCCGCACCATGGCCCGCCCGATGGCAACCCGCTGCCGCTGACCGCCGGACAGCGCGCGGGGCTTCCGGGTCAGATATTCGGTAATTCCAAGAATCTGCGCCGCGTTGGTCACACGCTCATAGACCTCGTCTTCCGGAACCTTCTTCAGGCGCAGGCTGAAGGCAATGTTGTCATACACGGTCATATGCGGATAAAGCGCGTAGTTCTGAAAAACCATCGCGATATCCCGATCCTTGGGCTGCAGATCATTGACGACCTGCCCGTCAATTTCCAGCGTACCGCCGGAGATATCCTCCAGCCCGGCAATCATCCGCAGCGTGGTGGATTTTCCGCAGCCGGAAGGCCCGACAAATACGATGAATTCCTTATCCTGGATTTCCAGATTAAAATCATGAACCGCGGTCACCTTGTTGTCATATACTTTCTTGACATCCGTCAGCTTTACACTTGCCATTTTATCCTCCTATTGTTCGCAGCCTTCGCTGCTCCAAAGTCCGCTCAGCCTTTTACCGCGCCGCCGGTAACGCCCTCGACATAGTACTTCTGCAGGAACAGGAACAGGATGGTCACAGGGAGGGCCACCAGCACGCCGCCCGCGCAGAACATGGTATAACTGTTGGAGATCTGATCCTTATTCAACCAGTCATACAGGCCCACCGCCACGTTCTTGCCCGCGGAGGTCCCGAAGGCAATGTAGCGGGCGAAGACATAATCCCCCCACGGGCCCATGAATGCGGTCAGAACCGTATAGATGACGATGGGCTTGGACAGGGGAAGAATAATCTTGTACAGAATCTTCGCCCGGGTGGCGCCGTCCACGCGCGCGGCTTCATCCAGCGACATGGGAATCGTATCGAAGAAGCCTTTGGAAACATAGTATCCCATGCCGGAGGACGCCACATAGACCAGAATCAGACCCGGTACGGCGTTGGCCTGGGTCAGCCCCAGATCCTTCAGCACCCGGTAAAGGATAATCATGGTCAGCATTCCGGGAAACATTCCCAGAATCAGCATAAAGCGCATCAGGGGCTGCCGCATCTTAAAGCGGAAGCGGGAAAGGGTATAGCTCATACACAGCACGATCACCGTCTGCAAAACCGCGGTGACCAGCGCGGCGATAAAAGTGTTGGTATACCACCTGGGAAAATCCGTCTGAAACAGGCGGGTATAGTTATCCGTTCCCCACTGATGCGGAATGATATAGCCCACAGGCCCGGTGTTTTCCACCCGGAAGGACTGCAGAACGATACAGACAAAGGGAATCAGCCAGATGATGCTGATCACGATCAGCAGCACATGGATGAACGTATTGGATACCGCCCTGGAGGCTCGCAGTCCCATATGGCGTTTCGCAGTTGCTTCACTCATCAGCGGAAATCCTCCTCATTCTTAATACTGGGCAGCACGTTGTAAACCACCAGGGAGATCAGCGCGACCACCACAAAGACCAGAATACCGATGACGGAAGCCAGGTAATACTGAGATTCCGCTCCCGTGGTAATCTTAAACAGCCAGGTGATCAGCAGATCCGTGTATCCCACCGTACCGGCCGCGGAGGACGCGGCGGGATTGGTCGGCGCACCGCCGGTCAGCAGGAAAATCACGTTGAAATTATTCATGTTGCCCGTAAAGCTGGTCAGCAGATACGGCCCAGTGACGAACAGCATATAAGGCAGGGTGATCTTCCGGTACTGCTGCCAGGCATTCGCCCCGTCGATCCGGGCGGATTCATACAGATCAGCCGGGATATTCATCAGAATACCGGTGGTAATCAGCATCAGATAGGGAATCCCGATCCAGATGTTGATGAGGATCACCGTAATCCGCGCCCAGGTCGGATCCTCCCAGAAGGGCAGCGCTTTCTCAATCCATCCCATGCTCATCAGGAAACCGTTGATGATCCCGTTCTTGGCAAACATCTTGGAAACATACAGCAGAGAGATAAACTGCGGAATGGCAATTGTCAGCACCAGGATGGTTCTCCAGCCCTTCTTGAAGCGAATGCCTTTTTTGTTGATCGCCATCGCCACGAACATCCCCAGAAAATAATTCGTAAAGGTGGCGAAAAACGCCCAGATCAGCGTCCACAGAAGCACCTCGCCGAATGTGGCCGCATAGGACTGAGAGCCCGCTCCGCCGGTCACGTTCCAGGAAAGCATGGTATTGAAGTTGTCCAGTCCGACCCAGGTGAACAGGCTGTTGGTATATCCGTTGTGCGTGCCGTCATAATTGGTAAACGCAACCAGAATCATGAAGAGGATCGGCAGCACCGTAAACACCAGAATGCCTGTCATCGGCAGGGCCAGCAGGGTTTTATGGAACTGATCGTCCACGATGGAGCGCAGATCGTCCCGGCCGCTCTTCAGCTTTTTGCCGGAAGCCAGAATCTTCTCCGCGATCCGGTTCTGACGGATATTCACCCGCCAGGTATAGATAAAGGCGATAATGAAGAAAATCGTCAGCACGCCATAGAGCAGGATCTGGAAAGAATTATCGTGATACCGGGTCACATAGGCATCCAGAATCTCGCTGTATTCCTCGCTGGGGCCGGTGATTCCCAGCGTTGGAAGCATGCTCAGCCAGTACCCGCCGGACATCACCATATAGGCGATGAACACCGCTTCAAACAGCAGGAAGAGCACGCCCCGCAGGATCTGCCCCCGGGCGAGGCTGCCGAAACCCATAATGAAGAAGGAAATCTTCGTCTTCCAGTCCCCGTGAACGAAGGTGGAGCCGATTTCACCGAGCTCCCGGCCGATTCCGGCGATCCCCTTTCCCAGCGCGCGGAACAGATTCATGAAAAAGCGGCCGATGCCAAGGGGAATGGAAAGCAGAAAACGCCGAAGCCTGTACAGGAACTTCTGTCCCCGCGAGAGCTTCAGAAACTCAAGGTCGGAGTATTGCTTCATGTTGGTCCCTCACTCCCTTGTAAAATGGCCGGAACCAATCGAGATTGGCTCCGGCCAGGCTTATTACGGATGAAAAATCAGCATCGGATCAGTTGGCAGCGATGGTGATGGCCGCCCCGTCCCAGGTCACGGTGTAGTTGCCGGGAGCCAGGAATACGATGTTGTTGTCTCCCACATCATCTCCCAGATCCTGAATCAGTTCCTTGCCCGTGGTGACCTGCAGGAATCCCTTGTCGCTGTCCCAGCTGCCGGGGGTCACGATCCGGCCGCCCATGTAATCGCTCTGCGGCACTTCCAGCGTGACGCTGCCGTCCTTCAGATAATAGGTATCGGTGTCGTCCGCGTTGTTCCAGCCGTTCCACGCGCCGACAAAGAGCAGCGCGGAGGTGTCCAGCTTGAACAGGCTGGCAATCTTGTCATAATAGTTGTCCAGGGCCTGCTGCAGACCGGCTTCGTCCTTTGCGTTCTTGACATCCTCGGCGATCACCTTGGCGATATCCCACCAGGAGCCGTGAATCTGACCCTGGGGCACAGAGTAGGGAGCCTGAGCGATCAGAGCCGCCAGACCCGGGTTGGCCTGAACCGCTTCGGAAGCCTGATCCACCACGTTGGAGGGACCCCAGGCCAGCGCTTCAAACCGCTCCATCTGCGCCTTTTCCCCGGTCAGGTACTGAGCCAGCCTGTGCAGAACAGCGGCCTTCACGGCATCCACCTGCGGCTTCACGCCCAGCAGCTTGCAGCCGTTGAAGGAACCCAGATGATATTCTTTTCCGTCCACCTCAAAGGAGGGCAGATCGGTGGCGCCCAGGTTGTCGCCCAGGATTTCCTTCGCAGCAGTATAGTCCCAGGTACCGCTGACCACGACGGCCGCGCCGGAGTTGAACTCGTTCACGGAGCCGGAGCTCAGATGGAAGGGAGAATCCACCAGCTTCTTCATGCCCTTGACCGCGATCAGGCCGGCGGGGCTGTCGAAGGTATCGTTGACGGAAATGAAGTTGCCTTCATCATCCGTTTTCCAATCGGATTTGCAGCCGGTGGCGAAGAAGAAGGAGGCCAGATACCAGGCGGAAGTCTGCTGCTCGAAGGCGAAGTATTTCTGATTGGCTTCGCAGTCGGCAATCAGCTTCTCCAGAGAATCCACGTCCTCTTCCGGAATCACGCTCTTGTCATAGTACATGAAGTAGCCGTTGTCAGCGGTCAGCGGATAGGCATAGAGGGTGTCGCCGGAAGTCGCGGCAGCCACGGTGCCCGCGTCGTTGGCGGCGATCACGGCTTCAGCCGCCTTCGTGCCCAGCTTCGCCAGCGCGTTGGCCTGCACCAGACGGGCGAACTGATCCTGCGCGAAGCAGAAGATATCTCCGCCCGCTTCCACGTCGGTGATCATCTGCGTGGCGGCTTCGGATTCGGAAACCGCTTCAATCGTGGCGTTGAACACGATCCCGTCCGTATTGGATTCGTTAAAGTCCTTAATCTGCTTTTCCGTCAGGGAGACCGCGTTCTCCGCCACCCAGACGGTGATGTCATAGGTACCGGCCAGACTCTCAGCCGAGGCGGTCAGGCATACTGACAGCGCCATCACGGCCGTCAGCAGGAGAGCAAGAAACTTTTTCATAACAGAATATCCCCTTTCATGATTTGTCACAGAAACAGACACCCTATCCTCCCGCGGCGCCTGTCTCCATTCTCTTTAGGAAAAAGTCTACTACACAGCGGCGGAAATGTCAACATACAAATACTCTGGAAACCCCTATGTTTACTGAATTGGTATCGTTTTCAATCCTTCCTGTTTCCTTCCCTCATCAGGCGGAAAACCTTCAGGGATTCCAGCGCCCGCCCCTCCGGATCAAAGAAAGTCTGATTATCCACCGCGCTTCCGCCGTAATACTTTCCGGCATCATCGGGATCATAAACCGCGGCATAGCTGGACGCCCAGCCGGATCCGTATTTCTCCCATAAAAGCTGATTTTCTTCCCGGGTGCTCCGGCCGACGGTGATCCAGGCGCCCTCCCAGTAAACCACGCCGAGGCCCGCCGGCGTTCCGTTCACCACGGTGTCGGTAAGATCCCGGATGCTGTCGGCCTGCCCCTGAACCGTAAAAGGATAATTCCGGGTGATTCCTCCCCCGCCGCCGATCGTATTTGGGAAAAAGTCGCTGTCCTTCTCTGTCCAGGCATAGGCGGTCTCCATCACCATCACTCGCTTGCCGCAGGTATCGGCGATTTCCGTCAGAACGGAAGAAAGGTTCTCCAGGGATCCGTGCCAGTAGGGATAATAGGAAGTAGCAAAAACATCATAATGGATCAGGCCTCTTTTTTCATAATCATTCAGTATCCGGGCATACGTGCGGTAACTGTCCGCTTTTTCCGGATTGGAAAAGTGCACGGCCACCAGCGCCTCCGGATAAACCGCCCGGACAGCCCGGGCGCCCGCATCCATCAGGCAGGCGATATTCGTCCAGGATGTCTCGCCGCAGAGCTTTCCGTTCGTCTCGTTGCCGGTCTGCACCATCCGCACCGGCACCCCGGCCTCCTTCAGCCGGGTCAGGCAGTCCACCGTAAAATCATAGACCGCCTGCGCCTTTTCCCCGATCTCCAGATTCGCCCAGGCGCGGGGAACCATCTGTTTTCCCGGATCCGCCCAAAAGTCGGAGTAATGAAAATCCACCAGCAGCTGCAGCCCGCAGGCCGCGGCTCTTTTGCCGATCTCAACGGCGTTGGCAATATCGCAGTTCCCTCCGCCGAAACCGCGGCCTTCTTCATCGTACGGATGATTCCAGACCCGTACGCGGATGGTATTGATTCCGTTATCCGCCAGGATCCGGAACAGATCCTTCTCCTCTCCGTCAAAATCCCGGTAGCGGACTCCGCTGTTTTCTTCAGCGATCACGCTGGAAACATCCATGCCGAAAATGAAATCCTCCGGCAAATGCTCCACCTTCCGAACATGCAGGGAGGATCTTTTTTCCTCTCCCGGTACAAAAGAATAGGTGGAAAGCAGCTCCTGAACCGCCCGCACCGCGCTGCGATCCTCCTCCGTCAGATGGAGCGACTCCTTTCCGAAAAACAGCCAGTAAGCCTCGGGCTTCGGCAGGGATGCGTCATAAAGAATCACATCCGCCCGGACGGCCAGCCCGCTTTCCGGATCCCGTACCCGGATGCCGCCCGGCTGCAGGGGATCCTCCAGCTCCCTGAGCTCCGGAGGCAGCGGCGCAAACCATTCCCGGTATTCCCCTATTCTGGAGGCGGGCACAATATAAAGATCCGCCCCGCGCAGGGCATCCCCGTTAAACATGGCATAGGAGAAGGGGTGAACCTTGACCATGCGTACCGGCGGCAAAAGCGCTTTCTCCAGTTCCTCCGCCAGCAAAGGCGCATTCTGCAGTTCCGCATCCACAAAAATCGTAATCTTCCGGTCCGCAGTCGTCTCGGTGATCTGATTGAAAACGAAGCCGCCCAGCAGCATCGCCATCATGGCCCACAGAATCCATAACGGAATCAGGGCGGACAGCAGAGGACGGAGGCGCCTTCCACGGCGCACCGCGGATACCGGTGCTCCCGCGGTTTCCGGAGGGGCCTGCAGAATCCCGATTCCGGTCACGAACCTGCGAACTGTCATAAGTCTCACCGAAGCCCCCTCCGGAGGGGCCAGGGAAACCCAGTCCTCATCCAGGTTCAGCCGAAGCTCCTCCTCCCCGCAGCGCAGCAGTACCCGGCGGACCGCGACGCTCCGGGGAATGCGAAACCGTTCCTCCGTCATGTGAAAGACGCCTTCCCGCATCACGGGCTCCCCCCGCAGAAGGCCTTCCCAGTGGGTCAGGCGGGCCTGGGCCGGCTTCAGGCCGCAGACAAAGAGGGCGGTCGCCCCCCAGCCGGAGAGAATCAGGCAGAGCCAGCCCAGTCTCAGCATCAGGGAGGCATTCCCGGTCCGGGTCAGCACGCACAGCAGAATAAACGCAAACAGTCCGGCCAGGATGACGGCCCAGACAGAAGCCTGATACCGGCGGACTTTTCGGCGCTGCTGAGCCAGATCGGATTCCTGAAGCAAATGTCTCATAGAACGGACGCATCCTTCGTTCTTTTTGGGAAATATACCACGTTTTTCTTTCGCTGACAAGAAATACCTGATACAATATTCATCGGAAGAAAGTCCCTGCGGCGGGGGAAACAGATCGCGCGGAGCGATTCATACGGGGGGAAAAACATGATCAGGCGGATACTGTGCGTACTGGCAGCCATTCTCTTCCTGCCGGCCGTTATCGGAAGCAAGGCGGAAGAAGCCGGGAAGGAAGGAGCGGAAGTTGTGATCGAGGCGGCAGCGTTTCAGGACAACCGGGAGATCCGGGATCAGCACAGGGTCTTTTATGAGATCTTTGTGGGATCCTTTTCGGATTCCAACGGGGACGGCATCGGCGACCTGCGGGGGATTATCAACCGCATGGACTATCTGAACGACGGCGAGCCGGCCTCCGGAAAAAGCCTGGGGGTGGAAGGGCTCTGGCTGACGCCGGTTTTCGCTTCCCCTTCCTATCATAAATATGACGTTAACGATTACGAAACCATTGATCCGTCTTTCGGCACACTGGAAGATCTGAAGGAACTGATTGCTCTGTGCCATCAGCGGGATGTTCTGCTGATTCTCGATCTGCCTCTGAATCATACCGGACTGGAGCACGCCTGGTTCCGGCGCTTTGTCAACGCGCATCAGACCGGCAGCGTAGATAACGTTTATTATGACTGGTACACCTGGCTGCCGTCGGATGAAACGCCGCCCGCCGGGAGAAACTTCGTGAAGCTGGCCTCCGCCGGAATCCAGTATGAGGCAAACTTTTCCCACACCATGCCGGAGCTGAACTTCGACCACCCTCCTGTACGCGAAGCGGTGCTGGAAATTGGCCGCCGTTACCTGGCGCTGGGAGTGGACGGCTTTCGCTTTGACGCGGCCAAGTATCCGTATTACGGCGACCACGACAAAAACATCGCCCTCTGGGGATGGTATACCGGCGAGCTGAAGAAACTGAATCCGGAAGTGTATACGGTCGCGGAGGTCTGGGACGGAGAAGGCGTCACCAATCGCTATGCCGTCTCCGTCAACTGCTTTCATTTCGAAACCAGTCAGGCGGAAGGCCTGATCGCCGAAACGGCCAGAGCCGGGGATGTGAACCGGCTGACCATGGCGACGCAGAAATACCTGAACACCC
This sequence comes from Clostridia bacterium, assembly GCA_017652125.1. GTDB lineage: Bacteria > Bacillota > Clostridia > Christensenellales > Aristaeellaceae > Aristaeella. Next base: position 11,856 of record JAGCBO010000075.1, on the reverse strand, counting down.
TGGCGGACCTTTCTCCGGATGCCATGAATATTCCATTTATCGCCAATCACGATACGGACCGGGCGGCAGGCTATCTCCCGATGGCCGGCGGCCGCATGGCCATGGCGGCAAACCTCTATCTGCTGACCCCGGGTTCTCCCTTTATCTACTACGGTGAAGAGATCGGCCTGCGCGGCGCGCGTGGGGGCGCGAACACGGATGCCAACCGCCGGCTCAGAATGCTCTGGGGCGACGGGGATCCGGTGCAGGATCCTCCGGGCGCCACCTACAGCAAGCAGTCCTCCTATACGGTGAAAGAACTGCTGGCCATGAAGGGCAGCCTGGTGAATCACTATAAAAAAGTGCTGATGGTTCGCAAAGCCCATCCGGAAATCGCCCGCGGAACCTATACCGCCCTGGCTCTGAAGAATACCAAAATGGGCGGCTTTATCTGCGAATGGAACGGAAGCCGGGCCGCCGTATTCCACAACACGACAGGCAAGGAGCTGTCCGTGGATCTGAAGGATGTTACAGACCTGCCCTTTACTTCGGTCAGCGCGGTGCTGGAAGCCGTTCCGGGAGAGGGCGGCGCCTCTCTGGAGGGAAGCGTGCTGACCCTGGGCTCCCAAACCAGCGTGGTGCTGCGCTAATCTGCGGGCCCGATCATTTCTCCGGTTTCCGGATCCAGGAGAAAGCTGCTGATGATCTCACCCTCCTCATTCCAGAACCGGCACAACACACCCTGCGGCGTATTCAGCTCCCGGATCGACCGGAGCTCCGGCTGAAGCGGCTGATCCGCCGTCAGGGTCACCCAGTCCTGCTCAACCTCATAAGACCGGAAACCGTTTGCCTCCGTATCCGTTAATACAAAACGGTCCAGAAGCGTAAAGGCCGCTTCGGATATCAGGATATTTGTGCGGTCATCCAAGTGCAGAGATAGCAGGTTCACATTGCTTTCCACAACCGACTGCCCGTCCGGCGCCAGAACAGCGTTCAGAAATCCATTGCGGTCCGCAGCGTCCGGATCCGGATGCTGCGGATCGGGATGCCTGTTTTTTTCATATACCAGAACACTGCTTCTGTTCCGAACGGTGAGCTGGTTTTCTTCATCCACAGACTCGCTGATTTCCGCCGTCTGATCTCCGAAGGCCATCATCCACCCGCTGAAGGAGACCGTCCAGTTCCCGTTTTCCCGCTCCGCATTCCGGGAAACCAGCGGCCAGAACCGGGTTTTCCCGTTCTCCCGGGTATAAACGCCCAGCGCGGCCGACCCGGAAACCGCTTCGGACGCTGCCTCCCCGCTGAGCGGCACGGTCAGTCTGACAGGTGCGGCTACTCCCCGGGCGGAGATTCTGTCCGCAATCACATACGGAACCGAGGTATCCAGGAATCCGGCATTCACGGTCAGATCGTTTGCATACAGATAGGTACCTCCCTTCGCTCCGATCTGCGTTCCCTCCGGGAAGCCGATCTGTACCGGGGAGCTCCGGTAGTTATCCGCTTCAAAGCAAAGCGACAGCGAATGGACCGGATCCCCGGGCGCAAAATTCTCTTCCGTTTCCAGGACGGCACAGAGCACCGCGTCCGCATGAGGCGGTAATACCGTCCAATAATCCGTAAACTGAACCTTTCCGGACAGGGGCGTTTCATTGATCTGCGCCTCGCGCGGTTTCAGCGTAACACACCGGTCCAGATGATTGTGCAGCCGCAGTCCGAGAGCCAGCGCGTCATCCGCAATCAGAACACTCTCCAGCTTCGCCTCCACATCGCCTGTCTGGATCGGAACACATTCAGGCTGCTGTTCCGCCGGAGACAAAGGCCAGGGGGAATTCAGCTCCAGGGTGGCGGCCGCTTTGTCCCGGACCGCTGGCTGCTCATCCGGCCACAGGCTCATCCGCTCCACCTGCTGCCATCCGGCGTGCTGCAGCGCCTGCCGAACGCCCATCACATAGGGTTTGTCCGACTGATCCATGGAAACATCATAGGAAGACACTTTGGAAAGATTCTGAAAGGTCAGCCGGCTGATACAGGAGGTTCCCGGTGCGACCCGTACCCCCAGGGCGGATTCAGACCGCACATCGTTCACCAGCACCTGATAGTTTTGCGACAGGCTGGTCTCCATGTCATTCCGCACATACATCGTCCCGGTCAGGCTGCCGTCGTTCTTCTCCTCCAGGGAAAGAAGCTTCCAGGTCAGTCCGTTCTCCGTGGTCTCCGCAAGCGCTTCCGGCATTTCCGGCGCAAAGGCGGAAACACTGCAGTCCGCCAGGGAAAGCGTAAAGGGGATCACCTCTTCCGGCCTTCTGCTGCTGTAATCCGACGGCCCCACCCGGATTACGCCGGAGACGGTCTCAATCTGATCCAGTCCCATAAGAACGTTTCCGGAGAATGCCAGGGAATCCGTCGATTTCTCCCCGGCCGAAACATTATATACCGAGATAAAGGATTCAGCAGTCCGGATCCCGTTCAGAATCAGCGGATCAGACCGGAAGTCAAGCCCTTCCTTTCCCCGGTTCTCCGCCTCAACCCGCAGCGATAACCGGGGATTCTCCCCGCCGCTGCTCAGTTGAGCGAAGAAAGTCAGCTTCCAGTCTTCGCCTTCCTTCCCGGCCGGAGATACCCCGATCTCTCTCGTCAGGGGATTATTCATCCCCGTCACAGATCCGGACCAGACGTTCTGATAGCAGTCGGTCACCTGAAACGCTGCTGCCATCTGCTCCGTCAGCCGATCTTCACGGAATTCGAGATGCCATTTCCGGGGCAGCTCAAACCCGCCGGCCCAATATCCCTCATAAGGTTCCCAGTCCTCAAAGCCGGGCATCGCGCCATCCTCCTCCGGCGGATACCGCAGCTGAAGGTAAAAATAAACATGCGATGCCTCTGCTTCGGAAAAGGCAATCCGGTTCGTGTATCCGCCGGACGCTTTATCATAGACAAATCGCCGGACGATTTCCACACGTCCCGTAACCGGATCTTCCTCGCAGTGAAATAAGACATTCCGGATATACCAGCCGGAACGATTTGTCACTGCTGTATCATCATACCGGGCCAGCACCAGATAATAGCTTCTGTCCTCTGACAGCAGATAGCTGATCGGTCCTCTCAGAATTTCCCCTGTCTCATCCTCCACGGCATACAGCGCACGGATCCTGCCGGAGGCGGTCAGGCGGCCTTCCGCGTCGGCTTCCGCCGGGAAAACGGCAATGGGAGCCAGGACCGTCCGGTCTCCGGAGAAGCTTTCGAAATCATGCATGACAAATACATCCGCGGAGGACAGGCTGTCCCGCTGCGCGTCCGTTAAAGGCATTGTGAAAGTATACCGGTTCTGGTCATCCGGCCCTTCTACGGCAGTCTGCATTCCGGACCAGTCCGTCGGATCCGTCCCCGTCAGCAGGGATCCAAAGCCTTCCACATACTGGCGGTACCCCGGGCTGAAGGAAATCCGCCGGTAATCCGAGAGCCAGGACTTCAGATACTGCTCCTTGTTCAGATAGGGATGATAAACAGACAGGCCGGATACCGCTTCCCGGGAAGAGCGGACGTATACCACGGCCGCGTTCAGCGCTTCCTTCACCGGAGCGGCTTCCTCTCCCCATCCGGAGAGCAGATCCCCCAGATCCACCAGATCGAATCCCCGATCCCCGACCGCCCGCACCACCTGGCCGAAGCCTGAGGCTTCCCTCCGGAACCGGGAAAAGACGGCAAAGCTCTCCGCGGTCACCATACGGGAAGAGGATTCGAAGAAGTGGTCCAGGCTCCGGCTCAGATCCCTGATCCTGCTCAGGTCAATGCACGCCATGGTCAGCAGGTCGCGGGTTCCCTCCTGGCTTTCAAAATATGCGTCTACGATCCTTCGGCCTGTCTCCGCGCCGTCGGAATCCTTTCCGGCTTCCCGCAGAAACCGATAGTCCCACCCGTCTGCCGGCTCCGTCTCCTGACTTGCAATCATGAAGCGGGCATAGGGAGCCAGCGCCTCCGCCACCTCCGCGGAGCCCATCAGGCAGGCATCAAAGCCGATCCAGGACAGGCCTCCCGGAAAGGAGACTTCCTTCAGCGCTCCGGTTAATTCCGAAAGCGTCAGCTGATCCATGGAAAACAGTTCATCCCAGCAGAGGCCCTCCAGCGGACCGCCGCCGTGATCCCACAGGATCAGCGCATGGTTTTCCGCGGGAAAATCTTCCTTTCCTTTTCGCAGAAGCTCCGCCAGGGTCTCCCCGCTGCCCATGCTTCTTCGGGTTTCCGTGTGAATCGTCCGCATCCCCCGGGCTCCGATTTCAATAAAGCTGCAAAGCTCCGGATCGTATCCGGCGGACCACTTTTCCGATCCGCCCGCCAGAACCAGCGCCGTCACCTCCGGCACGCCGGAAAGCGCCGTCCTGATTTCCTCGAGATCCGCGGACGCGGAGCCATAGGAGCTTTCCAGATTGCTTCCGCACATATAGATCATGACGGTCAGCTTCCGCCGGCTCTCCGCCCGGCTGCCAGTTTTCATCGGGAGGAAAATCAGCAGCAGCGCCAGCAGTCCGCTCAAAACACGCTTTACAGTCATCGGAGCGCTCCTTTCACAGATCATACGAAGGGATGATGGTGGATTGTTTTTACTGCTTCCTATTTTGCGAGAATGACGTTTTGCTCCACATTAAAGAACATCACGCTAATGGTACCATACCAGACATCCAAAATCCAGAAATCCACATATGATCGACTCAATGAAATCCTGAACGAGGACGGTAAGGTGCGAGGCCGTTAAAACCCTCATATCCTGAACTCGAAAAAACAATGCGCAAATACGCAAAAGTTTTACGAATACCCCTTTCCTTTAAGAGAAAGATATCCCAAATCTCACAGACTTCTGTATTAAACCGTTTTTCAGTGTATTATTCTCCAGCAGGCATTTTATCTGTGTCCGGAGCACTCAAAAAAGAGAAGCCGAAGCTTCTCTTTGGGGGTCCGATTCAAATCAGCGCCCGGCTCCGGCCGCTTTGGCGGCCTTTTTCCAGGTTCTGATTATTCCGCGATCTTCGTAAAGTAAATGGTGATGGCCGTGCTGCCGATATCGGCGGTCAGACCCAGCATGCCGTCCTCCAGCATCACCGCGGTGTAGGTAATGGTCATGGAGCCGGCGGACATGGCATAGGTCAGCTGACCGTTCTCATAACTCATGGGAAGCGCAAGACCACCGGTCAGCTTGCCCAGGCTGCCGTCGCCGGCAATGGACATCTGACCCTTCTCGATTTTCAGTGTGGCCATGGTCTCCGGGGATGCATCCGCGTTCACAACCATTCCGCCCACGCCGGCATAGGTGCTGGTCCAGTTCCCTTCGAACTCTTCCGCAGCCGCGTTCGCCTTCACCGGAGCCAGGGTCAGCGCTTTCTGCTCTTCCTTCGTAAAGATCATCTGGTTTTCTTCCTGCGCCATGGTCAGGGTTTCGTCCGCATAGACCGCTTCGATGGTGGCTCCCTCAGCGGTCAGGGCCAGGGTATTTCCATTCAGCACCCAGGTGCCCGTGGTCTTCGTGCCCATGGCGTCCATCGTGAAGGATGCATCCTCCCTCACCTCCAGGGTAATGACCATGCCCAGAGTGCTGGCTTCCACATTCATCGTTCCGTTCTGCACGCTCTTCAGATACCACATTCCCACCACGCCGGCGGCTGCGTTCTCCGCCAGGGCAGCGCCCATCAGGCAGACCATGCACAGGGCCAGTACAACGGATAACAGTTTCTTCATCATTTTCTTCTCCTTTTCTCGTCTCGTTTTCTGTTTCCTCCTCGCTTTTCAGCGCGGTAACAGTATAACACAGGAAAGGGCTGAAGTCGACTGCTTTTTAGGAATTCCACTGCCGCCCCGTCCATCATAACGCTGTGCGGTTTCAGCACTTTGTTCATGTATACAGACCTACAGCTTTGTTATCTCATTCTCCGGCAATTCTGTGATCTGTGCTATGACATCGTTTGATATTCCCTTTGATTTCATTCTCCTGGCTATTTCGATTCTGCTTTCTGCCCGGCCCTTTTCCATACCTTCTTCCATGCCGGTCATCCTTGCGCTGATCATTTCCGTATTGTAATCCATCAGGGCCAGCTGCCGATCCCAGAGCAGCTGCCGCTCTGTTGGATTCATCATAATCATGGCCATCGTATTTGCCGCCTCCCTGATTCCGTTTCGGTCGATCTCCTTAAATGCGTTCCAGTCCCGGGCATTGAATGCCTGGGCCCACTGGACAAGTCCCTGTTCCCTGTCCGCCTCATCCGCCGAATCCACAGCGGAAAGATCCAGCACATAAAACCGCATCTTGTCCGTCAGTACCTGCCCTGCATCATCCTGAATCCTGTATTCCGTGTAAAACTTTCTGCGATTCGGGAAAAGCGGATGTTTCATGATGGAAATCTGGATCACCGGCTGAAGTTTCTCATATGCTTCTTTTCCTTTGGTCTGTTCATCAATCTGCCTGCAGGCATAGATCAGCGTCCGGTTTGTCCAGAACCTGAAATCCCGAACCTGTACTTCCACCAGAATGAAAGAATCATGATTCAGATGAACCTTCAGATCCAATATCGTCATTTTGGTCTGGATAGAATCGTTATACTGCATCGGGTTCAGAATCTCAATCGTCCTGATTTCCGCAGCGGGAATCCCCAGCAGCACGCTGAGCAGATCCTTCAGAGCCTTGTCGTTCTTTGTGAAAACCATATGAAAAAGCAGATCGTTCGTCAGCTCTATGTATGGGCTTTCCTCCCCCGCGAATGGATCCTCCGCGAGAGTGAGCCCAGATGTCCAGCCGCCCGAGATCATCATTTCCAGATAATGCGCTTCATCCTGTCCGTCCATCTGAATCATCCCCTTTGCAGCGAGCGAGCTGTTGTTTTTCACAGATAGTATATATCATTTTTCTGGCTTTGGAAAGATGAACGATGAGAACGCAGCCGTGTAATTGTCTAATGAAAAACTGCAGCAAGTTGTTGCAGAAATCTCCTTCCCTGTTTTCTTTGCATTTTCCCCATGGAGTCAGCATATTGAGATCGTAACCAAATACCACACTGTCGATGAAGCCTTATTTTATATTCAGACAGATCATCAAGAACGGTTACAGTCGAAGCGTTTTGATCCATGAGATTAAAACTGATTTCTGTCATAATGCCAGGAAAGTCTTATCGAACTATGAACCAGTATTTTTCGAATCGGGAAAGAACGTTCATACACCTACCGCAACAAAAACACCGCCCCGAAGGGTGGCAGGACATGAAACGGCGAGAGAATGTTGGAGCGTCACCATGCCAGCCCTCTGAATTCCGGAACGCAGACGCGTGATCTTCCGGATCTATGACCATGATGACGATCATTGCAATCGAGTAGGGTGATTCATCTCACCCTACTCGATTTGGTTTATATTATTTCCTGTTCAGGATGCTTAACACCGCGATGGCGATACCGCCGGCAAAAACCGCAAGCCAGCTTTTGGACCAGTCATTTGCCAGCGTGCCCCAGACAATCATAACCCCTACCGAAATCATCGATATGACCGGAATCAGTTTTTTATTATTCATCTGTCATTTCTTCCCCAAAAAACTACGCTGCGGGCTCCAGAGCTTTCGTCAGATTCTCATAAGTGTAAGTCTTCTCGTAGATAACGGTTCCGTCCGCGTTCAGGAACCGAAGTGTCATCGTGACCTTGCTGATATCGATGCCGGCACCAGCCATCTGTTCGATGGAGCTCTTCAGGTTCTGCATCGCTTCGGGCGTTTCAAAGGAAGCGGCAATCGATTCCGCGATCGCCTTGGCGTTTTCCTCACTTGCCTGCTCCTTCATGGTATAGAGGGAGATCATATCGTTCCCGGTAACAATCGTATCAATAATCATGGGCAGATCTTCCGGAATCTGTCCGTTTTCATCCATGAACTGCATCGCTCCGAACAAAGCCCAGGCGCCCTTAGGCATACAGTCCTCCAGGGTGATTTCAGCTCCGCTGGCCCGCTTTGCCTCGAATTCTTTTGCGAAACCTTCCCAGTCGATCTGATCCGCTCCGGGAATGGCCCGCATTATCATCATAAAGAGTTCCATGCCGGCGGCTTCTTCCGCGTTCACCGCTTCTTCGGCGGAAACATCCGCAAAGCAGACGGACAGACAAAGTATCAATGCCAGGAGAAGGGAAAAACTGCGAATCATTCTGTTCATGGTAACAGCTCCTTTCAATATTGCGGTATACGCCTTTTCTATGATGGGATAAGGATACCACAAAAAGAACCTGGAAGTTTGTTCTTCGGGCTAAGCGGTCATTCTCAGTGTCTGAACGGTCAGTTTTTGTCTGCCCTGGATTTCATCCTGGCCAGGTCATTGTTCATTTCCCGGATTTTCCGTTTATATACCAGGTACTGGAACAGCCAGATCAGTATATATGCCATGACCATAACAGCAATGACAATCCAGAAAACAGGATCGCCCAGCCGGAACCAGTCCATGGTGAAAACAATCAGAAGATACAGGGAAAAAACAAACAGGAAATGGGTGGCGGTTGCCCGGGCAATGCTCCATTTTTCAGTATCATACACGACGCTGCTGCCACAGGCGACTGCGCCGTAGATTCCGCCCAGCAGGAGATGCGGGAGCGCTTCCCGCAATCCGGACAAATCTCCCTGCATGAAACCGACACCAATGAGTACGCCAATTACGAAGCCAATCAGGGCGGACAATGTGGCCTTTTTCCACAACATACGCTCATTCCTCCCTTCCTGCTTCAAGGCAGCGCAACGCCTGCTGAATCGCGCGCACATGCCTGCGGGCTGCCCATGTAACGCTTCCGTCATCAAAGACGATCTGCACCGTACCGGCTATATTGAAATCAAAACGGGCAATCTTCCGGATGTTGACGATCTCGAAGCGGCTGATCCGGACAAACCGGTCAGGGTTCAGCACCGTTTCCAGCCAGGCCAGCGTTTTCCGGGAATCATAGACCCCTTCGCCGGTACAGATCCTGACCTTCCTGGCCTCCACATAGACCCGGATAATATCCCGCTGACTCAACAGTTCCATCTCGCTGTTCCGGTATCCGGCGATCAGCGGATAGCTGTTTTCCATACAGGACTCAATCGCGTGAACGATATCCTCCACCAGCGGCGTCTTCTGGTCCGTGCGGATCAGGATGACGGGATCATGGCATTTCGGATCAATCTGAATCTCAACATGCACCGGATTCTTCATGCCGCACCTCGGTTCTTGTTCGTCAGCTTATACCGTTCCGTGGAATGCCCGGAAGAAAGGGCTGCTTATAGCATGATTCGCAATGATAGGATAAACTGCCGTCACAGCGATAAACAAAGCATTATCTGGTCTGCACGTGATACGCTCCCGCGCCGGAAGAACAGAGGACGGTCCGGTCTCTGCGAATCAGGATCGCTTCGGTATCCTTCAGCGATTCGATCAGCCTCATTCCCTTCTCTTCCCCCAGCACAAAAGCAGCCGTCGCCAGAGCATCCGCGTACATGGAGCTGTCCGTCAGCACCGTGACGGAAGCCAGGTCGTTCCAGGCCGGCCACCCGGTCGCGGGATCCAGCAGATGGTGATACCGGACCCCTTCAAAATCGAACCCCCGCTCATAAATTCCACTGGTGACCACGGAGCCTCCGGTACATTCCAGGGCCAGCATCGCCTCCCCGGAGGGACGGTCGATATCCTGAATGCCCACCTTCCAGGGGGAGCCGTCCGGTTTGGTTCCGATACAGATGATATTGCCGCCGAAGGACAGAATGGCGCTCTCCACGCCTCTCCCCCGCAAATACGCGCTGACCGCGTCGGCAATATACCCCTTTGCGATCGCTCCCAGGTCGATCATCATGCCCGCCGGCAGACAAACGGTGTTCCCGTCCAGTTCAATCAGACGCCAGTTGATTTTCTGCGCCGCCGCGTCCAGCTCCTTTGCGGACGGCAGCCGGGGAGGATCCGCTTTAAAATCCCACAGAACCGAAGCCGGCGCAATCGTGATATCAAAAGCGCCTTCGCTGATTCCGCTGATTTCGAGGCTGGTCCGGATCACTTCCGCCGTTACGGAGTCCACCTCCACCGGCTTCCCTTCCGCATGGTTGATCCGCCAGACATCGCTTCCCTCGATTGTCCGGGAAAGAAGACGCTCATATCTTCCGGACTCCGCCAGCGCGTCTTCCAGCACCTGCCGGTCGCAATAAGCGGTCAGCGTGATCACGGTATCCAGCTGAAATCCGATCGCCGTCTCCCGGTTCGGGGCTGCGCCGGCCGCGGCATTCAGCCCCAGCAGGAACAGAACCAGGCCGATCAGAAAGATCCTTTTCATGTTTCGTCCTCACGCTCCCTCTCCGTCCCGTCCGGTTTTTTCTCTCTCCTTCCGGCAACCGCCCGGATGACCCGCCAGGCCGCCGCACCGGTCACACAGCCCACCGCCGCGCCGATCCCCTCCAGGGGGAGCAGATAGGCCGCCAGCAGTCCCGGTGTTCCGGCCGCGGCCGCCGCCATCAGGATCTGTCCCAGGTTATGCGCCATCGCTCCCGCCACGGAAGTCAGGATGACCCGTCCCGGCGCAGGATGGCTGCCCCGCAGGGCCAGCATCGCCGCCAGGCTCAGGATTCCCCCCGAAAGGCTGTAAAGAATGGCGGAAAAAGACCCAAAGAGCCAACCGCTCAACAGCACCTTTGCCGTCAGCAGAAGCAGCGCGCTCCCGGGATTCATCAGATATACCGCGTAAAGAAGCACCGTATTGGCCAGCCCCAGCTTCACGCCCGGCAGGCTTCCGCCCAGAAGGGCTCCCAGCGGAATCGCCCGGTCCAGCCAGCCCAGCACCAGCATCAGGGCAATCAGAATGCTCAGACGGGCTATCCGGTTCGTCTGCCCGCTCATCATCCTCCCTGTGCCTCCCTTTCCCGGACCTCCACCGCCAGGCGGTGAGGCAGACAGACAATGAAACCGCCCATCGCCCGGGTTTCCAGGTTTTCCGCCGTCACCGCGCCCATATGGACGCAATCCTGATTCGGACAGTCCGCCTCCGTCATTGAAACACTGTCCCCGGTCAGCGTAATCTCGTTCACTCCGCCTTCCCTCAGGGTCACCCGAAGCACATGGGCTTCCCCGAAGGGCAGCGCCGCGATCTCCCGGCCGTCCAGCGTAACAATCACCCGCAGGGAGCTCTCCCGGCCGGCCGCAGCCGTTCCCCCGCGCCAGGCAGACCCATCCAGCGTCAGCGCATAATCGCTCTCCGCTTTCCGGGGAAGAAAGATCAGAAGAACAGCCGTCAGGATCACCAAAGCGGCCAGGATCCAGATGATCCGCGGTACCCGCTGATTACCCGACACTTTCATCCTCCTCAATCGTCAGGGTTTCCACTTCATCCGGACGATCTTTTTCCATCGCCTCCAGATATTCTTCCAGGCACCAGTTGTGATCCCGGATGATCCGGGCATGCTCCACCCCCACATAGCGGATATGCCATGCTTCGGCAATAAAGCCGGTCAGTTTTTCCTTGTCTTCCTGATAGCGGACGATGAACCCGTAATCCCAGCAGTGTTCGTGCAGCCAGGTGCACTGCGGCGTGCCCAGAAAAGAGGAAGCTTTGGGAACGTTGATATCAAACGCAAGCCCCGAATGATGCTCGCTGCAACCCGGTTCGGCCACCGTCTTCAGGGCAGCGCTCCGGGCCCGCGATCTGGGCCAGTCGGAATTGCGCTCCAGATAGCTATTGATCTTCGCATTCAGCGTGGAATTCTGCTTCTGATAGCTGCGGTATCCGGCGCTGACCTGCCATTTGGTGATTCCGTCCGCCCGGGCCGCTTCCAGCATTTCGATCAGCGCTTCCACCGCCCGGCGGACGCCCTGGGTGGAGGAATACTTGATTTTAACAAGGCCGGTATCGCACAGATC
>JAGCBO010000074.1 GCA_017652125.1 Clostridia bacterium | reverse complement strand
GAAGGGGGAGGAGAACCATTTCAGTAACGGCGATCTGGGTGGCTGTGACAGCCGGGCTGCTGCTGGGCATGATGATCCTGCTGACCGTTCTGGCCGTGCGGAAAAAGCTCACGGCGGAACGGCTTTTCGGGACGATGGCCGTCCCCCTGGCAGTGATCTTTCTGATGATTTTTCCGGCCTGGTCCGTTCCGGATGCGGGGCCGCATTTCAGCGAGAGTTATCGGTATGCCAATCTCCTGCTGGGCACTCCGGAGGACAGCGGCCGCGCGGAGGACGTGGCGGCCTTCAGCGAATACGGAAACGTGAATCCCGCGGCTTCGGACTGGGAATGGACGGTCCGGAACTTTCACTGGACTCCGCAGAAAGAGGGGGAGGCGACGCTTCCCTACGCAGAGCTTCTGCCCCGGATGAACTGGTATTCTTTTCTCAATTATCTTCCCCAGACCGCGGGGCTGGCAGCGGGAAGACTGCTGGGGCTCGGCGGCGTTCCGACGCTTTATCTGGCCAGAATCCTGGCAGCGGCCGCCTTTCTGCTGATGGCCTGGCGGAGCATCCGGATCACACCCGTGGGAAAATACGTGTTTGCCTGTATTCCGCTGCTTCCCATGTCCCTGATGCTGGGAACCTCTTTTTCCTATGACGCCATGGTGCTGGGAACCGCCCTGGGGCTGACGGCCGCCCTGCTGCGGCTGCGGAGCGGGGACACGGGAAGGAAGACGCTGGCGGAGGCGGCGGTTTGGACATTTCTGGCGGGAGGCGTCAAGGGCGGCGGGAATCTGTTGCTGCTGGCGCTGCTCTTTTCCCTGCCCCTGAACCGGCAGAAAAGGAGCTGGAGGACGGTGCTGGGGATCTTAGGCGTCGGCGCGCTGTCCCTGGTGCTGTTCGATGTGCTGCTGCCGTCGGGAGGCTCCTTTCAGCTGGGGGCGGAGGATACGGGCAACCTGTATGCCTCCTGGGCGCTGAGCCACCCGGGCGAATATTTGGGGATGACAGTGCGGGCCTATCTGGACAACGGCATCGGTCTGGCGATGAACATGGGCGGAACCTATCTGGCCTGGTTGGAGCACACGATTCCGCACATCGTGATTCTGGGCTGGCTGGTGCTGATCGGGGTTTTCGGCGTGTGGGAAACGGACAGCCTGCAGCTGACCGGAAAGGACCAGGGGCTGATGGCCGGGATCGTGCTGGTGGTGCTGATCGTGCTGCCGGCGATGATGCTCAGCTATACGCCGAGAGGAGCTGAAAAGGTGGAAGGCCTGCAGGGAAGGTATTATTCCTTCCTGTTGCCTGTCATTTATCTGGCGCTTACCAAATGGCGGGGAAGAAAAAAGCCGCATCAGGAGGTGGTGCTGCTGGGCGGCGGGATCTGTGCGGGCGCACTGGCGGCGGTCTGTGTAGTTTTCATGCTGAGCTTGTACTGCGGCCGATGAGATAAGGACGGCAGGGCCCGGCAGCCGGGCCGGGGAGGATGAGAGGATGAGCGGGATGGAACGGGAAGGAAGGCCGGATTCCCGGAAGGCGGAGACGGTGGAGGTCTGCGTGGCGGCCCTCCGGCTGGAGATGTCACCGGAGGAATTCATCCGGAAAACAAATATTCAGACGGACTGCATCATCGCGGATCAGTGCGGCCGCTACGCTGTGGAGGAAACGGAGGCGGACGGCCATCGGGTGACCGTGCTGCATACGGCGGAGCGGGGTGTCGGTCTGAACCGGAACAATGCCTGGATGCGGGCGAAGGGGGATATCATCCTCTTCTGCGACGACGACATGGTGTATGAGGACGGCTACGCGGAAAAGGTGCTGGAGGTATTCCGGACCCATCCGGAGGCGGATGTGGTGCTGTTCAATATTCTGGAGCCGCAGAAAACCCGCCGGCAGTTTGACCGCGCCTTCTATACGAAGAAAATCGGCTTCGGCGCCGTGCGGATTGCTGTGCGACGGGTGAAGGCTCAGATGCACGGGATTGCCTTTCCCCTGCATTTCGGCGGAGGCTGCGCCTTCAGCCATGGGGAGGATACGCTGTTTCTGGCAGCCTGCGTCCGGGAGGGACTGAAGATGCTGGTCTGGCCGGAGGCGATCGCCAGGCTGACGGACGAGCGGCCTTCCACCTGGGCTTCCGGAGATCCGGAAAGGCGGGCTTTTGATGATGGGGTGCTGGACGCGGCGGCGGGAACCCGTTTTCCCCTGCTGATCACAGTGCTTTCGGATCTGAAGAACGGAAGGTTCAGCCTGTCGGAGGATTACCGAAGACAGCTGAAGCGCCAGCGCGAGGGTATGCGGTACTTCCGGAGCCTGTAAACGGCCGGAGGAACCAGGAACGGAAGCGGCCGGCGAACCGGAGCGGATGAAAGGGATACGGAGCACAGTGAAGATTTTGATTGTAACCAAGGGATATTACCCCCACGGGGACGCCACAGGGGCGGTGGTTCGGAACGTGACAGAGGCGCTGATTGCTCAGGGGCACAGTGTGCACGTGGCGGGGCTGAGCGGGGAGAAGGCGGATACCGCGGTCATGGAACGCCGGGGAGAGCGGATTACCAATCTCTACGTTCCGGAGATGCGGAGCCGGGCCCAGCTGATGCGGGACCTGAAGAAAAAGCCCCTGCGGACGGGTGGGATCATGGTGCGACGGACCCTGGCGGAAGCGGAGCGCTCCCTGCTCCGGCGCTACCGGGAGCTGTCGGTGTATCCGCCCTACGCCCGGGCGTACCGGCGCTTTTTCCGGGAGCATCTGCGGAAGGAGACCTACGACCTGGTGCTGATCACCCTGATGCCCCAGGACGCGGTCTGGGCTTTTCAGCGGGAAAAGATCCGCTGCCCCTGGGCGGTGTACCAGTTGGATACCTACTGGAACCGGGGCACGGATACGGAAACGAACCTGGAGGAGCGGAAGGCTTTTGAGCGGCGGATGGCGGAGGAGTGCGCCTTCGTGCTGACGACGCCGCTGATCGCTAAGGCGAACGGGAAGCTGTGGCCGGATCTGAAGGACAAATGGATTCCCTCCGAATTCCCCATGGTCCGGGAAGCCGGGAAAATTTCCGGAGAGCCGGTTTTCCGGGATGGGCGGACGCATCTGGTGTTCGCGGGAGCTCTGTATCCGGGGCTCCGGCCACCGGAAAAAGCGGTGCGGGTCATCGCTGCGTGGAAAGAACTTGTGGAGAAAGAACCGGCCGGGGACGCAGGGATCTGCTTCGATTTTTACGGCGGGCATCAGGAGCTGGTGGAGGCCGCGCCGGATTATCCCGGGGCGAAGGACTGGATCGCCCTGCACGGCTCCGTTTCCTCGGAGGAGGCGGCCCGGGCCCGGGAGACGGCGGATTTTCTGATCAACATCGACAACACCAATCCTCTGCAGGTGCCCAGCAAGATCTTCGAATACATCAGCACGGGAAAGCCGGTTGTGAACTTTGTGTTCGACGACCGCAGCCCGATCCTGCCGTATCTGCGGGATTATCCGCTGTGCCTGACGGTCAACCTGAACCGGATGCGGGAGGATGGAAGCGACGCGGCGGAAAAACTGGCGGCCTTCGTTCAGGAAAACCGAGGAAAACGCCTGCCCTTTGCTCAGATCCGGGAGCGCTATCTCAACTGCACCCCGGAGTATGTAGCGGAGCAGCTTGTAACAGCGGCCGGGTCGGGACCGCGATGAAAACATTTCGTGAGGAGAAAAGGGTGCCATGAATTTTCTTGATCTGGTTTTCATTCCTTTTTTGATCGGCTTTCTGATTATTTATTATCTGACACCCGCGAGATTCCGGTATATCGTGATTTTTGCGGGCAGTCTGTTTTTCTACGGATATGCGGATCCCCGAATCCTTCTGGTGCTGCTGGCGGCAACCCTGATTTCCTATACCGGAGGGCTGGTGATCGAAAAATCTGCGCGGCCGAAACTCTGGTTCATTCTGTTTTTTACCCTGGAGATTCTGCTGCTGGTGTTCTATAAATATACGGATTTTATCATTTCTAATATCAATCTGGCTTTTGAAAGCTTGAGATACTGGCGAGGATGGCCGCTTCCAGAATTGAAGACTTTGAATCTGATTATGCCGATTGGTCTGTCGTTCATTGTTTTTCAAAACTGTGCTTATTTATCCGACATATACCGGAAAGGTTTTCCTGCGGAGAAGAACTTTATCCGATACGGGGCTTTCACGGCGTTTTTCCCGACGTTGCTGTCCGGGCCGATTCAAAAGGCGCGGATCCTGCTCCCTCAGATTCGGAATCCGAAGCGATTCTCTTATGAGGAAGCGCAGAAGGGGATCCTGCT
>JAGCBO010000073.1 GCA_017652125.1 Clostridia bacterium | reverse complement strand
TGATGCTGGCTGTCCTGCTGATGGGGACAGGATCGGGCCGGGCGGATGCGGTCCTGGAGGAAAAGACGCTGGCCCTGGGAGAAAGCCGGATCACCTGGCCGCAGGTTGCCGCCCTGGGCGATGCGGAACTGGAGGACCGGGTGAACCGGACGATTCTGGCGGAAGG
This sequence comes from Clostridia bacterium, assembly GCA_017652125.1. GTDB lineage: Bacteria > Bacillota > Clostridia > Christensenellales > Aristaeellaceae > Aristaeella. The sequence continues at coordinate 8,768 of JAGCBO010000073.1, read as the reverse complement.
CCGGATCACGGACAGGCTGACCCGTATGAGTCAGCTGATTTCGGACGGCTGGATCCGGACGGACTGGCAGGGAGGAATCACGGGAAACCTGCTGAGCATCTCCCTCCTGACGGAAGGAATGGTGGAAACCCGGCGGGAAACCTCTGTCTGGACCGCGGTGAACCTGGATCTGACGGACGGGGCGCCGCTTTCCTGGCGGCAGCTGTTCCGGGATCCCCAGGAGGCGGAGACGGCGCTCGCGGCCCGTCTGGAGGAAATCGCGGCGTCCGATCTGAGCGCCATGCTGCTCAGCCGCGAGGTGACCCCGCTGCCGGAGCTTTTCCGGATGGACCGGGGAGGCCTGACTTTTCTGTATCCGGCGGATCAGCTCTGCACCCTGCACGACCGCGCGGGAGACATCCATCTGGCCTGGTGCGAGATCCGGGATCTGCTGAATCCGGATCCGGGCGGTCTGGCGGCCCGTCTGGGTGTGCCGGAGGAGCTGACCCTCACGGAGGCCGGGGCTTCCCGGATCCAGGCGATGACGGAAAGCGGCCGCCTTCCGGGCCTTCCCGTGAAGGTCGGGGATCCGCTTTCCCCGCTGGTGGAAAAGTGGCATCTGGCCACCGATCCGGATCTGTATGAGGGAGGCCGTCTTTTTTCGCTGGAGGGAGGCTGCTTCCGGCGGATTTATCTGATGACGGATTATCTCAGCGAGGACTGGGATCAGAGCATTGTGCAGGGAATCCGGGCGGACCGCGGGAACTATGCCGGTCTGTGTATCGGCGAGACGAAGGCCCCGGCCTGGCGGGCCCTGCTGGGCGAGCCGGACGCGACGATCCGGATCGATGAGGAAAAAGCGGAATGGAACCGGACGGAACCGGGAAGCTGCGATTACTATTCCTGGGGATCGTATCAGCTGCGGCTGCAGTGCAATACGGATGAAACCCTGATCAGCATTCAGCTGACGGAGCTGGAATAAACGGGAGCTGGAATAAACGGAGGAAGAAATGGCTCAAAAGAGCAAAGGCAGAAAACAGGCGCCCGCCTATTCTGCGGATCTCCTGGCCCTGCGGATGGTTGCGGGCCTGGCGCTGACAGCGCTGGGCGTGCTGATCTTCCTGGCTGTGAATCTGCGGATGACGGGAAATATATTTGAAGGCCTCCGGCGGGTCAGTTTCGGCCTGTGCGGCAGTCTGGGAAAAATCCTGGCGATCCTTCCCCTCTGGGCGGGCATCCTGGTGATCTGGTCCAGCCAGCGGAAGGCGCCGGTGCAGCCCTGGCTGTACGGAACGCTTTGTTTCATTGTTCTCAGCGCTTTTATCATGCTGATCAGCGGAAACGCCATGGATCATCTTTCCCGGCAGTATGGAGGAACCTGGGGAGGCGTTATCGCGGGAGCGTTTCAGGACTGCGCCGGCACCGGAACGGGCGGAGGCGCCGTGGGCGTGGCGCTGGCCTGGCCTCTGTGGCGTTTTCTGGGCAGCGTTCTGGGGATTATTCTGACCTTTCTGCTTTTGCTGTTCAGCGCCCTGATGATCTTCGGGCTGACCCCGGTCCGGCTTTGGGAACTGGTGACGGGCAAGGCCGGCCGGCGAAAGGAAGAGCAGCAGCGTCAGAGGGCTGCCTCGGAGCAGGAGCAGATGGCCTGGCAGCAGGAGCAGGCCCGGCAGCAGGCCCTCTGGCAGCAGCAGGAGCAGGCCCGGATCCTGGCCCAGCAGCAGGGAACCTATGCCCCGGCGGCGGGCCGGCCGCCGGTGAACGGGAATCCGAACCGGGCGCCTGCCGGCCGGAATGCCAGCGTGGAAGCCTGGCAGGATCAGATGACCGCCCGCATGGCGGCGGATCAGACGGCCGCCGTCGCTCCCGGAGGGTGGCTGAGCCGGATTTTCCACGCTGCGCCGCAGGAGACGGCCGAAAAGGAAACGCCGCATCGCAGCCGGATCTTTGGCCGGCAGAAAGAAGAATACGACGGGCTGAGCGACGGATCCACGCTGGCGCCGGATGCCGGAGAGCAGGCGGCGCGTCAGCTTCGGGAAGAGCATGAACGCCGGACCCGCCGCACGGCGACCGGCGAGCCGATCGGGCGGCCGGAAACCCGCTGGACGCAGGGGCAGGATCGCTTCGGCCGGCATCCGGAGGAACCCCGCATCGAACCGCAGGAAACCGGGAGCCCCGCCCCGGCGGCGGAAACAGGGCCGACGGCCGGAAAACCGGCGGCGGAAACCGAACCGGCAGCGGCCGGAAGACCGGCGGCGAAAATCCATCCGAGGCCGGAAACCGAAAATCCGCCCCCCGCGGCGCAGGATACGGATGCGCTGGCCGAGGAGCTGAGAAGCCGGTGGCCGGACCCGAAGAAAAAGGAAACCCGGAAGGCGCCGGAGAAACGGGCGGAGCCGCCCGCGGTTCCGAATGTCCAGATGACCGTGGGCGTGGAGGCTTATCAGCCGGCGGTGAAGCTGCCGCGGAAGGCGGGGCCGGAGGGCGCCGAAGCGCCGGAGGCGGAGGAACCGTGGACGCCGACTCCCTATTATGCCCCTCCCATGACGGATCTGGCCCGGCCGGTGCAGGGAAAGGAAGACACGGCGGCGGAGGATGAAATGCGTTCCCGCCGGCTGGAGGAGACGCTGTCCAGTTTCCGCGTGACGTCCCGGGTGGTGCATGTGACCCATGGCCCCGCGATTTCCCGTTTTGAGCTGGAGCTGGCCTCCGGAACCAAAGTGAATAAGGTGGCGGAGCTGGAAAAGGATATCGCCTACGGCATGGAGGCCACCTCCGTCCGCATCGAGGCGCCGATCCCGGGCAAAAGCCTGGTCGGCGTGGAAGTGCCGAACCGGAAGGTTTCCACGGTGACGCTGCGGGAAGTGCTGGAAAGCGAAAAGATGCAGAGCGCCTCTTCCATCCTGACCGTTGCCCTGGGCAAGGATATCGCGGGCAATCCGATCGTCTGCGATCTGGCCCGGATGCCGCATATGCTGATCGCCGGTCAGACCGGCAGCGGTAAATCCGTCTGTATTAATACGATCATCAACAGCCTGCTCTTCCGGGCGAGCCCGGATGAGGTGAAAATGATCCTGGTGGATCCGAAGGTGGTGGAGCTGCAGTGCTATAACAATATTCCGCATCTGCTGATCCCCGTGGTGAACGATCCGCATAAGGCGGCGGCGGCCCTGGCCTGGGCCGTGGCCGAAATGATGGAGCGTTACGACCGTTTTGCGGAGCGGAAAGTCCGTAATCTGGACGGCTATAACGCGGTAATCGGCCCCCAGGAAAAGCCGATGAGCCGGATTGTGATTATTATCGACGAGCTGGCGGATCTGATGATGGTGTGCAAAAAGGATGTGGAGGAATACATCTGCCGCCTGACGCAGCTGGCCCGGGCTGCCGGCATTCATCTGATCGTCGCCACCCAGCGGCCGTCCGTGGACGTCATTACCGGACTGATCAAGGCCAATATCCCCAGCCGGATTGCCTTTAAAACCTCCAGCGCGGTGGACAGCCGCACCATTCTGGACCGCGGCGGCGCGGACCAGCTCCTGGGCTGGGGCGATATGCTGTATCTGCCCACCGGTTCCTTCGCTCCTGTCCGGGTTCAGGGCTGCTTCCTGAGCGACGAGGAAGTGAACCGGATTGCCGCCCATGTCCGGAGCGCCAATCCCAGCACCTATGATCCGGATGTTCTGGAGAAGCTGCAGGCGATCTCCGGCGCGGCGGAGGAAGCGGGCCCGGATCTGATCACCGGGCTGGGAGACGCGCCCGGGGGCGACGGAAGCCTGTTTGACCAGGCGGTGGAATATGCCGTCAACGACGGCCAGATTTCAACCAGCACGCTGCAGCGGCGGCTGAAAATCGGCTATGCCCGGGCGGGCCGGCTGACGGACGAAATGGAAGAGCGGGGCATTATCGCCGCCAAGGACGGCAGCAAACCCCGAAAATGCCTGATTACCCGGGAGGAGTGGGAAGAAATGAAAAAAACCGCGGAAGGAGGGGCCTGAGTATGGCGAACATGAAGGATTATGTGGCCTGGCGCGGAGATATCGGGCTGACCGCTTCGCCCTGGAACGCCGTGGACGCGCTCCTGATGGCCACCCTGAGCTATCTGGATTTTCACAGCGTGGATAACGCGCGGGGCTGGACCCTGGAGGAAGCGGAGCGAATCGATCTGCTTCAGGAAAGCCCCTTTGCGAGCTTCCCGCCCCGGAAGGAGGTTTTCCGGGCGATGGCCGGCAGCCCGCGGTTCAAAGACTGCCGGATCCATTATTATATTGCCCTGACCAATCCGGCGATGGAAATGCAGTTTTCCGCCATGTGCATCGATCTGCCGGATGATACGCTCTGCGTCGCTTTCCGCGGAACGGATAATACCCTGATCGGCTGGCGGGAGGATTTCAATATGGCCTATCAGCCGGTGGTTCCGGGCCAGGAGGCGGCCAAAGCCTATCTGGAGCAGGTGGCAGGGCTGACGGACCGGCCGCTGCGCCTGGTGGGCCACAGCAAGGGGGGCAACCTGGCGGTCTATGCGGCCGCCTGCGTCTCCGCCGAAATCCAGGAACGGATTGAAAGCATCTGGAATTTTGACGGTCCGGGCATGCATCATGATATTTTTACGAGCGATGGCTATGCGCGGATCGTGGACCGGATTTACAGTTACCTTCCCCAGACGAGCATTATCGGTCTCCTGATGGATTACTGCGAGCGCTATACGGTGGTGCGCTCGGTCGCCTCGGGCATCTCCCAGCATGATCCCATGACCTGGCAGGTTTACGGGCCGGACTTCGAGAAAATGGAAAGCATTGACCGTACGGCCTCCGTCGTGCGGGACACCCTTCACGACTGGCTGGAAAACAGCACGCCGGAGCAGCGGGGCGCCTTTGTGGATGCCATGTTCCGTCTGGCGGAATCGACCCGGGCGACCACGATGAGCGAGCTGACCAATGAAAAGCTGAAAAGCCTGATGAAAATGATCGGCAACCGGAAGGAAGTTCCGCCGGAAGCCCGCCGGGTCTTTAACCGGCTGCTCGCCCAGGCCGTCACCCTGGGCTTCGGCAATGTGATGGAGCGGGTTCGCAGCCGAAAGGAGGAGGAAACCCCGGATTCTTCCCTTGACAAGCAGGGATGATTATGGTAAAAAGTACTGCGGTACCGATCTTTAAGTCGATACAGAGATGTCGGCAAGATTCGGAGGCTGCTGTTTTGATGCGTTCCGAGCTCTGCCGATTTCCGGCGGAGCTTTTTATTGCGGAAGGAGCATAAGCGATGGCACTTTCTGTTTTTCCCGGCTTCTGCGATGTGCATGTGCATTTCAGGGAGCCGGGTTTTTCGTATAAGGAAACGATGGTTTCCGGCAGCCGCGCGGCGGCCCGGGGCGGCTATACCGCCGTCTGCGCCATGCCCAATCTGAAGCCGGTGCCGGACACCCCGGAGCATCTGGCGGAGGAGGAAGCCCTGATCCGCTCCCCGGGCGTGGTGACGGATGTGTATCCCTACGGCGCCCTGACCCGGGAGGAAAAGGGCCTCGAAAGCGCGGATCTCGAAGCCCTCGCGCCCCGGGTGATCGCCTTCAGCGACGACGGCCGGGGGGTGCAGAGCGAAAGCATGATGCGCTCCCTGATGGAGCGCTGCCGGAAGCTTGGCAAACTGATCGCCGCCCACTGCGAGGATGAAAGCCTCCTGCGCGGCGGATATATTCACGACGGGGAGTATGCCCGGCGCCACGGGCACCGGGGCATCTGCTCCGAAAGCGAATGGGGGCCCGTCGCCCGGGATCTCCGCCTGGCAAAGGAGACGGGCTGCGCCTATCACGTCTGCCATATCAGCTGCCGGGAAAGCGTTTCCCTGATCCGCCAGGCGAAGCGGGAAGGCGTGGATGTCACCTGCGAAACAGCGCCGCATTACCTGCTCCTGGATGACAGCATGCTGGAGGAGGACGGCCGCTTCCGGATGAATCCGCCGATCCGCTCCCGGGAGGACCGGGAGGCGCTGGTGGAAGGGCTGCTGGACGGAACGATTGATATGATTGCCACGGACCACGCGCCCCACAGCCGGGAGGAAAAAAGCCGGGGACTGGCGGGATCCGCGTTCGGCGTGGTGGGTCTGGAATGCGCCTTTCCGGTGCTCTATACCGGGCTGGTGCGCCCCGGAATCCTCCCGCTGGAAACCCTCGTCGACCGGATGGCCGGCGCGCCCCGCCGCCGCTTCGGCATTCCGCCGGATCCGGGCGACCGGTGTATCTGGAATCTGGACGCCTGCTGGGAGATTCGTCCGGAAGAGTTTGCGAGCCTGGGAAAAGCCACCCCCTTTGCCGGCAGAACGGTTTACGGGCGCTGCCTGAAAACCCTCCGGCGGGGAGAAACGATTTATACGGAGGAGGATGAGCGGTATGGCCAAGCGGACTGATATTCGAAAGGTGCTGATCATCGGCAGCGGCCCGATTGTGATCGGGCAGGCGGCGGAGTTTGATTACGCGGGAACCCAGGCGTGTCTGGCCCTGAAGGAAGAGGGTTACGAAGTGGTGCTCTGCAATTCGAACCCGGCCACCATCATGACGGATACATCCATCGCGGACAAGGTGTATATGGAGCCGCTGACCCTGGAATATATCGCGAAGATCCTGCGCTTCGAGCGCCCGGACGCCATCGTTCCGGGCATCGGCGGCCAGACGGGACTGAATCTGGCCATGCAGCTGGAAAAGAAAGGCGTTCTCCGGGAATGCGGCGTGGAGCTCCTGGGCACCTCCGGAGAAAGCATTGAAAAGGCGGAGGACCGGGAAAAGTTCAAGGAGCTCTGCCAGAGCATCGGGGAACCGGTCATCCCCAGCGAAATTACCTACTCCCTGGAGGAAGCCCGGCTCGCGGCGGAGAAAATCGGCTATCCCGTCGTCCTGCGCCCCGCCTTCACGCTGGGAGGCACCGGCGGCGGCTTCGCGAATAACGAGGCGGAGCTGACGGAGATCGGCGCCAATGCCTTCCGGCTCAGCCCGGTGCATCAGGTGCTGGTGGAAAAAAGCGTCCGGGGATACAAGGAAATCGAGTTCGAGGTCATGCGGGACAGCAATGACCGGGCGATCACCATCTGCGGCATGGAAAACGTGGATCCGGTGGGCGTGCATACCGGCGACAGCGTGGTGGTCGCGCCGATCCTGAGCCTGAGCCCCGCGGATTTGAAAATGCTGAACGACAGCGCGATCAAAATCATCCGGGCGCTGAAAATCGAGGGCGGCTGCAACGTCCAGTTCGCGCTGGATCCCCGCTCCAGCCGGTATTATCTGATCGAGGTGAATCCCCGGGTCAGCCGCTCCTCGGCCCTGGCCAGCAAGGCCAGCGGCTACCCGATCGCCCGGGTCACGGCGAAAATCGCGCTGGGCATGGCGCTGGAGGAAATCCCCGTCGCCGGCGGTACGGCGGCGGCGGAGCCCGCCCTGGATTACATCGTGGCGAAATTTCCCCGCTTCCCCTTTGACAAATTCACCTCGGCCAGCAACGCCCTGGGCACCCAGATGAAAGCCACCGGCGAGGTCATGGGCATCGGCTCCACCCTGGAGGAATGCATGCTCAAGAGCGTCCGCAGCCTGGAAACGGGCGTGTGCCATCTGCGCCTGGCCCGTTTCGATGCGGTACCGACCGAAGAGCTGATGGATTATATCGGCTCCTTCCACGCGGATACGCTCTATGCGGTCATGGAGCTGATCCGCCGGGGCGTCAGCATCGCCGCCGTGCATGAGAGGAGCCTGATCACGGAGCTCTTCCTGGAAAGCCTGAAAAAAATCGCGGACATGGAAAAGCGGCTGGACGCCGCCCCCGGGGATCCGGAGCTCCTGCGCCGGGCCAAGGAAATGGGCTTTTCCGATGAGGAAATCGCCCGGCGGTGGCATCGGAAGGATGTCGATATCTACCGCCTCCGGAAGGAAAACGGAATCGTCCCGGTCTTCCGCATGGTGGATACGCTGCACACGGGAAAATATATCGCCTATCTCTATTCCAGCTATCTGGGCCGGAATGATTCCCGGCTCTCGGACCGGAAAAAGATCGTGGTGCTGGGCGCCGGCCCGATCCGGATCGGCCAGGGCGTGGAATTCGATTACAGCACGGTGCACGCGGTGCAGACGATCCGCCGGGCCGGCTACGAAGCCATCATCATCAACAATAACCCGGAAACGGTTTCCACCGACTATACCACGGCGGACAAGCTCTACTTCGAGCCGCTGACGCCGGAGGATGTCATGGCCATCATCGATTTTGAACAGCCGGAGGGGGTCGTGGCTTCCCTGGGCGGCCAGACGGCGATCAATCTGGCGCAGCCCCTGATGGACCGCGGAGTGAAAATCATCGGCACCGACTGCGCGGCGATCGAACGCGCCGAAAACCGGGACAGCTTCGAAAAGATCCTGATCCGCCTGGGTATTCCGCAGCCGCGGGGCCGGGCGGTGACCCGCGTGGAGGACGGCGTGCGCGCGGCGGAGGAAATCGGCTATCCGGTGCTGGTCCGCCCCAGCTTCGTCCTGGGCGGCCGGGCGATGCAGATTGTGGGCAATGAGGAGCAGCTCCGCCACTACCTCCGCACGGCGGTGGAAATCGATGAGGATAAGCCGGTCCTGGTGGATAAATATATCCGCGGCAAGGAAGTCGAGGTCGACGCCATCTGCGACGGGCGGGACGTGTTCGTGCCCGGCATCATGGAGCTGGTCGAGCGCACCGGCATTCACAGCGGCGACAGCTTTTCGGTTTATCCCTCCTTTTCCATCTCCGACCGGGTGAAGGGCATGATCCTGCAGTATGCGAAGAAGCTGGGCC
>JAGCBO010000072.1 GCA_017652125.1 Clostridia bacterium | reverse complement strand
TCCAGCTTTTCGTCCTCACTCATCTCGATCTGAGGCTCGGTATCCAGGTCGATCACAAGCAGTTTGGGACGGTTGTTTTTGAACACAACAACTTTTCCCCGCTTTTCAGCAAGTCTGGCCACGCGGGAAAAGTTCTGATTGTCTTCAGTAGCAGTCACAATGGAATTCGTATCGATATTCATCATCTCGCGCTCCCTTCCACTCCTATTATATCATAATAATAGGTATAAAACAACCTATTCGTGCTGCCGGACAGTGTATTAAGTAATTGTAAATGACCGAGAAACTCAAAAGATATTCCTATAATTTCTTAGTTCATTTTATTAATCGAAAACACCACTATCTACGGAACATAATTTGCTTCTTACGTAAGTATCTCACGTCAAAAATGATTTGTATGAGAAAAGGACAGCCTTACCGGCTGCCCTTTCCACAAACAATGAGCGGTTTGTCTCCCCATTAGACGGTATTAACGTACCGTCAGCGTTTAGTAAAAATAGCATTTTCATTGCGTCCGATAACTGACGCACTTTTGACGCACTCCTATGTCCCGGATTGTCCGAGCGCCTTATTTTTCGGCGTTCTGAGGCTCCAGGGGCTTCATCGTCGGGAACAGCAGCACGTCCCGGATCGCCGCGGAATCCGTCAGCAGCATGCACATCCGGTCAATCCCGAAGCCGATGCCGCCGGTCGGAGGCATGCCGATCTCCAGGGCGTTCAGGAAATCCTCATCCGTGTGATTCGCTTCCTCATTGCCGGCGGCGAACTGCTCCTCCTGCTGGGCAAAGCGCTGCCGCTGGTCGATGGGATCGTTCAGCTCGGAATAGGCGTTGGCCATCTCCCAGCCGTTCATGAAGAACTCGAACCGTTCCACATAATCGGGATGGCCGGGCTTTTTCTTGGTCAGCGGAGAAATCTCGATGGGATGATCCATGATGAAGGTCGGCTGAATCATATGCTCCTCGCAGAATTCCTCGAAGAACAGATTCAGAATGTCTCCCTTCTGATGGCGCTCCTCGTATTCCACATGGTGCGCCTTCGCCGCGGCCCGGGCTTCCTCCAGGGTATGAATTTCGTCGAAATCGACCCCGGCATACTGCTTCACCGCGTCCACCATGGTCAGCCGGGCAAAGGGCTTGCCCAGATCCATTTCAATGCCGTTATAGACGATCTTCGTCGTTCCCAGAACCTCCTGCGCCACATGGCGGTACAGGTTCTCCGTCAGATCCATCATGCCGTGATAATCCGTATAGGCCTGATACAGCTCCATCAGGGTGAACTCCGGATTGTGCCGGGTATCCAGACCCTCGTTCCGGAACACGCGCCCAATCTCATAGACCCGCTCCAGGCCGCCGACGATCAGCCGCTTCAGATACAGCTCCAGGGAAATCCGCAGCTTAAAGTCCTCATCCAGGGCATTGAAATGCGTCTCGAAGGGACGCGCCGCCGCGCCGCCGGCGTTGGAAACCAGCATGGGCGTTTCCACTTCCATGAATCCCTGGGCATCCAGATAATGCCGGATGGAGGAGATGATCCTGGACCGCTTGATGAAGGTATCCCGGACCTCCGGGTTCATGATCAGATCCACATACCGCTGCCGGTACCGAAGATCCGTATTGGTCAGGCCGTGATACTTCTCCGGCAGAATCTGCAGGCTCTTGCTCAGCAGGGTCACGCTGGCGGCATGGACGGAAATCTCCCCTGTTTTCGTCTTGAAAACGGTTCCCTTCAGGCCGACGATGTCCCCGACATCCATCCGCTTGAAGTCCTTATAGGATTCCTCTCCTACGGCGTCCCGGGCCACATAGCACTGGATATTTCCCTGCAGATCCTGCACATTGCAGAAGGAGGCCTTGCCCATGATCCGCTTGGACATGAGCCGGCCCGCGATGGAAACCTCCTGCCCTTCCAGCGCGTCATAGTTGCTCCGGATTTCCCCGCTGTGATGGGTTACGTCATATCGGGTGATGACAAAGGGATCCCTGCCCGCTTCCTGCAGCTCCTTCAGCTTGTCCCGGCGGATCTGCAGCAGTTCATTGATGTTCTGAGTTTCCGTTCCCGCCATGCTCTTCTCCTTATATACTGCCCGTGGCGGGGTCTTTTCCCCGCCACAGTTTCCTGAATCACTTCTTCTTACATCTTCTTGATGGCCAGCACCTTGTACTGCAGCTGACCCGCGGGGATCTGAATCGTCACCGTCTGATTCTTCTTTGCGCCGATCAGGCCAGCGCCGACAGGGCTTTCGTTGGAAATCTTGTCCTCCATGGGATCCGCTTCGTTCGCCCCGACGATGGCATACTCGTAGGTTTCCCCGTCGTCCAGATCCTTGACCTTGACGATGGTCCCCACGGAAACCCGCTCCGTGCTGATTTCATCATCCGCCACCACGGTCGCCGTACGGATCGTAGCCTGCAGGCGGGTAATCTCCGCCTCGACCTTCGCCTGTTCCTTCTTCGCCTCGTCATACTCGGCGTTCTCGCTCAGATCCCCGAACCCGCGGGCTACGGCGATCTGCTCGCTGATCTCATTCCGACGGACGGAAATCAGATAATCCAGCTGTTCTTCAAGCTTTTTCAGCCCGCTCTCTGTCAGAACGGTGCCCTTTTCTTCTGCCATGGTATTCCATAAGCTCCTTTCATACACAAGAAACACCCTGACGCCGTCACCCGGGTTCAAGGTGTTTCCAATCTCCTTGAGGTTACGGGGATTATAACCGGTTTTCCCATGTTTGTCAATGTAGAGTTTCCCGGGCCTGTCGTTTCAGGTGGTTTATTTCTTCAGCAGATTCAGGGCTGTCTGCAGCAGATCCCCCACAGTCTCCGCCTTCTTGACCGCCAGCTTGACCGCTTCCTTTTCAAGAAAGTTCAGCTTGTGATCCTTGTTCTTCTCAAACCAGTCCATCAGCAGCTTCAGATCTTCCTGATTCATTGTCCTTCTCCTTGTCTTCGCTTGTCCTTAATCCTCTTTCCCCGTATCTTCACCGGGAATCAGTTCCAGAATAATCAGCTCGCAGGGGTTCCCGATCCGTGGGACCCGGGGCTTCGCTCCGTTGGTCATTCCCCGGGAGAGCATCATCTTTCCGCCGTCATACAGCCCGTGGGTCAGTCTGGGAAAAAGACCCTGTCCCGGAGCGTACAGTCCCCGGCCCAGAATCTGAATCTGGCCGCCGTGGGCATGGCCGCATACCGTAAAGTCGATATCCCGGCCCTTCACATAATCCCGCCATACTTCCGGATGATGGCACATCAGCAGACGGAAGCCGTCCTCCCGCTCAAACCGGTCCAGAAACGCCAGATCCGGCGTTTTTCCCCGGCGGCTGCTCAGTCCCCCCAGGCGGATTCCCCGGAAGAGGCATTCCGCATCGTCCAGCAGCGTCACGCGGCTCTCGCGGACCCTGGCCAGAAACTCTTCCCGGTGACGGTATTTCCGCTCATGATTCCCAATGGAGTAGAAAACCGGCGCCGCTTCCGGAGCCTCCCGCAGAAAGCGCTCCGCGTTCCGGTTGTCCCGCCGGTGGCGGTCCACCAGATCCCCCGGCAGCAGAATCGCGTCGCAGCGGGCAAAATCCTCCATCACATCGTCAAATTCCGAGCTGTGCAGATCCGACGCGACCGCCAGCCTCAGCGGCTCCGGAATTTTGGGCGAACGGATCCTGTGAACGGTTCGGATCCTGTTCATTTCTCCGTCCTTCCTTCCGAAGGAGTTTCCTCCGAAGAGATTTCTTCCGAAGGCGTTTCATCTGAAGACGTTTCATCCGAAGGCGTTCCTTCTGAAATCGTTCCTTCTGAAAGCGTCCCTTCCGCTGCCGGTTCCTCCGGTTCAGACGTTTCCGCCGCGGGCATTTCCGCTGCAATCCCTTCCGCTGCCGGCATTTCCGCCGCGGCCCCTTCCGTTCCGGACTGCACGGCCGCAGGCCGGCGGTTTCTGCGGGAATAGAAGGTCAGGCAGACCCCGTAGGCCGCCAGCAGCAGAACGACGGTCAGGATCAGCGGCAGCAGAAGCTCCTGCCCGATCAGCCGGATCATCGTGGCCAGCCGGCCGTTGGCCGCAGCGGCGGCTCCCGGCAGATCCAGCAGGACGATCAGCACGCCGCTGATGGCGGTCAGGATGCCCGCGCCGCCCAGCGAACAGCCCGCGTATTTCAGCGCTTCCCTCGGATCCCCGGCGACCAGCAGGATCATCAGACCGGCGATGATTGCCGCCAGAATGCCCAGAATCAGCGGAAGCCGGTTCACCAGATTCAGAAAGCTGCGGATATCGGCGTAATTCCGGATCTTTTCCAGACCCAGATCCGTCAGATCGCTGCGGAAAAAGAAGGTCGCGTTCCCGACGATCCGGACAATCCCCGCGGTCGCGTCGCCGTAGGCCTGGTTGATCTGATTCTGATCCTTCAGGTTCGGAAAGCGAAGCAGCCCGCTCAGCATCTCCTCGATCTCTCCGTTATCCACCTTCGGCCCCTGTTTCGGCTTGCCGGAGTTCACGGTATCCCGGATCCAGGTCAGCCCCGCCAGATTCCGTCGGGCCAGCATCTCCCTGTCCAGCACCGCCAGCGTGCGGTCCGCTTCGAAGCCGTATTCCTCCGCCAGATCCCGGATCTTGTCCCGGGCCCATTCCGTTTCCTGCCGGATCAGCTCCTCATTGGACGCCACCCGTTCGTGCAGACCCTGGGACTGAATCACATACAGCGCCGCGGCGCCCGCCAGCGCAAAAGTCAGCATCAGGCTCAGAGCGGCCGCCAGCGCCCAGGAAATGCCTCTGGCCGCCCTGCCCGGGCTCCGCCGGGTTTTTCGGTTCGTACTCATCTTTTCACCACCGTTTTCAGCGCCAGGCCGAAGGCCTTGAGAATATAGGGACGTGCGAGAATAAACCCGGCGATCAGAAGAATCGCTCCCGGCAGCGCGGCTGTCAGAATGCCGCCCCAGCCTGATTTCCGTTTTGTTTTCTGTGTCACTTTCTGGTCCGCTCCCTTCTTCGGTGTCTTTTTTGCTGTACATCGTCCTTCATGGGGGCTTCTCCCCTCAGTTCCAGCAGCCGGTCCCGCAGTTTGGCCGCGCGCTCAAACTCAAGCCCCTTGGCCGCCGAAAGCATCTCGTCCTCAATCTGCCGCATGAGCGCGTTCCGCTCATCCTCGTTCAGCGGAGCGGCGGCCCCGTCCTCCACCTTCTTCGTGATTTCGATCACGGAGCGGATGGCGTTGCGCACGCTCTCCGGCGTAATGCCGTGGGCGTCATTATACGCCTTCTGAATCGCCCGCCGGCGGTCCGTCTCCGTCATGGCCTTCATCATGCTGTCCGTCAGGGTATCCCCGTAGAGGATCACGCGGCCGTCCACATTCCGGGCCGCCCGCCCGATGGTCTGGATCAGGGAGGTTTCGCTCCGCAGGAAGCCTTCCTTGTCCGCGTCCAGGATGGCGACCAGCGCCACCTCGGGCAGATCCAGCCCTTCCCGCAGCAGGTTGATCCCCACCAGCACATCGTATTCACCCAGGCGCAGATCCCGCAGAAGCTCCATCCGCTCCATGGTCTGGATATCGCTGTGCAGATAGCGTACCCGGATCTCCAGATCCTTCAGGTATTCTGTCAGGCTTTCCGCCATGCGCTTCGTCAGCGTGGTGACCAGCACCCGCTCGCCGCGGGCGGTCACCTTCCGGATTTCCCCGACCAGATCATCCACCTGGCCGGTCGCCTTTTTCATCACGACCTCCGGATCCAGCAGCCCCGTCGGCCGGATGATCTGCTCCACGACCTGATCCGCCCGCTCCCGCTCATAGGGGCCGGGGGTGGCGGATACAAACACGGTCTGTCCGATCCGCTTCTCAAACTCGGAAAACAGCAGCGGCCGGTTATCGAAGGCGGAAGGCAGGCGGAAGCCGTAATCCACCAGGGTTTCCTTCCGCGCCCGGTCTCCGTTGTACATCGCGCGGATCTGGGGCACCGTCACGTGGCTTTCATCGATCATGACCAGAAAGTCCCCCGTGAAGTAGTCCAGCAGCGTATAGGGCGCGTCTCCGGGCTTGCGGCCGTCAAAATAGCGGGAATAGTTCTCAATGCCCTGGCAGTAGCCGATCTCCCGCATCATCTCGATGTCGTACCGGGTGCGCTGGGCGATCCGCTGCGCCTCCAGCAGCTTGCCCGCCGCCTCAAACTCCGCGATCCGTTTCGCCAGATCCGCCTCGATATCCCCGATATGCTCCTCCATATGGTCCGGATCCGTGGCATAATGGGTCGCCGGAAAAAGCGCCGCGTGCTCCAGCGTGGCGAGCACATGGCCGCTCACCGCATCGATTTCGGAGATCCGTTCGATCTCGTCCCCGAAATATTCCACCCGAAGCGCCTTCTCATGTTCCCCCGCGGGAATGATCTCGATCACGTCCCCCCGGACCCGGAAGGTTCCCCGGGCAAATTCCACGTCGTTCCGTTCGTACTGAATATCAATCAGATCCCGGATCAGACGGCTTCTGGGGATTTCCATTCCCGGCCGCAGGCTGATCATCATTCCTTCGTATTCGCTGGGATCCCCCATGGAATAGATGCAGCTGACGGACGCGACGATAATCACGTCCTTTCTTTCCCGCAGGGCGGCGGTGGCGCTGTGGCGCAGCCGGTCAATCTCGTCGTTGATGGAGGCGTCCTTTTCAATATAGGTATCCGAGGAAGCGATATACGCTTCCGGCTGATAGTAATCGTAGTAGCTGACGAAATATTCCACCCGGCTGTCCGGAAAGAAAGCCCGCAGCTCCGTGCACAGCTGCGCCGCCAGAGTCTTGTTGTGGGCGATCACCAGCGTGGGCTTCTGAACCTTTTCGATCACGGAAGCCATGGTAAAGGTTTTTCCGCTCCCCGTGACCCCCAGCAGGATCTGATTCTTCAGACCCGCCTGAATTCCGGCAGCCAGGGCTTCAATCGCCTGCGGCTGATCGCCGCTGGCCTGATAGGGCGCTTTCAGCACAAACTGATCCATGCTTTTTCCTCTTCCTTCGGATATCGCAGCGTCACGGTTTCGCCGTCCGCCGCCGTCCAGGTTCGTTCAAAAATCTCCCGCGCGGCCGGCAGGCAGCTTTCCGGCTCCTCCAGGCTGGTGCTGAAATGCGTCAGCAGCAGCGCGCCCGCGTCCGCGTCCCGGGCTATCTCCGCCGCCTCCGAAAAGAGCATGTGATGATTCTTCACCGCCAGGGGGCGCTTTTCTTCCTCGCCGTACATTCCTTCCAGAATGAGCAGATCCGCGTCCGTCACCGCGTTTCTGAGCGTTTCGCAGGGGCGCGTATCGGTGGAAAAAACCATCGTGATTCCCTTCCGGGGACTGCCGGTCACATCCTCCGGATGAATCCTGCGCAGCCCCACCCGCACGCTTTCCCCGGCCTGCAGCCGCTTCCAGTCCGCCAGGGGAACATGCAGCGCTTCCGCCTTTTTCGGATCGAAAGCCGCCGCCCGGGGCAGATGAATCCGGAATCCGAAGCAGGGAATGCCCCCGTGATCCACGGGGAAGGCCCGGATCTGCAGCCCGATGATCTCAAAGCTCCCTCCAGCCGGAGGCAGCTCATGCAGCAGCACCGGAAAGCTCAGCTTCGGAACGATCACGCAGAGACCCTCCGTGACCCGCTTCAGCCCCTGCGGGCCCCAGATATGAAAAGGCTCCTCCCGCCCGGCCTTTTCAAGGCTCAGCAGGAGCCCGGGAAGGCCGGTGCAGTGATCCCCGTGAAAATGAGTCATCGCCAGCCCTTCGAGGCACTTAAACCCCCAGCCCAGGCGGCGGATCCCCACCTGGGTTCCCTCGCCGCAGTCCAGCAGAAAAGCCTGCCCGTTCACCCGGAGATACAGGGAAGACAGCGCCCGGTCCGGCAGAGGCAGCGTCCCGCCCGTGCCCAGCGTGCAGCATTCCAGCATCCGTCTTCCCTCCTTTCCGTATCTTATGATTGTATCATACTTCCGCCCGGAAAACCACCTGCAGCTTCCGGCTTTTTCCAAGGCTTTTCCGGACGCTTTTTCCGGACGGTTTTCCTGTTCCCCGGTTCTTTTTTATGCATCATAATTTATAAATATTCATGTTTTGCTGCATATATTCATTTTCTGTTCTTCCTCGGCTTTTTGAAATTCTTTCTTAATTTTTCTACATTTTCCCTCTTGACAAAGGCTTTCGGATCGTGTATATTCCATGCATATTTAGAACGAAGGAGGAAGGAATCATGAACAAGGAAAACATCAGGAAGGTCGTCCTCGCCTATTCCGGCGGTCTCGATACATCCATCATCATCCCCTGGCTGAAGGAGAATTACAACAACCCGGAGATCATCGCCGTCTCCGGCAACGTCGGGCAGGCGGACGAGCTCGAGGGCCTCGAGGAGAAAGCGCTGAAGACCGGCGCCTCCAAGCTGTATGTGCTGGATCTGACCGATGAATATGTCGATCACTATATTATCCCCACCATGAAGGCCGGGGCGGTCTATGAGGATTATCTGCTGGGCACCAGCCACGCCCGGCCCTGCATCGCCAAGGGGCTGGTGGAGATCGCGAAGAAGGAAGGCGCGGATGCCATCTGCCACGGCTGCACCGGGAAGGGCAACGATCAGGTGCGTTTCGAGCTGGCCGTCAAGCATTTCGCTCCGGATATGCCCATCATCGCCCCCTGGCGGGAGTGGACGATTCAGTCCCGGGATGAGGAGATTGATTACGCCGAGGCGCATCATATCCCGCTGAAGATCACCCGGGAAACGAATTATTCCAAGGATAAGAACCTGTGGCATCTGAGCCATGAAGGCCTGGATCTGGAGGATACGGGCAACGAGCCCCAGTATGAGAAGCCCGGCTTCCTCGAAATGGGCGTTTCTCCCCTGGACGCGCCGGATCAGCCCACCTATGTCACCCTGGAGTTCGAAAAGGGCATTCCCGTCGCGCTGGACGGGGAAAAGATGTCCGCCAAGAATATCATTCTGAAGCTGAACGAGCTGGGCGGAGCCAACGGCATCGGCATCATCGACATCGTGGAGAACCGGCTGGTCGGCATGAAGTGCCGCGGCGTGAATGAGTCCCCCGGCGGCACCATTCTGTACACGGCGCATGAGACGCTGGAATCCGTCTGCCTGGACAAGATGACCATGCATGAGAAGCAGAAGCTCTCCATCACCTTCGCCGAGCTGGTGTACAACGGCCTGTGGTTCTCCCCCCTGCGGGAAGCCCTCTCCGCCTTCGTGGACAAGACGCAGGAGAAGGTCACCGGCAAGGTGAAGCTCAAGCTCTACAAGGGCAACATCATCAAGGCCGGCGTCTGGAGCGATTATTCCCTCTATTCTGAGGATATCGCCACCTTCGGAGCCAGCGATTACAACCAGAAGGATTCCGCCGGCTTCATCACCCTCTTCGGGCTGCCCACAAAGGTGCAGGCCCTGGTGGATGCCGCGAACGCGAAAAAGTAAGAAAGGGAATTTTCATGCCCAGCATCTTCATTGACGGCAGCGCCGGAACAACCGGGCTGCGGATCCGGGAGCGTCTGGCTTCCCGGAAGGATCTGACGGTGATTACGCTGCCGGAGGAGAGCCGGAAGGATCCGGAGGCCAGGAAGGCCGCGCTGAACGAAGCGGACGTGGCCTTCCTCTGCCTGCCGGACGACGCGGCCCGGGAAGCCGTTTCCCTTCTTTCCTCTCCCCGGACGGTTCTCATTGATACATCCACCGCTCATCGGGTGGCTCCGGGCTGGGTCTATGGCTTTCCGGAGCTTCCCGGGCAGCGGGACCGGATCCGCTCTTCCCGGCGGATCGCCAATCCCGGCTGCCACGCCACCGGGTTTATTTCCCTGGTGGCGCCTCTGGTTTCCGCGGGCCTCCTGAAACAGAGCGCCCGCCTTTCCTGTTTTTCGCTGACCGGTTATTCCGGCGGCGGAAAGAAGATGATCGCGGAGTATGAGGCGGAAGACCGCCCCGCGCTGCTGCAGGCTCCCCGGCAGTACGGCCTGAGTCAGAGCCATAAGCATCTGCCGGAAATGGCGGCGCTCTGCGGCCTGGAGGTTCCTCCGGTCTTCAGCCCCGTCGTGGCCCCCTATTACGCGGGCATGGAGGTTACCGTTCCCCTGACGGACGCGGAGACCGACGCCACGCCGGAGGAGATCGCCGAAGTCTATCGCAGCCGCTATACCGACGGGCTGGTTCACTACGCGGACGCGGCGGATGAGAGCGGCTTCCTGTCCGCCGGAGCGCTGGAGGGCCGGGATGATCTGGAGGTGGCCGTCTTCGGCCGGCCGGGCCGCATCCTGCTGGTTTCCCGCTTTGACAACCTGGGCAAGGGCGCGTCCGGCGCCGCCATTCAGAACATGAATCTGGTGCTGGGCCTGCCGGAAGGAACCGGTCTGAAGGGAGCGTCCGGATGGATCAGCTGAGCATCAGGCCGATGACCATCGGGGATTATGAAGAGGTCCGGGCGCTGTGGATGACGATCCGCGGCTTCGGCATCCGGGCCCTGGATGATTCCCGGGAGGATATCGAGCGCTTCATCCTCCGGAATCCCACGACCAGCGTGGTCGCACGGATGAACGGAAGGATCGTCGGCTCCATCCTCTGCGGCTCCGACGGCCGCCAGGGTTCCCTGTATCATGTGTGCGTGGCGAAGGAATACCGCCGCCGCCACATCGGAACCCAGATGGTCGGCTGGTGCATGCATCAGCTGCGGGCCCTGGGCATCAACAAGGTGGCGCTCATCGCCTTCCCTTCCAATGACGCGGGCAACGCCTTCTGGAAGCAGATCGGCTGGCGCCAGTCGGATGTGAACTACTACGAATTTGTGCTGAACGAAAAAAACATCACCCGGTTTATCGGGGAGGAGGGCTGACCATGAAGACAATCGCCGGAGGCGTCACCGCGGCAAAGGGCTTTCAGGCCGCTGCCTGCGAGGCGGGCATCAAATACAAGGGCCGGATGGATATGGCCATGATCTGCAGCACGGTTCCCTGCGCGCTCGCCGGAACCTTTACCGCCAACCGGTTCAAGGCCGCGCCGGTGATCTGGGATCAGGATATCCTGCATCAGTCCGGCCAGGCGCAGGCGGTGGTCGTCAATGCCGGCGTCGCCAACGCGGCTACCGGAGAGCCCGGTCTCGCCCTGTGCCGCCAGACGGCGGAAGCCGCATCCGCCGCGCTGGGAATTCCCGCCTCGCTGGTCATGCTCGGCTCCACCGGCGTCATCGGGCCCGCCCTGCCGCTGGACCGGATGACGGACGGCATCAACCGCATGGCCGCTCAGCTTTCCGATACCCTGGAAGCGGGCACGCTGGCCAGCCGGGCCATCATGACCACCGATACCGTGAACAAGGAGACCGCCGTGGCCTTCGAGCTTCCCGCGGCGGACGGGCAGGGCACGGTCACCGTCCATCTGGGCGGAATGAGCAAGGGCTCCGGCATGATTCATCCGAACATGTGCACCATGCTGGCCTATCTGACGACGGACTGCGCCATCAGCCAGCCGCTGCTCCAGAAAGCGCTCTCCTCGGTGGTTCCGGATACCTTCAATATGATTTCCGTGGACGGGGATACCAGCACCAACGATACCCTGCTGGTTCTGGCGAACGGCCTGGCGGACAACCGCTGCATTCAGGAGGAGGATGAGAGCTACGCCCTGTTCCGGGAAGCCCTGTTCGAGGTCTGCCGGACGCTGGCCGTGATCATGGCCGGGGACGGCGAAGGCGCCACCCATCTGATCGAGATGCGGGTGATTCACGCGGATACAAAGGAGAACGCCCGTCAGCTGGCCCGCTCCGTGGTTTCCTCCAGCCTGGTCAAGGCCATGATCTACGGCAAGGATGCCAACTGCGGCCGGATTCTCTGTGCCCTGGGCTATGCCGGTCCGGTCTTTGATCCCTCCCGCATCGAGCTGGAGCTGGTCGGTCCGGATGGAAATCTCTCCTTCTACCGGGAAGGCCGGGTACAGGTTTTTGACGAGGAAAAGGCGCTGGCCCTGCTGTCCGAACGCGCGGTCCGCTTCCTGTGCGACCTGAAAATGGGCGAAGAGGAGGCCACGGCCTGGGGCTGCGATCTGACCTATGACTATGTTAAGATTAACGGGGACTATCGTTCCTGATTTTTTCGGCGAAAGGAGCGGGGACGGACGTCCCTGGGGGAATCAATGACAAAACTGACCAATATGGAGCGGGCCGAGGTGCTGACCGCGGCGCTGCCGCACATCCGTCATTATACCGGAAAAACCGTCGTGGTGAAATACGGCGGAAACGCCATGGTCAACGAACACCTGAAGGAGCAGGTGATGGAGGATATCGTGCTGCTCTGGCTGATCGGGGTCCGGGTGGTGCTGGTGCACGGCGGCGGACCGGAAATCAATCAGCTCATGGATCGCCTGGGCAAAAAGCCGGAATTCGTGGACGGCCTGCGGGTGACCGACAGGGAAACCATGGACATCGTGCAGATGGTTCTGGCGGGAAAGGTGAACAAGACCCTGGTCAATCTGCTGGAGATGCAGGGCGGCCGGGCCATCGGTCTTTCCGGAATGGACGGGCGCCTGCTCCAGTGCACCGTCAAGGATCCCCGGCTGGGCTATGTGGGGGAGATTGAAAAGATTCACATCCGCCCCGTCACGGATCTGCTGGAGAACGG
>JAGCBO010000009.1 GCA_017652125.1 Clostridia bacterium | reverse complement strand
TGAGAACCAGATCCTCTTCTGTGGCGCTGACTCCCAGCTCCCTCAGATTGGTGGGCATATGAATACGCCTGAAGAAATTCTCCAGCGCTTCGATGCCCTTCAGGGCAATTACCTCGTCGGTTCCTTCCTCCGGTATATCCATCACCCGGACGGCAAACCGACGGAATCTCGGCAGGCAGTTCAGATATACATACCGGGCCCAGCTTCCCCAGATGGCTGCCAGGCCGGCCCCGTGCGCCACGTCGTACAGCCCGCCCAGTTCATGCTCCAGCTTATGGGTCATCCAGTCGCCGCCGTCGTTTCCGCAGCCGGTCAGACCGTTATGGGACAGGCTTCCGGCCCACATGACCTCCGCCCGGGCATCATAATTCCGGGGATCCCGGGCCAGAATTTCAGCGTTCTGCATCACGGTGCGCAGCAATCCTTCCGCGATCGCGTCCGTGATTTCCATATTGCCGCCGTTGGTAAAATACCGTTCCATGGTATGCATCATAATATCGGTGCAGCCGCAGGCCGTCTGATAATCCGGCAGGGTCATGGTCAGCTCCGGATTCATGATCGCAAACCGGGGTCTGCCGTAATCGCTGCTGTATCCCCGTTTGACCCATCCTTCCTCCTTGGTGATCACGGAGGAATCGCTCATTTCGCTGCCGGTGGCGGCAATGGTCAGAATCACGCCCAGCGGCAGGCATCCCGCCGCTTCCCGCCGGTAATCGTAAAAATCCCATACATCCCCTTCATTGGCGGTTCCGTAGCCGATGGCCTTGGCAGAATCGATCGCGCTTCCGCCTCCCAGCGCCAGCAGGAAGTCCACCTTTTCCTTTTTGCACAGCTCGATGCCTTCATACACCAGGCCCAGCCGGGGATTGGGAACCGCTCCGCCCAGCGTGACGTAAGGGATTCCGGCATCATCCAGCAGCCCGGTCACCCGGTTCAGCAGTCCGGAGCGAACCACGCTTCCGCCGCCGTAATGAATCAGAACCTTTGTTCCGCCGAACTCCCGGACCAGTTCGGCAACCTTTGTTTCCGTGTCCTTTCCGAAGACAACCTTTGTCGGTGTGTAGTAATGGAATGAAAACATGCAGCAAACCCTCCCTTTCTGTTGCAGTATTTATTGTCAGGCAGGCGTTGCGTCCTCACGCACAGCCGCCGTCCGATCCGTGTTTCTGATTCAGACCGTGCTCCCTGCTGCGGGATCAAAGCGCTCCACCCATGCTTCCAGAATCTTCCGGTAGCCTTCGGGATCGGTCAGAACCGACTGGGCGTGAGCCGCGCCGGGAATCAGATGAAGCTCCGCATAGCCCTTTGTCGCCGCCTTCATTTTTTCGCTGTGTTCCGGCGGAATAAAGGTATCCTCCGCCCCGTGGATGAAGAGAATCGGAATGGTATTATCCGCCAGGCTTTCAATCGGCCGCATATCCCGGAAGGAAAAACCGTAACGGATCTTAGCGCAGAGCGAAACCAGATCCACCGCCACGCCGGGAATATGGCTGTTCTTCACAAGGCCCCGGATCACCGGCTCAATCTCGCTGAATCCGCAGTCCGCCACCACAAAATCCACCGGCGGATGATCCTCCAGCACCGCGATGGAGGTGGCGGCGCCCAGGGATTCGCCGTGAAGGCCGAACAGCACCGTATCCGGATACCGGGCCCGGCTGTCCTGAATCATGGCCAGCAGGTCCTTCCTCTCCAGAAGGCTGTAGGTACAGAGCCCCGGCTCATTCCCGCCGTGCCCCCGCAGGTCATAGATGATCACATTAAATCCCAGATCCAGATACAGGCGCGCGTATTTCAGCGATCCCAGCCGGTTATCCGTATAGCCATGGGAAAGCAGAATCAGGCGATGGCTCTCCTTCGGATTTTTCAGAAGCTGCGCGTGCAGCAGATGTCCGTCCGGGGCGGGCACCGTATAATCCGTCTTTTCCATCGGATCATACCAGGAGATATCATAATGATCCTCCTGCCAGACCCGGGCGTCCTCATATGTCATCCGTCTCGCGGTCATGGCAACCCGGGCCGCATAAAAACCGGCCCCTGCCAGCACAACCACGAGCGCCGCCAGTACTATGGCAATCACCGTCATGACTTTTCTCCTTTTCCCCTGCGGGTTCCCTCTGTTATTTTCGTCCGTCATCCGCCGCTCCTCATCCGGATCGGTTCCTTCCTGTTTTCCGACGCCCTTATATTATTTTTCTGTATAGCTTCGGGCTGTTCCTTCTTCAGCCGCTCCTCCCGACCCTTTTTTCCGGACATTTGGGGAATCTCCCTTGACGAAAACCGATTTACACTGCAAAATATGAAAGGAGCAGCCCGATACGGGGAACGCAATCTCCGGGTTTTTGCTTTACAGGTTCCGGCGCCGTTCAAAACCCGCCCGAACGATCACTGAGATGGAGGTTTCATGACTGTCATTCACAAACTGTGGAAGCTGTTCCTTTATGCGGGAGTGGAAAAAGAAGAATATCAGAAACTCCTTCCCCAGATCCGCAGGAAAAATCTGGAACTGCTGAAATTGTTCTCCTGGCTGGGAGCCGCGATGTTTTTTCTTCTGTTTGCCGCAAGCAAGATCACCCAGGGCTTCGCCGCGGTAAACAGTACAATCTACCTGGTATGCGGAGCGGCCATGCTGCTGATTCAGCTGTACTCCCGCCTGGTGCTGCCGAAGAGTCCCGCCATCGTCACGCTGTTTGTCCATCTGTTCGAGATTACGCTCTATGCCTTCGGGATCTATGTTTCGATGCTTCACGCGGAAAAGCCGGCCGTATCGGCGGTAGCCTTTCTGCTGGTCAGCCCGCTGCTCTTCTATGACCGTCCGATCCGGCTCTCCGCCATGATAGCGGCCACCGCCGCGATCTTCTGCGGGATCGTGTCCGCATATAAGGATCCGAGCGTGGCGGAAAGCGATATCTGGAACGTGATCACCTTCGGCGTGCTGGCTGTCGCCACCACCCTCTTCATCATGAGCATCAAGATCCGCGCGCTCTCCCAGTCCGGGCAGATTGAATACATGAGTCAGACGGATCTGCTGACCGGAGCCAAAAACCGCAATCACTATGAAAACCAGATCCGGAAATACCCCGGGATGTGCAAAACCAATGTGATCTGTATCTATGCGGATGTAAACGGCCTGCATGAAATGAACAATTCCAAGGGTCATCCCGCGGGAGACCGGATGCTGCGCGAAGTCGCGGAAGCCATGCAGCAGCGCTTCGGGGCGGATCACACCTATCGCATCGGCGGCGACGAGTTCGTGGCCGTCCGGGTGGATGCCGATCCGGAAAGCCTGAAGACAGAGATCAGGCAGCTGCAGCGGGATATGTCCCGGAAGGGCTACCATGTATCCTTCGGCACTGCCATCGGAGAAAAGGCGCAGGGCGGCATCAGCATGCACGGGCTGGTCAACGAGGCGGAAATCAACATGTTTGCCGATAAGCGGGAATACTACCGTCATATCGGCAGAGACCGCCGAAGCAGATAATCGCGCCCTGCGGAACCCCGCCGTCCGACCGGCGGGGTTTTATTTCGTTTCCCGGATTCCCGTCACCGTGACGTTCTTCAGCCGGGTCACTTCCGGAATCCGGTAATTATCGAACTGACGGCCGGCGGAGGAGAACCGCATTGTCTTCGCGAGCTCCCGCATGGAACCGGAGACGGAGCCGCCGCTGACCGGGATGCGCTTCCCGCCGTCGTTCCAGTAGGCCAGCCGGATTTCCCCGGCGAGGTCGCCCGTAATTTCGTCCACCTGGAAATCGGAAAACTCAACGATCTCCAGGCAGGAACCCTGCCGCAGCTCCTCCGCTGTCGCGCTGCCCCCGGTCACCTCGAAGTTTCCGGCAATAAAGGAATCTTCCAGATGCAGATACTGGCTGAACTGTCTGGAGCCAAAATAATGCTCCGCCCGGCCGTTTTCGATCAGCGTCAGATCGCGCACCGGCGCTCCTTCGCTGTCATAGGCGGTGTTTCGGGAGGAGTTGGGCAGTTCCCGGACCGCGCGCACCGTGACCCGGTCCCCGTCTCCGCCCTCCTGAACCTCCTGGCCGATCTTCCAGTCGGATATGCCGCGGAAAACGGCTCCGGCGGACATCCGGGTGATAAACCAGTCATAGATCTCCCGGGCCGCGTCCGTGGAGAAAACCACGTCCGCCTGCCCCAGCGCCGGGGTCGGAACCGTGTTCAGGCGGTCCCGGCCATAGCTCAGCGTTTCGCTCAGATCCCGGATCACCTGCGTTTCATCGCAGCTGCCGCTGTGATACAGGCGGTACAGCTCGATCTCCCGGCCTTCCTTCCGCGCGTTCACCACCGTCTCCAGCATGGATGCGGGATAAACCTCCGTCACATCGATTCCTTCGCTGTTCATAAAATGCCGCCGGATTTCACTGACAAAAATCTCGCAGCTGTTCAGATCTTCGGTTTCCGTTTCCGGAACGGACCGCAGCGCGTGCAGAAAACCGGCGCTGATCGCGCGGACATCCGCCTGCTTCTCCGTCTCCGCCTTCTCCGCCTGAACGGGCGGATTCAGCGTATACGCCGGGTTGCGGACATATTCCGCGTTCCGGCAGAGATCCGCGATCATCCGGCGTGTTTCCTCTTCCGAGGCATCCGCCGGAATCTTTGCGCCGGCGGAGCCCAGATACTTTCCGTCCTCAAGCCGCCGGTATACCCGCACGTCAAAATTCCGCACCCGTTTGGCGCGGTTCTGATCCAGACGGCGGCGGATAAAGTAGAATTCCCAGCCTTTTTCCTCCACATCCGCGGCTTCCCACGCGTCCGCTCCGGAGGTCCGCAGAAGTTCGATCAGCCGATCCCAGGATTTCATCATTTATCCCAGCCTCACTTTCGCCTTCAGATAAGGGCCGCCGTCGGAAACCTTGACCCACTCCTTATGTCCCTTGCCGCATCCGCCGGAGCCGAAAGTTTCCCGGTCTCCGGAAACCATGCTGACAGAGTTCAGCAGATCCGGCACATAACCGGTCATGACCAGCGGGGAAACAACCTTCCCGGTCAGCTTACCGTCCGCAATCTCATATCCGCGGTCGATAATGCACTGGATGCCCCAGTGTTTGGGATCCTCCATGCCGGACTGCATTCCCTGCAGCAGATAGCCCTTCTGAATCGAGGCGATCATCTCTTCCAGGGTGTTTTTGCCGGAATCGAAGACCGTATTGGTCATCCGGGTATACACCTTGTGCGCGAAGTTCTCGCGCTTTCCGTTTCCGGTCGGCACGGTTCCCAGCCGAAGCGCGCTCAGCGCGTCGCAGATGCCGGTGCGGAGAATTCCGTTTTCTATCTCCGTCACATCCCCCGCCGGCGTTCCCTCGTCATCAAAGGCGTAGGAGGCCACGTCCACGGCGCACAGCGCGCCTTCATGCATCGTCACAAGATCGGACCCGACGCGTTTTCCGATGTATTCAGCCCCCAGAGCCCGGCCTTTAACGAACATATCCATCTCCACGCCATGGCCGAAGGCCTCGTGCGCGATCAGCCCGGTCACTTCCGGCGAGGTGATCACGTCGTACTCTCCGGGCTCCACCCGTTCGGACCGGAGCAGGTCTTCGGCAATGCGCAGCGCTTCCGGCAGCTTGTCCCGCAGGCTGTCAAACAGCTCCGGCCCGCAGCGGCCGGAAACGGAGGTATAGGCCATTTCGGTCCGCCCGTCCCGGGAAGCCAGCGCAGCGATGCCGCCCTCGCTGTAGACATAGCTCTGGCGCAGATCCTGCCGTTCCGTCAGGAACAGCTTGCAGATATGCGTGGAGGAAGCGCGCAGTATGCAGTCGATCAGGTTCTCTCCCGTCCGGACGCCCTCATCGGAGATTTCGCTCAGCCGCGTCACCAGAGCCGCCATATCCTCGGTCTCCGGAAGGCGCTCCGTCTCCATCTCCACGAAGATCCGCCGTTCCTCATCCGGCAGAATCCCGGTCTCATAGGGCTGCGTTCCCGTTTCCCGGAGCAGCTCCAGCTGCGCGTCCAGCTCCTCCGTGATTTCCCGGCAGAACGCTTCGGCGTTTTCCGGATCAAAGCCGGTAAACGCGGCTTCCGAATACAGCCCGTCCCGGTATACCCGAACCACCGTGCCCCGTTCCGTCGTCATCGTTTCACGGGTAACGGACTTGGCCCGCTGGGAAATTCTCACCTGGAAGCCGACGGAATCCGTCGACAGAACGCTGACGTAGTCATAGCGTTCCCGCAGCAGGCCGATCAGTTTTTTCAGCCCCGGAGCCAGCTCATTCAGGTAGGGTGAAAAAGGCGCTTTCACTTCCGCTCACCTCACGATATTCCGGGCAAATTCGGCCGCGGCCTTCAGATCCGATTCATCCGGCTTCCCCTTGTGAAGTCCCTTGAATTCGCCCTTGCAGTGAAACTCCCGCTCATCCACGGGGATGCCGGCTTTATCCGCCTCCGCTTTGACCTTTTTCCAGGTGGAATTCAGCATGGCCGCCGACCCGAAGTTGACGATTTTGCCGACCTTGTTTTTATCCAGCCCCCGGACAAAATCCCGCACCTCCGGGTCAATGCTGAAGGCATAATAGGAATTGCCCAGGAAAAGGATGTCCACCGGCTCGGTGACCGGTGTGCTGATCGGAAGCGCTTCGGCGCCGACCGCCCCGGCGACTGCCTCGGCAAGCCGCTTCGTGTTCCCCGTCTTTGTGTAGTATCTGACTGCGATTTTCATTCTGGTTTCCTCCTGTCTTTTTTCGGTCGGCAGCTGTCCCGCCCTGATCCTTCCCGCCGCAGTCACCCGCGGACATGGCTCAGGTCAGGGAAGGGCAGCCGCCGCCAGATCTGTGATAACTTCTCCCGCGATAATCAGTCCGGCCACCGACGGAACGAACGCGGTGGAGCCCGGAATATCCCGCCGGACCGTGCACTTCCGGGTGTCGGGCGGACAGATGCAGTGACTGCGGCAGCTGATGGCCGGATCTTCCAGAGGCCGGACCGGCTGCTCTGTGGAGTATACCACCTTCAGATGTCTGATTCCCCGTTTCCGGCATTCGCTCCGGATGACCCGCGCCAGGGGACAGACGGAGGTCTGATAGATATCAGCCACTCTGAATGCCGTCGGATCCGTCTTGTTTCCCGCTCCCATGGAGCAGATGATGGGCGTTCCGGCCGCCTTCGACGCTTCAATCAGGGACAGCTTTCCCGTCACCGTATCGATCGCGTCGATGACATAATCATACTGCGTGAAATCAAACTGATCCCGGGTATCGGGCATGTAAAACGTTTTGTACGTATAGACCTGGCATTCCGGATTGATCTCGTGCACCCGTTCTTCCGCCACATCCACCTTATATTTTCCGACGGTTTTCCGGGTGGCGTGAAGCTGACGGTTCAGGTTCGTCAGGCAGACCCGGTCGTCATCGATCAGATCCAGCGTACCGATTCCGGAACGCACCAGCGCTTCCACCGCATAGCCCCCTACCCCGCCGATTCCGAAAACGGCCACCCGGCTCTGCCATAGCCTGTCCATGGCCTCCGCTCCGAAAAGAAGCTGGGTTCTGGAAAACTGATTCAGCATGCTTTCTCCTTCTGATGCGTCATGGGGACGGTTCTCATGGGGTCACGGAAACGGGATCAGGCGCCCTGAACAAATTGGATGAACGCCTGTGCCTCCTCAAAGGTCTTCAGCCTGGCGGTATACATATACCGCCCCATCTGCGGCCAGTTCATCGGCGGCATTTCTTCCTGCATCATCATCTGATTTCCGTACCGGGTCATGATTTCCTCATGGGTCCGGGCGTAGGTATGCCCGTCCTTGCGGCTGGCGTAAACGCAGTAGAAGTGCTCCGCCGATTCCGGAATTCTCCGGGCATCGAAGGCCACCATATCGGCGTAGATCTGATAGACGTCCGTCGAATGGGCAAAGTCCATCATATCCGGCGTATAGCCGCCCGCGGGGCGCATATTCACTTCCAGCGCCACAAAATCCCCGATCCCGCCCAGACCTTTGCGCTCTTTTGTCAGCCGGAAAAACTCCAGATGAACGAACCGGCGGTCCACGCCGAAGGCCCGGACCGTTTTCCGGCCCAGCGCCCGCAGTTTTTCCGGCGCTTCCGGGCAGGTATAATACATCAGGTCCAGATCCTTGTTGACAATATCCATCACGGGAGGCCACACCGTCATGCTTTCGAAGAGCGGCTCGCACCGGGAATCCAGGATGGCGTCATAGGAGCAGATTTCCCCCTCCACAAACTCCTCCATCACATAGGGAACCGCCGGAGGGTTGTCATAGAAAGCCTGCAGGTCCGTTTCGTTTTCCAGCTTCCAGGTATGCGTCGCGCCGACGCCCACATCCGGCTTGACGATCACGGGATATCCGACCTGCTGAATAAAAGCTTCCCCGGCGGTCCGGTCCGAAACGATATGCTGCCGTGCCGTGGGAATGCCGGCTTCCAGATACAGCTTCTTCATCAGACTCTTTTCCTTGATGAAGTGGATCCGGTCCGACCGGATCCCGGTGGTGATATTGAAATCCGTCCGCAGCCGGGCGTCCTGCTCCAGCCAGTACTCGTTCATGGATTCCACCCAGTCGATTTTCCCGTACCGGAAGGCAAAGAAGGCCACCGCCCGGTACACCCGGTCGTAATCCTCGAGGCTGTCCACCCGGTAATACTCTGTCAGCGCCGCCTTCAGCGGCGCCTCCAGGCTGTCATACGGCGCGTCGCCGATGCCGAGCACATTGATGCCGTTCCGGTGCAGCCGGTCACAGAACTGCCAGTAGGTATGGGGAAAATGCGGAGAGATAAAAACAAAATTCATGCAAACCAGTCCTTCTTCCCGTCATTGATCGTCCAGCATGTAGGGCAGGAAATACCTCATCTGTCTGAACCACCAGGGCCAGTCATGATTCACGTCGTATCCCCAGAAATCGCACCAGGCTTCAATTCCCTTCCCGCGGAAGATCCGCTCCAGATTCCTCAGGGTGCGGACGCCGTCCTCTTCCCAGGCTCCCTGACCGCAGCAGAAAATGATTTTCCGCTCGTTGTACAGCCGGATCCAGGGATGATCCTCCGGCATATTCGGCAGAAAACGTTCCGGGGAATTGTCGTACAGGGTCGGATTCATCCATCCGTCGAAGAAATAATCCGCGTCATAGACCCCGGACAGGGCAATCATTCCCCTGAAAAGATCCGGCCTGCGCAGGAAGGTGATGGCCGCATGATCCGCTCCCATGGAAAAGCCGGTGACCGCCGGGGTTTCCGGATTGTAAGTCCGGATCAGCGGGATCACCTCATCGACAATATAATGGAAATACTGTTCCTGGCGCGCGGCACGGAATTCATTGTCCCACCCTTTGAGAGACCAGCTTTCCCTGTCCACGGTATCCACGACAAACAGCTGAATCCTGTTCTCTTCAATAAAATCCGCCAGGTGATGGATCATCCCGAAATCTTCATAGTTATGGCACATGGAATCCTGTGTCGGAAACGAAAGAAAAGGGACTCCGCCCTGACCGTAGATCATGATGTGCATTTCCCGATCCAGGCATTCGCTGTAATGGGTGATTTCTTCTCTGTTCATGGCGCTCCTTTCAGCCCAGGCTCATCCTGTTCTTCCGGGCAGTGAAGATCCTGCTTATTATGGCATATGCGGCGCATCCGGTCAACCGGATCCCCCGTGAATTTCATCCGCCTATTGAGTAAATAGGCAATTTTTCTCTCCGATCCGCCAAAAAAACCAAAATCCCACGCAGCCGGTTCCGGACCAGGCCGGGTTTCTGTCTTTGCGCAGGCAAAAGCGCCTTCCGCAGTCTGAACGGTGTCCGGTCCCCGTTCCGGCTGCGGAAGGCGCCTCAACTGAAAAAGGCCGCTATGGATCTGATCATTCTTTCCGGCCCGGACTTCACTTCCCGAGCGGGAATACCAGGTCGGGACTCCATGCCGCGAACGGACCCGGCATGACGCGGTCCGCCGCTCTTTCCTTCCCGCTGAAATCACACAGCACGCCCTCCGCCGCGGGAACAGCCTGCACCGCCATCGGATCGCGGATCAGCTGCAGCCGGCGAAGCTGCGCGGCCAGACCAAAGGGAGCGTCCCCGGCGGTCCGGAAGGCTGCGGTCCGCTTTTCCTCGTCAAAGTCGATGTCGAACCAGGCGTTCTGACCGTTCAGGTCGAAGCCGTAGAACTCCTGCCAGGCCGGAAGATTCAGGCAGGCCTCCGGTTCCGGATACATGACCCGCAGATAGCCGCCCTGCATCCGGACGTACAGATTGCCGTCCGCCTGGTTGTCCCGCGTCGGGAAGTCGATGGCCGCCTCGCCGCAGGCATAGAAAATATTGTTATAGACCTTTGCCGCCCGGGAAGTTCCGCCGCGCTCCATGCCGTGCATGCGGAAGCCCACCGGCTTGGCGTAATACCCGCTGTGGCGGCAGCGGCCGATCAGGTTGTGCGCGATCACCAGCCGGTCCGTGCCCTCGCCGTAAACCGCGTAGCCGTTCACCGCCTCCGTCTCCCGCAGCTTATACCAGCCGGAGGAGCCCGGTTCCTGGGGAATCTTCGCAGGATC
>JAGCBO010000071.1 GCA_017652125.1 Clostridia bacterium | reverse complement strand
TGTATTTCCGGGATGCGCAGAAGCGCCTGCGGGAGCGTCCGGATCTGATCAGAATCGGCATTACCGGCAGCTGGGGAAAGACCAGCGTCAAGTTTATCCTGGGTACGCTTTTGCGGGAAAAGTACAATACCCTGGTTACGCCCGGCAGCTTTAACACACCGATGGGGGTGACCAAGGTCATCCGGAACGATCTGCAGCCAGCGCACCGGGTTTTTGTCGCGGAGATGGGAGCCCGGCATGTGGGAGAGATCAGCGAGCTCTGCCGGCTGGTCGGCCCGGAGATCGGGATTCTGACCTCCGTCGGCCCGCAGCATCTGGACACCTTCCGGACCCAGGAGCGGGTGACGAAAACCAAATACGAGCTGATGGAAGCGATTCCGGAGGACGGTCTGTGCTGCTTTGCGGACGACGGCGGTATCTGCCGCGGCCTGTATGAACGGACCGGGAAGCCGAAGCTGATTGCCGGCCTGGATCCGGAAAAGGACGATGTCTGGGCAGAAAACCTGAAGACCGGCCCGGAAGGAAGCCGGTTCGACCTGATGCTGAACGGCGAACGCATTCCCTGCAGGACCCGGCTGCTGGGAGAGCTGAACATTAAAAACATCGTGCTGTGCGCGGCGGTATGCAGCCGGATGGGACTGACGAAGGAGCAGATCCGGCGCGGCATCGAAAAGCTTCAGCCGGTGGCGCACCGCCTGGAGCTGATCCGGCATCCGGGAAACTATACGGTGATTGACGATGCGTTCAACAGCAATATCGTCGGGGCGGAGCAGGCCTTCCATACGCTGAAGGGATTTCCCGGCCGGCGGATCGCGGTGACGCCGGGTATGGTCGAGCTGGGAGACCGGGAGGCCGGGATGAACCGGCAGTTCGGCGAGATGATGGCGGATTGCTGCGACCTGGCGATTCTGGTGGGCGTCCGCCGGGCGGAAAACATCCGGGAGGGTCTGAGCGCCGCCGGTTTCCCGGCGGACCGGGTGGTGACGGTGAACCATCTGCGGGAAGCGCAGCAGTGGATCGCGGCGAACGCCGGACCGGAGGACGTGATTCTGTTCGAGAACGACCTGCCGGATAATTATGAAGGATAACGGGGATGAGAACTGCATGAGCAAAAAACAGTTGGGTGTGATCTTCGGAAGCCGGAGCTGCGAAAGAGAAGTGGCGATTATCAGCGCGGTGCAGCTGATGCATCACGTGAACCGGGAGAAGTACGACGTGATCCCGGTCTATATCGCGGAGGATGGCTGCTGGTATACCGGGGAGGCGCTGGAAAAGATTGAAACCTTCCGCGGCTTCTCTCCGAAGACGGCGGGGATCCGGAAGGTCCGGCTGGATCTGACGGCCGGTTCCGGCGCGCTGCTGGCCACGGAAACGACCGGCGGTCTGTTTCAGAAGGAGAAAACCGTCATTGCCGCCCGGGTCGATGTCTTTCTGGTGGTCATGCACGGGCTGAACGGAGAGGACGGAACCCTGCAGGGGCTGCTGGAGCTGGCGAACCTGCCCTATACCTCCACGGGGGTTGCGGGAAGCGCCGTCGCCATGGATAAAATCATGATGAAGCAGTTCTTCCGGGGCGGCGGTCTGCCGGTGCTTCCGGGAGAATGGACCAGCCGGCGCCGGTTCGAGGCCGATCCGGACGGGGAAATCCGGCGGATCGGGGAAAGCCTGGGTTATCCCGTGTTCGTCAAGCCGGCTAATCAGGGCTCCAGCATCGGCGTCAGCCGGGCGGATGGCCCGGAGGGGCTGCGGGACAGCCTGGAGCTGGCCTTCGAATACGACCGGCGGGTGCTGGTGGAGAAGGGGCTGAACCAGCCCATCGAGCTGAACTGCAGCGTGCTGGGCTATGATGAGGAGACGGAAGCCTCTCCCATCGAGATGCCCCTGACCGGCGGGGAACCGTTTCTGGATTTCAATGAAAAGTATCTGGCCGGCGGAGGCAGCAAGGGCATGGCCAGCCTCCACCGGGTGCTGCCCGCGCCCATCGAGGACGAGCTGAAGGAAAAAATTCAGTCCCTGAGCCGGCAGATCTTTACGATGCTGGACTGCAAGGGCGTGGTTCGGATCGACTATATGTTCGACAGGGACAGCGGAGAGCTGTACATTACGGAGATCAACGCGATTCCCGGCAGCCTCAGCTTCTATCTGTGGGAGAATGCCGGCCTGAAGTACAGCGCGCTGATCGACCGGATGGTGGAATGCGCGGAGAAAGCCCACGGAGACCGGAACGCGGTGACCTACGCCTATTCCAGCGATATTCTCAGCCAGGCCTCCTTCGGAAGCAAGGGAGCCAAAGGCGCCAAGGGAAGCAAGGGAGCCAAGGGCGGCCCGGGAGGAAGTCTCTGACCGGAGCGGGGGAAAGCGAATCAACAGCGCGAGGCATTGAAACATGATTTTGGAAACGATACAGTCGCCGGAGGATCTGAAGCCCCTGTCCCTGCGGGAGCTGAACACCCTGGCGGAGGAGATCCGGGAAGAGCTGGTCCGCACCGTGTCCAGAAACGGCGGTCATCTGGCCTCCAATCTGGGCGTGGTGGAGCTGACCCTGGCGATTCACCGCGTCTTTCACACGCCGGAGGATAAGCTGATCTTCGATGTCGGCCATCAGAGCTATGTGCATAAGATGATTACCGGACGCTACAGCCGTTTTCAGACCCTGCGGGAGTACGGCGGGCTCGCCGGCTTTCCGAAGCGGGAGGAGAGCGAATACGACTGTTTCGAAACCGGTCATGCCAGCACGGCCATTTCCGCGGCCCTCGGCATGGCCCGGGCCCGGGATTTTCTGAACGCACAGTACGACGTGGTGGCGGTTGTGGGGGACGGCGCGCTGACGGGCGGCATGTGCTATGAAGCCCTGAACGACGCGGGACAGCAGAAAACCCGGATGATGGTGATCCTGAACGACAACGAGATGAGCATCGCCCCCAACGTAGGCGCCCTGTCCGGCTATCTGACCAAGCTGAGGGTCAGCGGCAGGTGGCAGAAGGCCAAGAAGCGGGTCCGGCATCTCGGCCAGTGGCCGGTGGTGGGGAAGCCGCTGTACCGGGTCATTCACGGCGGAAAGAACGTGATGAAGTCCCTGGTGATGAAGGATTCGGAAATCGGATTCTTCGAGGCGCTGGGTTTTCATTATTTCGGCCCCATCGACGGACATGATATCCAGAGCCTGGAGCGGACGCTCCGGATGGCCCGGGAAACCCCGGAACCCTGCGTGATTCATGTGCTGACCCGGAAAGGCAACGGGTACGAGCAGGCGGAAAAGAAGCCGGAAGCGTTTCACGGCACGCCGCCCTTCTATATTGAAACCGGCGGCCGCATCAAGCTTCCCAAGGCGCCCTCCTGCGGGCATATGGCGGCGACCACGCTGGCGGAGATGAGCCGGGAGGATCCCCGGATCGTGGCGGTGACCGCCGCGATGAAGCTGGGCACCGGCATGGATCATTTCGCGGAGGAGTTTCCGGACCGGGTGATCGACGTGGGCATTGCGGAGGAGCACGCGGCCACCATGTGCGCCGGGATGGCGGCCGGCGGGATGAAACCCTATTTCGCCGTTTATGCCAGCTTCTATCAGCGCTGCTATGATCAGATGATTCATGACGTGGCCATGCAGCGGCTGCCCGTGACCTTCCTGCTGGACCGCAGCGGAATCGGCGGGGAGGACGGACAGACGCATCACGGGCTGTTTGACCTGGCGGCGACGCTGCCGGTTCCGGGAATGACGGTGCTGGCGCCGGCGGACGCCGGGGAGCTGGTGGACATGATCCGCTGGAGCGGTCGCTTCGACGCGCCGTGCGTGATCCGCTATTCCAAATACCTGCCGCATCCCGGGGAAGGGGAAAAGCACGCCGCTTTTGTTCCCTGGCGCTGGCAGACGGTGCGGGAAGGCGGGGACGCGGTACTTCTGGCCGTGGGAAGCATGGTCTGCAAGGCTATGGAGGCCGCGGAAATCCTGGCCGGCGAGGGGATTTCGGTCCGGGTGGTCAGCTGCTCCACCGTCAAACCGCTCGATGAACGGCTGCTCGGAAGCCTTCCCGAGGGCACGCCCGTTTTTACGGCGGAAGAGCATATGCTGAGCGGCGGATTCGGCGCGTCGGTGCTGCAGTATCTGACAGATTCGGAATGGAAAGGCGCCGTGCGGTGCTTCGGCGTCGGGGATGCCTTTATCCAGCACGGGGATCACGAAAAGCTGATGCGGGATGCCGGATTGCAGCCGGATCAGATGGCCGGCCGGATCCGGACGGTTCTTCGAAAGGAGCAGCCATGACCGCGAAGACGCGAATTGATACGGAGCTGACCCGCCGCGGACTGGCGGAAAGCCGGGAAAAGGCGCAGGCGGCCATCATGGCCGGGGAGGTTTTCCTGAACGGAATCCGGGTCCGGAAAGCCTCCGAAACCGTACAGGAAGAGGATCAGATCGAGATCCGGGCGGCCTCCCCCCGCTATGTCAGCCGGGGAGCGCTGAAGCTGGAAAAGGCCAGAACCCGGTTCGGGGCGGATTTCCATGATCAGGTCGTGATGGATGTCGGCGCCAGCACGGGCGGCTTTACGGACGTATGCCTGCAGAACGGCGCCCGGAAGGTCTATGCCATTGACGTGGGGTACGGCCAGCTGGACTGGAAGCTGCGGAACGATGAGCGCGTCTGTGTGATGGAGCGGACCAACGCCCGGTATCTGACGCCGGAGCAGTTTGAGGAGCGGCCCCGGATCGCCGTGATGGACGTGAGCTTTATTTCCATCCGGCTGATTCTGCCCGCGCTGACCGGGATTCTCGGGGAGGAGGGCGTGATTTACACGCTGATCAAGCCCCAGTTTGAAGCCGGAAGGGATCAGGTCGGTAAGAAGGGCGTGGTCCGGGATCCGGCGGTTCACGCGGAGGTCATCCGGCAGATTCTGGACTTTGTTCCGACGCTGAACTGGCGGATGACCGGTCTGGATTTTTCTCCCATCACCGGGCCGGAAGGCAATATCGAATTCCTGGCGGAACTGACCCCGGCTTCCCGGGGCCGGAAGGAAACGGATCCGGAGGATATTCCGGCGCTGGTGAAACAGGCGCACGCGGAGCTGGGCCGGAAGGCGGCGGAAAGCGCCGGGGGATCAGAACGCGCTCCGGATCAAAGATCGGAAAAAGGATGAGAAAACCATGTTTCAGACGATACAGCTTTTCTGGCTCCCGAATCAGCGCCAGGCGGAAGCCTGCGCCATGGAGGCCGCCCGGATTCTGCTGAAACACGGAGTCAGGCCCCTTCTGCCGGGAGAGGCGGTGAAGGATGCCGTTCCGGAGCTGCTGCTCAGCTTCGGGGGAGACGGCGCGCTGCTGGCCGCGGCCCGGGAGGCCATCCGGTGGGATATTCCCCTGATGGGCGTGAACCTGGGAACCGTCGGCTTTCTGACGGAGGAGGAGCCCGGACGGCTGGAGGCCGCGCTGGAGGAAATCCTCTCCGGCCGCTACACCCTGGAGGAACGGGAGCTGCTGGAGGCGGAGCTCCCGGGACACAGGCCCGCGCTGGCGCTGAACGATGTGGTGGTTTCCCGCGGAGGCTATGCCCGGCTGATCCGGGTCGGCTGCCGGGTCAACGGCGAGGAATACGGAACGTTTATGGCGGACGGTCTGATCGTGGCGACGCCGACCGGATCCACGGGATATTCCCTGTCCGCGGGCGGCCCGATCGTGGAACCGGGGACGGACTGCATGCTGATTACGCCGATCTGTCCGCACAGCCTGCAGCATCATTCCAGCGTGGTATCCTCCCGTTCGGAGATCCGCCTGACGCTGCAGGAAGACCGGGTTCAGTCCGCTCTGCTGCAGATCGACGGACAGAGCATGGCGAACCTGCATGCGGGGGACGAGGTCACGGTCCGGACCTCCGAACAGCGGATCCGGCTGCTGAGGCTGCATCCCAGCCGCTTTTTCACGCTGATCCGGCGAAAGCTCAGCGAATGGGGAACGATTCAGCAATAACCGGGGAAGGATGAGGGAAAGATGAAATCAAAGCGCCAGGAGGCGATTCTGACTCTGATCGAGCGGCAGCCGATCGAAACCCAGGAGGAACTGGCCAACGCCCTGAAGCGGGAAGGATACCGGGTGACGCAGGCGACCGTTTCCCGGGATATCCGGGAGCTTCATCTGACCAAGGCGCCGGGAGAAGCGGGCGGATACCGGTACCGGAAGCCCATCCGGCGGGAGCCCGCGGTGAGCGACCGGCTGATCCGGATTCTGCGGGATTCCCTGGTGGAGGTCACCCATGCCGGACAGATGATCGTGGTGAAAACCCTGAGCGGCTCGGCCAATGTGGCCGGGGAGGCGATCGATACCCTGCAGTGGCCGGAAATTCTCGGAACCATCGCCGGAGACAATACGATTTTTATCGTGGTGAGGGACGCGGAGGAAGCCCGGCAGGTCTCGGACCGGCTGACCCGCCTGGCGGAGGATCCGAAAGCCCCCGCGCAATACTCCTGAAAAAGAGCGGAACAGGAGAGCAAAGGAAGGAAAACCCATGCTTCAGTCCCTGACTGTTCAACAATTTGCGCTGATCGAGCGCATGACCGTGAACTTCCACGGCGGCATGAACGCGCTGAGCGGCGAAACCGGCGCCGGCAAGAGCATCGTGGTGGACGCGGTGAATCTGATTCTCGGAGCCCGGGCGGATAAGAGCATGATCCGCTCCGGAAGCGAAAAAGCGTCGGTGGAGGCCGTGTTTCATCTGCCGGAAGGCCATCGGGCCCTGGCGCGGCTTCAGCAGGAGGAGATTGATCCGCAGGACGGCGAACTGGTGGCCTTCCGGGAGATCACCGAAGGGGGCCGGAACGCCTGCCGCCTGAACGGGGTGCTGGTATCCCTGGCCGTTTTCCGGGAAATCACATCCCTGCTGATGGATCTGCACGGCCAGAATGACCATGTGTTCCTGAATGATCCGGAGCAGCAGCTCGCGTTTCTGGACCGGATGGGAGGAGACGCGCATCAGGCGCTCCTGCAGCAGGTCCGGACTGCCTATGAAGCCTTTATCCGGAATCACCGGGCCTATGCCCGGATGGTTCGCACCGGGCAGAAAAAGGAGGAGCGGATCCGCGAAATAGAGCGGGAGCTGAAGGAGATTGACCGGGCGGATCCGGCTTCCTGCACCGAGGAAAGCCTGCGGGAGGAATACCGCGGCCTGCGGGAAACGGAAAAATGCATGGCCGGCCTGTCCGAAGCCGCCGGGCTCCTGTCGGCGGATGAAGCGGGAATGGGCTGCGTGGAGCAGATTCAGACGGTGGCCCGGCTGCTGCGCTCCGCCGCGGAGCAGGATCCCTCGCTGGCGGAGCTGTCCCGCCGGTGCGACGCGGCGTCCTTTGAAATCGAGGAGATCGGTTTCCAGCTTTCGAAGGAGCTGGGCAGGATGGAAGCGGATCCGGAGCGGATCAGCGAGCTGGAGGAAAGGCTGAACCTGTTTTCCGTTCTCCGGCAGCGATACGGGGATGAGGAAAAGATCCGGTCGGCCGGGGAAAGCCTGCGCCAGGAACTGGAAACCCTGAACGATCTGGATTCGGAACTGAAGCGGATGGCGGTGGAACATAAAAAACTGCTGGCCGCCTATCGCGGCGCCGCGGAGAACCTCGGCGCTTCCCGGCGCGCGCTGGCCGATACCTTCGCGGCGCGGATGAAGGAGGAGCTTTCCCAGCTGGGTATGGGGCAGACCGTATTCCGGGTGGATTTCGCGGAAAACGAAACCGGGAAACCGCTG
This sequence comes from Clostridia bacterium, assembly GCA_017652125.1. Lineage (GTDB taxonomy): Bacteria > Bacillota > Clostridia > Christensenellales > Aristaeellaceae > Aristaeella. Next base: position 2,600 of record JAGCBO010000071.1, on the reverse strand, counting down.
ATGCCGACCGCTTCAGGAGATGACCGGATCGAGTTCCTGATGTCTCCCAATCCGGGCGAACCGCTGAAGCCGATGGCGAAAATCGCCTCGGGCGGCGAACTGAGCCGGATCATGCTGGCGGTGAAGGTGCTGGAATCCGGAGCCGGCGGCCGGGACGCCATGGTGTTTGACGAAATCGATACGGGGATCAGCGGGCGCATGGCCCAGGCCGTGGCGGAGAAGATGATCGCCATCTCCCGGAATCAGCAGGTGATCTGTGTGACCCATCTGCCTCAGATCGCGTCCGCGGCGGATCATCAGTATCTGGTTTACAAGGAAGTGGCGGACGGCCGGACCCATACCCGGGTCCGCGAGCTGGACGCGGACGGGCGCGTGATGGAAGTGACCCGGATGATCAGCGGCGCGGAGGGGCTGGGAAACCAGGCGGCGGAATACGCCCGGAGCATGCTGCGGGGCGCTGAACAGCTGAAGAAAACCGGCGTGGAAAAATAAACCGGAGGGATGCCGAAAACGGCCGCGGACAGGCCATCCAGCCCATGCGGAAGGAAAGAAAAGGCTTGCAAATCAAGGGCTGAGATTATATAATAACAGGGATGCGCAGGAGAGGCGCGGCATGGGGCCGCGCAGGGTTCTGCGCGGAAAATGAAACGGGGAGGATTGTTGTTCATGTCAAAAAAGTATCTGTACCTCTTCAGTGAAGGAAACGCCACCATGCGTGAACTGCTGGGCGGAAAAGGCGCGAACCTGGCGGAAATGACCCATATCGGGCTTCCTGTTCCCCAGGGCTTTACGATCTCTACCGAAGCCTGCACCCAGTATTACGAAGACGGGCGTCAGATCAATGATGAGATTCAGGCGCAGATTATGGAATACATTGCCCGGATGGAGGAGATCAACGGAAAGAAGTTCGGGGATCTGAAGAATCCGCTGCTGGTTTCCGTCCGCTCCGGCGCCCGCGCTTCCATGCCCGGCATGATGGATACGATTCTGAATCTCGGCCTGAACGATGAAGTCGTGGCGGCCATGATTGCCGGTAACGATGATCCCAAGTTTGCCCGTTTTGTATATGACAGCTACCGCCGTTTCATCCAGATGTATTCCGACGTCGTTATGGAAGTCGGCAAGAAGTATTTTGAACAGCTGATCGACGAGATGAAAGCGAAGAAGGGCGTCACCTTCGACGTGGATCTGACCGCCGAGGATCTGAAAGAGCTGGCCGCCGCCTTCAAGGCCGAATACAAGGCCAAGATCGGTTCCGATTTCCCCTCCGATCCCAAGGAACAGCTGATGGGCGCCATCAAGGCCGTGTTCCGCTCCTGGGACAATCCACGGGCGAACGTGTACCGCCGCGATAACGATATTCCCTACAGCTGGGGCACCGCGGTCAACGTGATGCCGATGGTGTTCGGCAACCTGAACAACAATTCCGGTACCGGCGTGGCCTTCACCCGGGATCCCGCCACCGGCGAGAACAAGCTGATGGGTGAATTCCTGGTCAACGCTCAGGGTGAAGACGTGGTGGCCGGCGTGCGGACGCCCATGCCCATCGCCCAGATGAAGGAGCAGTTCCCCGAAGCCTATGACGAATTCGTCAAGGTCTGCGATATCCTGGAGAAGCATTACCGCGATATGCAGGACATGGAGTTCACCGTGGAGAACGGGAAGCTTTACATGCTGCAGTGCCGCAACGGCAAGCGGACGGCTCAGGCCGCTCTGCGGATCGCCTGCGACCTGGTGGATGAAGGCATGCGCAGCGAAGAGGAAGCGGTGGCCATGATCGATCCCCGCAACCTGGACACCCTGCTGCATCCGCAGTTCGACGCCGCCGCCCTGAAGAAGGCGGAGCCCGTGGGCAAGGGCCTGGGCGCTTCCCCCGGCGCGGCCTGCGGCAAGGTCGTGTTCAGCGCGGAAGACGCGGAAGCCTGGGCCGGCCGCGGCGAAAAGGTCGTTCTGGTCCGTCTGGAGACTTCTCCCGAAGACATCACCGGCATGAAGAGCGCGCAGGGCATCCTGACCGTTCGTGGCGGCATGACCAGCCACGCGGCTGTTGTGGCCCGCGGCATGGGCACCTGCTGCGTCAGCGGCTGTGGCGACATCATCATGGACGAGGAAAACAAGCAGTTCAAGCTGGCAGGCAAGACCTACCACGAGGGCGACTTCATTTCCATCGACGGCACGACCGGCAACATCTATGACGGCATCATCCCGACCGTGGACGCGAAGATCGCCGGCGAGTTCGGCCGCATCATGGCCTGGGCCGACAAGTATCGCAAGCTGAAGGTTCGCACCAACGCGGATACCCCCTCCGACGCGAAGAAGGCCAGAGAGCTGGGCGCGGAAGGCATCGGCCTGTGCCGGACCGAGCATATGTTCTTTGAGGCGGAAAGAATTGCCGCTTTCCGCGAGATGATCTGCTCCGACACCGCGGAAGAGCGCGAAGTGGCGCTGAATAAGATTCTGCCCTATCAGCAGAGCGACTTTGAAAAGCTGTACGAAGCGCTGGAAGGCTATCCCGTCTGCATCCGCTTCCTGGATCCGCCGCTGCATGAGTTCAACCCGATGATGGGTCACCGGGGCTGCCGTCTGGCGGTCACCTATCC
>JAGCBO010000070.1 GCA_017652125.1 Clostridia bacterium | reverse complement strand
TTCCTCTCCGGCTTCGTTCATTTCCTGCCGGATCATATAGACATAGGTTCCGCTGTTGACCGCCTTCACCAGGCTGCCGCTTCTGCTCGGCGCCTTCCGGATATTGACGTTGGTATTGGTCACGCCGAAACGGTTCAGCAGTTCCCCGTTCACCGGCGCGGGCGCGGGTTCGGGAGCAGGCGTCGGCGCCTCGGTCGGCGCTTCGGTCGGCGCCTCCGTCGGTACTTCCGTCGGCACTTCGGTCGGTACTTCGGTCGGCGCTTCGGGGATCAGAACTTCCGGAACCTGCGTGGGTTCCGCGGTCGGCACTTCCGTGGGAACTTCCGTCGGGACTTCCGTGGGAACTTCCGTCGGCGCTTCTGTGGGCACTTCCGTGGGAACTTCCGTCGGAACTTCCGTGGGTTCGGGCGTCGGTTCTTCCGTGGGTTCGGGCGTCGGCTCTTCCGTGGGTTCCGGCGTCGGCTCTTCCGTGGGTTCCGGCGTCGGCTCCTCCGTGGGTTCCGGCGTCGGCTCCTCCGTCGGCTCTGCGGCGATCACGGCGCTTTCAGCCCCGGTCTGGGTGGAAAGATACAGGGCGAAGGATTCCCGGGGCTCTCCCTCCGGAGAATAACAGATCACCGTGATCCGGTTCCATTCATTCCCTTCGCTCCCCGCGTCGGTCACCTGAATCTGGCTCAGATCCGTTCCTTCGCCGGATGCGGTGACCAGCTTATAACTGTAGTCAGGATGAATTCCCCAAAAAATACTGAGCGTCAGGGCGCTGAAATCCGTTCCGGCCGGAAGCTGAATCCAGTAGCTTCCCTCCGTCCCGGCCACCGGCGCGGAAACGGCAGCCTGCGGATTGCCTTCCCCGTCCGTCCAGCTGACGGTCACCTGCGGAATCGTGGGATCTTCAGCCAGCGCGGCAGCGCAGGAGAACAGCAGCATAACCGCTGCGAGCATCGCGGCCAGAATCCGCCGGTACCCCTGATGATGTTTCTGGTTCATGTCTCATTCCTCCCGGACCTTATATAGGATTCCAAACATTCCTATTTTACGCCTCCGCCGGTTGAATTGTCAACGCTGCCGGAGCAGGACTTCCCCCGTTCCCCGTCGAATGATTCAACCGGTTCATCAATCATAACGACGGTACGGCCTCCGCCGTTCCCCCCGAAAGGCAAAAAAATGCTGAGTCGTCTGTTGCGCCGCCTGGCCATAGAACCCGGAGAGTCTTCTTCCGGACGGTCTTATGATCCCGACCGGGCTTATTTTTCCGACCGGGCCTATTTTTCCAGCCTGCCCCGGCTGGAAACCGCCGATCTGATTCTCCGGACCGCTCTTCGGACGGATGCGGAGGATGTCTTTCTCTATGCGGCCGATCCGGAAGTCGCCCGCTATGTGCTCTGGGATCCCCATACCTCCGTCGGCGACAGCCTGGCCTATATCCGCTATCTGCGCCGCCTGTACCGGGAGGGCATGCCTTCCTCCTGGATGCTGGAGCTGAAATCCACCGGAAAGGTCATCGGTTCGATGGGATTCGTCTGGTATTCCCCGCTGAACCGCTCCGCCGAGCTGGGTTACAGCCTGGCCCGTCCCTGCTGGAATCACGGGCTGGCCACGCAGGCGCTGTCCGCCGTTGTCCGTTCCGCTTTTGACAATCTTCCCCTTCACCGGCTGGAGGCGCAGCACGACCTTCGCAATCCGGCCAGCGGAAGGGTGCTGGAAAAATGCGGTTTCACCCGCGAGGGCATTCTCAGAGGCCGTATTTTCAATAAGGGAGAGATGGTGGATACGGTTCTCTGGTCCCTGCTGCGCAGCGATCTTTCCCGGCCCTGACGGGTGAATTCCCGTTCTCCCATCCTTGAAGAATCACCGGAACAGGTGTATAATATTAAGTTGCTTCCGGATCAGGCTTGCCCGCTCCGGGCAGGATGATGATTCCGCAGCACGCTGCGAGGGAAAGGAGAGAAGGCGCGCATGAATACCTATCGCGGAAAGCACGTATCTTCTCAGCCCTGGCCCATCGCTTCCACCGCTTCCGGCCGCGGCCGGCACCAGAGGAAAAACACACGGCAGCGCCGGATCGTCTTCATCGTCATCTTCCTGCTGCTGGTTTTCCTCGTCTATCCCTTTGTGGAAGCCCGGTTCTGGAGAACGGAGCGGGTGGTGCGGCGGGCGGAGGATCTGCCGGCCGACGCCAATCACCTGAACGTGGTTTTCCTCTCCGATATTCATTACGGCTTCTGGTTTTCGAACACGGATATCAATAATCTGATCAATACCATTAACGGCTTAAAGCCGGATATCGTGCTGTTCGGAGGCGGTTACGGCACGGATAACCGGACCGCCGTCCAGTTTTTTCAGAATCTATCAAATATTCACGCGCGTTATGCGGTTTACGGCGTGATCGGAGATACGGACCGGGGGGAAACCGATTATGAGCTCGAGCATCTGACCGATGCGATGCGCAAGGCGGGCGTGATCCCCCTGATCAACGAAACGGCTCCGGTGCGGATGGGCAGCTCCACCATCTATATCGCCGGGGTGGACGACGCCACCCGCGGAACGCCGAATCTTTCCGCCGTTTCCTCCCGGGTTTCCTCCTCGGATTATGTGATTCTGCTGTCCCACAGCCCCGCGATTGTGCCGAACGCTCATCTGGCTACGGATGCCTCCGGCCGGATCGGCTGGTTTGACCTGGGGCTTTTCGGTCATACCCACGGGGGGCAGATCCGGATTTTCAACAATATCTTCGGCTTCGGGGATGACGTGCCGGACCGGTATCTCTCCGGCTGGCTGACGGAAAACCGGGCGGATCTGCTGATCTCCAACGGAGTCGGCACCTCCAAACTCCCCATCCGTTTCCTCGCCCCTCCCCAGATTCACCTGATTGAGCTTACCGTTAACTGATCCCCAGGAGGTTCTTCATGAATGGCACCGACCGTATCACCCTGACCGACGTCACCTTCCGGTATGACGAGGCCCCGGAGCCCGCGCTTTCCGGTATCAGCGCCGCGGTTCACCCCGGGGAGTTTGTGGCCGTCCTGGGGCACAACGGATCCGGAAAATCCACGCTGGCCAAGCTGATCAACGCCCTCTATCTGCCGACGGAGGGCAATGTGGTCGTCTGCGGCTATGATACGCGGAAGGAAGAGCTGGTCTGGGAAATCCGCCGCCGGGCCGGAATGATCTTCCAGAATCCGGACAATCAGATCGTCGCCACCGTCGTCCGGGAGGATGTCGCCTTCGGTCTGGAAAACCTGGGGGTTCCGACGGATGAAATGATTCCCCGGATTGAGTCGGCCCTGTCCACGGTCCGGATGAACCGGTTCGAGAACTCCGCCCCGCATACGCTTTCCGGCGGCCAGAAGCAGCGGGTGGCCATCGCCGGCATCCTGGCCATGGAGCCTTCCGTCATCATCGCCGATGAAGCGACGGCCATGCTGGATCCCTCCGGCCGGAAGGAAGTGCTGGAAACCGTCCGGATGCTGAACCGGCAGAAGGGCATCACGGTCGTCTGGATCACCCACTTTATGGAGGAGGCCGCCCTGGCGGACCGGGTGCTGGTGATCACGGGCGGAAAAATCCAGGCGGAAGGCGCCCCAAGGGAAGTTTTTGACCGGGTGGAAGAAATGCGGAAAATGCATCTGGATGTCCCCCATATGACCGCGCTGGCGGATCAGCTCCGGTCGGAAGGCATGCCTCTTCCTTCCGGAATCATGACAGTAGACGATATGGTACGGGAGGTGAGCCGGCTTTTATGTCCATCGAAGTCCGTCACCTGACCCATTGCTACAGCGAAGGCAGCGCCCTGCGGACCGTGGCGCTGGAGGATGTTTCGTTCCGGGTGGAATCCGGCGAGTTCGTCGGGATTGTCGGTCATACCGGTTCCGGCAAATCCACCCTCGTGCAGCATCTGAACGGGCTGCTGAAGCCCACCTCCGGCCAGATCCTGGTGGATGACGTGGATCTGAACGCGGAAAAAACGGACCGCCGGGCCCTCCGTCAGCGGATCGGCCTGGTTTTTCAGTACCCGGAATACCAGCTCTTTGAGGAAACGGTGGAAAAGGATATCGCCTTCGGTCCCCGGAATCAGAAACTGCCGCAGGAGGAAATCGACCGGCGGGTGGCCTACGCCATGGAATGCGTCCATCTGGATCAGAAGGAAATCGGCCCCCGCAGTCCTTTCGAGCTTTCCGGCGGCCAGATGCGCCGGGTCGCCATCGCGGGCGTTCTGGCCATGAAGCCCTCCGTCCTGATTCTCGATGAACCCACGGCCGGGCTGGATCCCATGGGGCGGGACAGCATCCTGTCCATGCTGGAGGAGCTGCATTCCCGGGATCGGATCACGATTCTGATGGTTTCCCACAGCATGGATGATATGGCCCGGCTGGTTTCCCGCATGCTTGTTTTCGCGGAAGGCCGGCTGATCGCGGACGGCACGCCCCGGGAAATCTTCGCGAAGGAAAGAATGCTCACTTCGGCCGGTCTGGCCCGTCCCGAAGCGGCTCAGCTCTGCTGCCGGCTCCGGGATGCGGGCGTTCCGCTCCCGGCGGATCTGTACCGGCCGGAGGAGCTGAAGCAGCACCTGCTTCGTCTGTGGAAGGAGGGAGCCGGTTGCTGAACAATATCACGCTGGGCCAGTATTATCCGGTGGACAGTCCGGTGCATCGTCTGGATCCCCGGGTCAAGCTGCTGCTCACCATCGTCTTTATCGTCGCCGTCTTTCTGGCGAAAAGCTGGATCGGTTATCTGCTGCTGACCGCTTTCATTGTCTTTTCCGCCCGCATGGCTCATGTTCCGCTGAATATGCTGTTCCGCGGGCTGAAGCCGCTGCGCCTGATTCTGATCATTACCTTTCTCCTGAACCTGTTTTTTACCGCCGGGGATACGGTCTGGGTTTCCTTCTGGGTCATCCGGATCACGAAGGAAGGCTTTCTGATGGCCCTTTTCTACTCCCTGCGGCTCATGTTCCTGGTGGTGGGCACTTCCCTGCTGACCCTGACCACCTCCCCCGTCGCCCTGTCCGACGCGCTGGAAATCCTTCTGTCCCCCCTGAAGGTCATTCGCTTTCCCGCCCATGAGCTGGCAATGATGATGACCATCGCCCTTCGTTTCGTTCCCACCCTGCTGGAGGAAGCGGATAAGATCATGAAGGCGCAGATGGCCCGCGGGGCGGACTTTGAAACCGGGAATCTGGTCACCCGGGCCCGGGCGATGGTTCCCCTGCTGGTGCCGCTTTTTGTCAGCGCCTTCCGCCGGGCTTCCGATCTGGCGATGGCCATGGAGAGCCGCTGCTATCACGGCGGCGAGGGGCGTACCCGCCTGCGGGTGCTGAAGCTGACCGGAAACGACGCGGCTGCCTGCGGCATTACCGCCGTCTTTCTGGCGCTGATCATCTTGGAGGGGATTCTGTTTTGAAGCGTATCCTGCTGACCGTTGAATATGAAGGAACCGCCTATGCCGGCTGGCAGCGCCAGCTGAATGCTCTCAGCGTTCAGCAGGTGCTGGAGGAAAAGCTGTCCGCGGCCTGCGGCCATCCCGTAACGGTCACCGGCTCTTCCCGCACGGACGCCGGGGTGCATGCCCTGGATCAGCGGGTGCATTTTGATACCGACTGCACGATTCCTCCGGACAAGTTTCCTTTCATCCTGAACAATCTGCTTCCGGCGGATATCCGGGTTCAGGAGGGCCGGGAGGTTCCCGCCGCCTTTCACGCCCGCTTTCTTTCCGCCGGCAAAACCTATACCTACCGCATTCTGAACAGGCGCCACGGCAGCGCGCTCCGGCGCAATACCTTCTGGCATGTGCCGGTTCCCCTGGCCGCCGCTCCCGCGGAGGAGGCGCTGCGCTTTCTCATCGGGACCCACGATTTCTCCGCGTTTCAGGCCGCGGGCGGCGCCGCGAAGACCACCGTCCGCACGCTTTCCGAAGCCCGCCTGGCGGTCCGGGACGAGGAATGGATCCTCACGGTGACGGGAAACGCTTTTCTGTATAATATGGTGCGGATCATCGCCGGCACCGTGGTGGAAATCGGGCTGGGCAAGCGGGCTCCGGACGCCTTCGACCGCGCCTTTTCCTCCCTGAACCGTCTGGAGCTGGGCATGACGGCCCCGGCTCACGGACTGGAGCTGACCCGGGTTTACTATCCGGAGAAAGCTTTTCTGGATCCTGAATCCCTGCGCTGGCACGACCCCGAGGAGGATGTCCCATGCTTCGACTGAGCAACCTCAGCCTGCCCCTGGATTATACGGAGACCACGCTCCGGAACCTGATTCTGAAAAAGCTGAAATGTCCCGACGCTTCCCTGCTCTCCTGTTCGGTGGTCCGCCGCAGTGTGGACGCCCGGGAGAAGGGGGATGTGCATTTTGTGGTTTCCGTCCATCTGAAGCTGAAGGATGAAGCCGCCTTTCTGAAAAAATACAGATTTCTCTCCCCCGTCTCCCCGCCGCGTCCGCAGCCGCTGCCCGGCAGCTCCCTGCCCTCCCGGCCCCTGGTGGTGGGAGCCGGTCCGGCCGGGCTCTTTGCCGCGCTGACCCTGGCCTCCGCCGGCGCCCGGCCGATCCTGATCGAGCGCGGCCGGCCGGTGGACCGGCGAACCCTGGATGTGGACCGGATGAGCGCGGACGGCCTGCTGGATCCCGAGTCCAACGTCCAGTTCGGCGAAGGCGGCGCCGGCGCCTTTTCGGACGGCAAGCTTACCTGCGGAATCAAGTCTCCCTTCATGCAGCAGGTGCTGGAAACCTTTGTGGCCCATGGCGCGCCGCCTGAAATTCTGATCGATCAGAAGCCGCATATCGGCACCGACCGCCTGAAATCCGTCGTCGCCTCCATCCGGCGGGAAATCATCGCCCTGGGAGGCGAAGTGTTCTTCGAAACCCGGCTGGATCGTCTCCTGCTTCACGGCGCCCGGATTGTCGGCGCCGTGGTTTCCTCTCCCGCCGGCGGCGCTTCTCCGGCCGCTTCCTCCGTTCCGGATCCGGCCGGCAGCCGGGTTTCCCGGGAGATCCGGACCGATACGGTGCTTCTCTGCGTGGGGCATTCCGCGCGGGATACCATGCACGCGCTCTTTTCCCAGGGCGTGATCATGGAACAGAAGCCCTTCGCGATGGGCGTCCGGATCGAGCATCCGCGAACCCTGATCGACCGCTCCCAGTACGGTTCCTTCGCCGGCCATCCGGCTTTGGGCGCCGCTTCCTATAAGCTGGTCTGTCATACGCCGGACGGCCGCGGCGTCTATACCTTCTGTATGTGTCCGGGCGGCCGGGTCATCGCCGCGGCCTCCGAGTCCGGCGGGGTCGTTACCAACGGCATGAGTCTTCATGCCCGGGCGGATGAAAACAGCAACGCCGCCCTGCTGGTCGGCGTCCGTCCGGAGGATTTCGGGGATGATCATCCCCTGGCCGGATATGTGCTGCAGCGCGCCATCGAGCGGGCGGCCTTCCGGGCCGGCGGGGAAACCTTCCGCGCTCCGGCCCAGCGGGTGGAGGATTTTCTGGCGGACCGGGAAACCGTGTCTTTCGGGTCGGTTCAGCCCTCCTATCTCCCCGGCGTCGTTCCCGCGGATCTGCGGGCGGTGCTCCCGTCCTTTCTGACGGAAAACCTGAAAAGGGGGATCCGGGGCATGGACGCCCAGCTTCGGGGCTTCGCCCTTCCGGACGCGGTGCTGACCGGTCCCGAAACCCGTTCCTCTTCCCCGGTCCGCCTCCTTCGCTCCCCTTCCGGCGAAGCGGAGACCTTTATGGGCCTCTATCCCGTCGGAGAAGGCGCCGGATACGCCGGCGGCATTGTTTCCGCCGCCATTGACGGAATCTCCGCCGCCCGCAATGTGCTGCAGTCTTTCCGAAACGGCTGACCGTTTCCCGAAATCAATGAGCGCCCAAAACCAATGAGCGCCCAAAACCAATGATTGCCCGATATCAATGAGTGAAAGAAGGAATAGCCATGAATATCCAGGCGCATATTCCGGACATGATCAGCCTGGTTCTTTTCGGCACAGCGATTCATCCGGTCTTTCTTCCCCAGGCGGTTCTCTGGCTGATCGGCCTCTGGAAAATCTTTGAAAAATGCGGCCTGAAGGGCTGGTGGGCGCTGGTGCCGGTCGCCCGGGTCTATCAGCTGGCCCTCTGCTCGGACAGGGAACTGGAAGGAAGACCCTTAACCGTTCTGGAAGCGGTGCAGATTCTGGTCAGCTGCTCCTCTTACTTCTTTCCTCTCGTTTCGGACGGCGCGTATATCATGAGCATCGTCTCCATCCTGCTGGGGATGCTGCAGTTTATCTATACCTTCAAGGTCTGTCTGGGGCTGATCGAAGTCTTCGATCAGAAGAAGATCTGGATCATTCCCTGGATGCTCTTTGACGCCCTCCCCGCTCTCATCTGGGGCTTCGGCCGGAAGTTTCAGCCGCTCTGGAAAGCGAAGGAAATCCGGGATGACGCGCCGGTTTTCTTTTCCGGGCGGAAGGCGAATGTCCTGGAAGAAGGGCTGACGGTCAATCTGGAGGAGCGTTCCTGCCGGGAATTCTTCCGGAAAAAGGTGCTGCTCCGGGATATCTGCATGGAGATCCAGCCCGGACGGATGGTCCTGCTGCTGGGCGGATCCGGGGCCGGAAAAACCACCTTTGTCAACGCGGTGAACGGCTATGAGCCGGCCAAAGCCGAAATCCTCATCAACGGGAAAAACATGTATAAAAACTATAAGAAGATGCAGTACGATATCGGATTCGTGCCGCAGCAGGATCTGATGCGGGGTTCCGACAGCGTCTACCGCACCCTGATGGATGCCGCCGCGCTCCGCCTTCCCAGCAGCTTTTCCCATTCCGAACGGCAGGACCGGGTGGAACAGGTCATGGAGATCTTCGGCCTCACGCCGGTCAAGCGGGAGCAGGTTTCCAAGCTGTCCGGCGGTCAGCGGAAGCGGTTGTCGATCGCCATGGAATTCATTCCGAATCCCACCCTGTTTATCCTGGATGAACCGGACTCCGGTCTGGACGGCGTCATCGCCCGGGAGCTGTTCGAGCAGCTCCGCCAGATTGCGGATCAGGGCAAAATCATCATCGTGATCACCCATACGCCGGACCGGGTCATCGACCTGTTCGACGACGTGATCGTCCTGGCGAAGGACCGGAACCGCACGGGACGCCTGGCCTGGTACGGCCCGATTCCGGAAGCCCGGGCCTTTTTCCAGCGGGAAAAAATGGAGGATATCGTCAAGTCCGTCAACCGGAAGGAAGAAGGCGGAGACGGCCTGGCGGACGATTATATTCTGAAATACGCGGAGGTGCATCATGCCTGAGTTCAGAACGGAACCGCCTGCGGCCGAACGGCGGGAAAAGCGGGAACGGGGTTTCCGGCATCGGGGGCGCACCGGCCAGATCCCGATCTATCTGGGAAAGCAGTACCGTTTCTTTATCAATGTCAGCGACTGGAAAGTCCTCCCCATGGCCGCCGTGATCGCCGCGCTGGTCGCCATGGTCATCCGGAACAAGCTGTTCATCAATATGGAGGGCAGCCTGATGGGCGCTCTGGCCATGACCTGCGTGGCCCTCTGGAACGGCTGTTTCAATTCCATTCAGGCCATCTGCCGGGAGCGGCCGATCATCAAGCGGGAGCACCGCTCCGGCATGCATATCTCCTCCTATATGGCCGCCCATATGATCTATCAGTTCACCCTTTGCCTGGCCCAGACCGGCATCAGCATGTATGTCATGAAGGTCGCGGGCATTCAGTTTCCCGATAAGGGGTTCATGACGCCCTGGATGATCGTGGACGTCGGTATCTCCATGCTGTTGATTTCCTATGCCGCCGATATGATGAGCCTGTTCATCTCCAGCATCAGTCAGACCACCACCGGCGCCATGACCGTCATGCCCTTCGTGCTGATTTTCCAGCTCGTGTTCTCCGGCGGCATTCTGCCGCTGCCCTCCTGGTGCCGGCCCCTGTCCAATTTCACCATTTCCAATTACGGCATCCGGGTCATCGCCGCCCAGAGCGGATATAACGAACTGCCCATGGTCACCGGCTGGAATACCCTGTCCGGCATGCGGCAGGTGGAAATCGGCGGAGAAGTCACCGTGGAACAGCTGCTGACCATGCTGGACAGCGAAGCCGTCGTCCGCCGCCGGGACGAGGTGGTCATTCCGGCCGTGACCGTCGGCGATGCCGCGGAACTGCTGAAAGCCGGCGACGTCAGCCCCTCCGTAATGGATGAAGTGCTGACCGGCCCCGTCACCGTGGGGCAGATCGCCGATTTCCTCCGGCAGAGCAAAGCGCTGCAGGACAGGCGGGATCAGAGCATCACCCTCAAAGTGAAGGTCGGCGATCTGCTGGATCTGCTGGGAGAAGAAAAGGTAAAGAACCTGGTGCAGGCCAAGACGGCGGAAGCCGCCTACAAGCCGGAGTACGAACGCTCCTTCCGGAATGTGGCGTGGAACTGGCTGATGCTGGGCGTCTTCATCCTGGTCTTCGCCCTGCTGGCCACCCTCTCCCTCGAAATGATCGATAAAGATAAGCGGTAGTTCCTCTTTTCTGCCTCTGGTTATACGGAACCGGTCAGGTGCAGTTCTTCCGCGTGCGCCTTCATGCCCTCGATCACGATTTCCGCCACATCCCGGATATCCATGCCGAGCATCTCACAGCCGCGAAGGATCAGCTCACGGTTGCATTTGGCAGCGAACTTTTTATCCTTCCATTTTTTCATGAAGCTTTTGATTTCCAGATCCGTAATCCCGGCCGGACGCATCCTTGCCGCGGCCTGGACGATCCCGGTCAGCTCATCTACGGTAAACAGGCTTTTCTCCAGCTCCGTCTTCGGTTCCACATCGGTGCAGATGGAATACCCGTGGCTCAGAATCGCCCGGATATCCTCTTCCGGCACCCCGGCCTTCCGAAGATCGTCTTCGGTATGAGCCAGGTGCTCATCCGGAAAGCGCTCGTAATCATAATCATGCAGCCAGCCGACAGCCGCCCAGTGTTCGGGATCGGCGCCGAAATGAGCCGCCATCGCTTCCATGGCGGCCGATACATTGGCGGCATGCAGCAGCAGATGATCCTCGGTCACCATGGTCGCGTTCAGTTCCTTGGCTTTTTCCATCGTCAGTTTTTCCATCTGCGTGTTCCTCTTTCAGCTTTTTGGATTTTTCTCTGCTCCAAAGCAGGATGGCTTTCCGGGATTACCAGTCAATCGGATGAATAACGGTCGGATCCATGTGCTTCAGCTTTTTCGTTCCGGTTCGGACCATCATGGCCTTCAGCTCGTCCGTAAACTGCCGGATCGTTTCCGCCACGCCTTCCGGCCCCTTCTCCTTCAGCGGATCCATCAGCGGCCAGCCGATGGATACCGCGTCCGCTCCGAGCGCCGTTCTTCTCCGCGCACTCGATCCGTCGATAGATTTCATCCGGATCCGCGTAGGGCTTGATGATTTTGATCACTCCTGCACCGGTCTGAAGCACCTGCTCCAGTTCCTCGCAGGATCCCATGCCGATAAAGCAGGCCGCTCCCGCCTGCGCCGCGCCTTCCGCAAAGGCCTTCTCTTGTTTCTCCTTTTCGTCCGTTTAACAATTCATGCATTGAGTGCGGGGAACCGGCTCACAAAGCCGGTTAATTCAAAGGAACCGGCGTCGGATTCGGTTTGGAATTACGATCGTCAGGAATGGTCTTTTTTTCATAGCGGTTTTCTGTTTTCCCGCATATCCGGCATTGATATATTTCACCCTCAGATCCCGGACCCATATGCATCCATACATGAACCGCACATTCCTGGCCGATGATTGCTCCGCCGAAGACTTTGTCCATCTCTTCCGGTTTCAGTTCACTCATCATTCTATCCTCCATTATGTTAATCTCCTTTCACTGTCAGACTCAGATATTTCTCCGTAGGAATATACGGATCAGAACGCGCTGCTGGCTATTGCGACAGTAATATTTTTTTATTATTTTTTCCGGATCCGGTCCGCCGTCTGCAGCATGGCCTGCTCGCAATCCTCCGGGCTGTAATAGCGGCTGTCCTCGATCATGCTGAGCAGAAAAACCGCCTTCCCGTTTTCCACATAATACCGGCGCTCCGGGTAATCGCCGTTCCGGGCAAAGCCCCTGGCCATCCGGACGCCGTGCGGGTTGACATAGAGCTCGGCGTCGGTCATCCAGTCGCATTCCCGCAGCACCGCGTCCGCGTCCGCGAAATTCTGTGCGTAATCCCCCCGGATCTCCTCATCCAGGACGAGATTCCCCGGTTTCCGATCCTTTCCGGTATACTCCCAGACCGCGTACCGGCCGTCACTGAAACGCGTTTCATAGCCTTCCGGAGGCTCGATGATCAGTCCGCCCACTGTGCGAACCTTGTTTTTCTGAAATCCGAACAGCATGATCCCGCAGGCCGCCAGAAACAGGACCAGCAGAACCAGCCTTCTGATCCACTGCAGACGGTTCCGGACCTTCTCCCGCTCCCTCTGTTTCCCGGCCGCTCTGTTTTCCCCGATGTTCGCCGGCCCCGCAGCCGTCCCATTATCCCTGCTGTTCCCCTGCTTCGCGGCCGGGCCCTTCGGTCCCTTGATCATCCACCCCGTAATCCGGAGCCGCAGCAGACGGAAGAGCATCGTCCCCGCAACGGAGCAGGCCAGAACCACCGCGGTATACAGCGGAACATTGCGGATGTAGACAAGGCTTGGGGCCACATCCAGGAAGGAATAGCCGAACAGATCCACAAACAGCCCGTGGATCAGGTAAAAATCCAGCGTCACCGCTCCCAGCCAGCCGAGCGCCCTGTTGCCGAACCGCACCTTCATCATCAGCAGGAAGAAGAACGCGACAAAGAACAGCGCGACGATCCACTGGATTCCGGCGCTCATCAGCCGGTTCGGGATTTTCATCACGGTTCCTTCCCCGTAATAGCCCCAGCGGTGATCGATCAGCCATTCCGACTGCTGGAACAGCAGGAAAAACCCGGCCGCGAAAAAGATCAGCCAGAGCCAGTAGCCCTTGCGGAAAAAGCGCGTAACCGGCTTTTCAAAGCGGCCGAACAGCACGCCGAGCGGGAAAAGCAGAATGCTGTTATACCACCATTCTCCCCGCATCCACCAGTCATTCTGATGATCGATACTGGCTCCCAGCAGCGTATAGCCGAAGGTGAAGACAAACAGCCAGAAAATGGCGGTTCCTTCCCGGTTGCACAGGCGGAACGCAGCCTGAAAAGCCAGATAGAAAAAGGGAATGGCAATCAGGTACCAGGAGTTGGTATTCGCCATGTGCAGCCCGGAAAGATACCAGAGAATCGTCAGAGCATCCATCTTTTCGCCCATCAGCAGGCGAATCACGGTAAAGAGGATCTCGGACAGCCAGAAAGCGATGATCAGCGGCAGAATCCTTCTGCGGAAGAATCCCTTTTCCAGATAGCCGGGCTTTGTTTTGAAGCTTTTATACAGCCCCAGACCGCTGCAGAAGAAAAACACCCCCACCAGCATATAGCCCACGGGAAGAAAGACATCCAGACCGTGAACGATCACCCTGGGCGGATGCCAGGGGGCGCAGGTCTTCTGCGCCATATGATGCAGGGCGATTCCGAGGGCGGCAATGCCCTGAAGCATCTTCGTCTGTTTCAGGGAAGTGTATTCTTCATTCCAGGTTCCTTTTTCCATGCCCCGGGCGCCGAAAAAAATCAGCAGCCCCAGAAAGAAATATACCAGATACATCCAGTCCATGGGCGGCTCTCCTTTCCGGGTTCTCAGCGTCCGTAGTTCTCCGGATCGTAAACGCTTCCCTTCCCGAGCGGAAGAACCAGCTCCAGGGAATCATTGTCGATCGTCATCGTATAGGCTGCGTCGTCCAGATAGGTATCCAGCGAGCCGTCCAGCTTGAACCAGGCATCCAGATACACTCTGTAAGGATCCCAGGTCATCAGAAACAGCTCCAGATGATGGCCTTCCGCCACGGTATAGACCACCGGCTGAAAATAGAAGGTATAATCCTGTTCCGCCCCGCTGACCAGACCGACCGGCTGATAGGTATATTCAGCGGAGTTCTTTCCGCATTCCGGATTCTGCAGATCCGTCCATGCGTACGAAACGGCTTTTCGGGGCTTTTCCGTCTGAACCAGACGCTCGATGTCCTTGATATACCACCCGACATCGTACTCCTGATCCCGGATGGACTCCGTCCTGACGGTTTCCCCCCGTTCGGATTCCGTGAAATAGCCCTTCATCGTTCCGCTGTCCGGCACATCCATCAGCACGGCGCTGATCATCAGCCCGTCCTTATCCTCGCGATCCGAATCCAGCTTCACCCGAAGCTCCGGAACACCTTCAATCGTCGTTCCGCCCGGCAGGTCAAACCGGTAGACAGCCGCAAGCTCCTCCGGCATCCTGCTGTAAAAATCTTCCTGATTATCCACAATCAGGTTGTTCTGATAAAGGATCTGATAATCTTCGGCATAATTGGCCATTCCCGCGGAGGTGACGGTGGTTTGCCCCGTTGCGGACGGAGACTTCAGCGTCAGCGTTCCGGAACCGGGCCACTGATCATAGGCCTCAAACTCCCCGCTGATATTGCTCTGCGCCAGAACGTCCGGCAGCTCTTCCGCGTGATTGTCCACGTCATACAGATAATGGCTCAACCAGGTATTCAGGATGTCTTCCCAAACCCTGCCGTTCACGGAAATGCCGTTCAGTGTCTCATGGCCGTTCTGATGCAGCACCAGCTTCACCGGTTTCCCGGCTTTCCGAAAGGTTTCCGCCATCAGATCGGCATGGCGGGTGGTCACATTCCAGTCATTCAGTCCATAGACCAGCAGCGCGGAGCATTCAATATGATTCTCCGCGTCCGTGGTATAGTCCATCTGTTCCCATACGGGCGCGTAATCTCCGTTGCTTTCATCTTCTTCCATGGCTGTAGTCCACAGCCAGGAGCCGTATTCCGGATTGGGAACCTCCCAGTTCTCGTCCAGAAAGGTGCCGCCGCTGTTGCTGGCAGCCAGATAATCCGTATAGTTGGTATTGTTCCGGATGGGGATCCCCTGCGAATTGGTATAATCATACCAGCTGGCAATCCCGCAGTAAGGCACAATCGTCCGGAGCCCCTTCACGCCGGTAACGGCGACTTCAAACGGAATCGTTCCGCCGTAGGAAGCCCCGGTCATGGCGATA
The DNA here is from genome assembly GCA_017652125.1 of Clostridia bacterium. Lineage (GTDB taxonomy): Bacteria > Bacillota > Clostridia > Christensenellales > Aristaeellaceae > Aristaeella. The sequence goes on along the minus strand of JAGCBO010000070.1, from coordinate 530 downwards.
TTCCCGTTGGACCAGTCCGCGGCGATTTCGATATTGGAGGTGCGGTCTGTAAAGGCCCTGCGGTTGCCGGCCAGCCACTCCACCACCGCCTTATGGCTGTCCCGTTCCAGCTTCGTGCCGCACAGCTCAAAGCCTTCGGAACCGTAGGTGCCGATTCCGCTGCAGATTGCCACCGCGAATCCCCGGACCAGGAAATAATCATGTTGCTGCGCGTTGGTATATCCGATATTCCCGTCCGGCGTAATATAATTCCACTGGGCGGGATCGGCCTGCGCCGCGGCCTCCATGGTGGTCATGCTGCCCGCCTTTTCCCTTCTGGCGCAGGGCTGATAGAAGCGGCTGGAATCAAAAGGCTCCTTTGTATAATACGCGTCCACCTGATCGTCATAGCGGTCCACCGTTCCCGCGCTGTACGGCAGCGGATCATAGATCACGCCCGCTTTGATTTTTCCTTCCGCCGCGGCCCTGGGAACCTGAAGCAGCACCTTCACCAGATCCGCCATCCCGTCCAGATCCGTGTCATAATCCGT
>JAGCBO010000069.1 GCA_017652125.1 Clostridia bacterium | reverse complement strand
GCTTGACGTGATCGAAAAATCACAGGCGGTGGGCGTGGACGTAATCAGCATGAAACTGGACAAGCTGAACGACACGTTGAGCATGATCCTGCGGGCCATCAGGAAGGAATAACGGAAGGGCGGTGAAGCAGACATGAAAATGAAATGGTGGGCGCTTTGCCGGGTGTTTGACTTTTTCAAAACGATCGCGAACGGGTGCGTCAGGATCATGGAACGGATCAACGGGCGCCTGGGAGAACTGAACAAAAAGATGGAAGAACGCGGGCGGTGAAGTGGGAATGAGATTGATTGATGCAGATGCTTTCGACAAAATGCTGATAGAAGCGCAAGCGAAGTGCAAAAAAAATGGCGGTAATTTCCGGTTCGGTGTACTTGAAAATATCAGAGCTAATCTTGCTTTATTTCCTACGGTAGACCGTCCTGCGGTTGTCCGGTGCAAGGATTGCCAATATTACAATTCGCTAATGGGATATTGCAAAGATGGACGCAGTTATCCGTCACCGAATTGGTTCTGTGCTGACGGGAAGGTGAGAACAGATGAAAGCAGTAATACACCTTGATGTGCCAGAGTGGCAGATTGGACAGGAAGTAACGGTGTATTTCCCGGATACCATGCAGAAAAATGGAACTTGTGAACAGGAATGTAAAGGCTGTTCAACCGTGTTTGACGTTGCGTACAAGGCAGGGAAAGAATCAATCGTCCGGTGTAAAGATTGCAAGTATTGGTCTGCTGAAAGAATAAATGATTTTAACAAATGCAGAAGATGGATAAATGTTGGTGTTAAAAACTTTGCAACGATGGGTGATTGGTTTTGCGCTGACGGGGAAAAGGCAGAAACTTAAATGAAACTTTATTAGAGGAGGAATAACCATGAGAAACACAAAGGCAAGAGAAACCAGGCGCCAGCAGGCACACCCGAAGGCCGGCGCCACATATTCGCCCAGGTCGCTGTATCGCGGCCTGACGGTGCCGTACAGCAACCAGCCGGGCCGGAAGCGGATCCACCCGAAGAAGGCCAGGGAGGACAAACAGGCGTGAAATGTCCATGCAAAGATTGCGAAGACAGGACGATTACCTGCCACGGGGTTTGTGAACCATATAAAGAATGGAAGAAAGACCACGAAGACAGGACGCGCTGGTTGCGGAATCAGCTGCCGCCGATCAATGAACAGGGGCGGCAGGGGAAGATCCGGAAAATGGTTGAGAAGGCGAGGGGATGGTGGTGACGGACATAGATTTCTATGAAACGCTTATCCGGTGCGTTACTGCTGACAGCCTATGCTACCAACGAAAGGAAAAGAAATGCGGCAACTGTCCGATGGTCACAAGCGCAAGGCCATGCGAATACGAAATCATAGACGAAATCAGGCGCCGGCTTGTGGCGGCGAGACAGGACAGCGCAAACGGATTTAAGCAACTGACATTTATTTAATAGAAGAAAGCATCATCCGGATTAAGGCCCGACGGTGATCGGCCATCCGGATCCCATGCGCGGCGGGGACGGGCAGCACAAAATCAAATTCATAAAAACGGAAGGAGGAAACTCCCATTCGGATTTTTGTTTGAGGACGTGCCGACAGCTGCCGGCTGGTTCAACTCCAGCCACGCGCACAAGCGCGAAAGCGCCAATACAACCTCCGCGATGAAAAAGCGGGTGGTTGGTGACAAGGGGAGAGCAGATGCAACCGGCGGACAACCGGACGTGGAAGTCGTCGCCCTGATCAAGTTGTCAGTACCCGCGGAGGGTCAGCCTTCGGAAACTGCGGGATGGGTTCCGCAGATGCAGGCTTGTATGGAATATTAACAAAAGAACAAAAAATCAAAATCAGCATTCGGTCAGATGACGATGGCAGCGGGTAGGGTCCGGGAAGGGCGCAAGCGCCTTCCCGGGGAGAGGAGCACACGATGGGCTGGGAATTTGCGGACCTGTTCGACAGGAGCGCGGAACGGAGCGGCAGTCTGCTGGACGGGGAATGGGACACGGACGGATACTGGCGGGACGTGCCGACGGAGATCCGGGTGGGGCGCATGGGTTACCGGACGCGGACGATCAAAGCGGGGCCACGGCTGGAAGTGGAGATCTTCCCGATTTTCGGACGGGAGACTGCCGGCAGGGCCAGGGCGGCGAAACGGAACCTGACGCCGGAAGCGGTCCAGCGGAACAATGAGGAACGGAGCAAACGGCGCCTGATCCAGCTGATTGATGCGAACTTTGACGAACGGGACATACACCTGACGCTGACATACCAGGGAACGCCGCCGAAATACGAACAGGCCCAGGCGGACGTGAAGAACTTCCTGCGGACGGTGAAACGGAAGCGGGAAAAGAACGGGCTGGATCCGCTGAAATACATTTACACGATCGAAGGGAACGAAGACGGCACCCGGGAGCGGATCCACGTCCATATGGTGATCAACGGCGGAATCAGCCGGGAGGAACTGGAAGCGATCTGGGGCAGAGGGTACGCGAACGCGGACAACCTGCAGCCGGACGAAAACGGGCTGGAAGCGCTGGCGCGGTATATCACCAAACAGCAAAAGAACAGGCGGAAGTGGGCGAGAAGCCGGAACCTTAAGAAACCGAAACAACGGACAAGCGACACGAAGGTCAGCAACGCGAGAGTGAAGCGCCTGGCGGTGGACTTTCCGAACAGCGCGAAAGAGATCATGGAAAAGCTGTTTCCGGAATACGGGCACGTCAAAACGATTATGAGATACAGCGACGTGGTGGACGGGGCATACATACGGTGCGTAATGAGACGGAAACCGGGAGGAGGGAAACGGCATGACAGACATTGAGATCCTGCAGGAATGCAGACTGGCAACCATGGAAGAAAGGGCGCTGACCAGGCAGATAGACAGGCTGGCGCTGATCTGCGGGCCGCGCGGGATCGGATCACAGGCGATCGAACCGGCGGGGGACAGGAAAACAAACAACGCGACGGCGGGACAGATTCAGCAGCTGGAAGGATTGATTGAAAGACTGACACGGAAGCGTGACGAAAACATATCAATCATCCAGCGGGCGGAGGAAGTGATCGACAGGATCCGGGAACGGAAGGACCGGGTGGTCATCCGCTGCTATTACGTGGAGGGGCAAAGCGAATACGAAATTGCCGACGAAATGGACAAAAGCAGGAACTGGGTAAACCAGCGCCGGAATGTTGTCCTGGACGCTTTGGCCATGCCAAAAAGAAAAAAGGCGAATGGCCAAAATGTATTGAAATAGCCATGCGGGGAAGAAATAATGATACCGTGGACAGCCGCGGAAAAGGAAAGAGATTCGCGGATGCTTTTTATAAATCCCAGGCGTGGATGAATTGCGCGAGATCTTACAGGCGATCAGTCGGCGGATTGTGTGAGCGCTGCAGGGAAGCGGGAATGATTGTTCCCGCGGACGAAGTGCACCACAAAATTAAGCTGACACCGGAGAACATCAACCGGCCTGAAATCGCGATGAACTGGGCAAACCTGATTGCATTATGCAAAGATTGCCACATGAAAGAGCACCGACAGAAAAAGCGCTGGACGGTGGACGAAAACGGAAACGTGACGCCGGGAACACCCCCCTGATCAACGGTCTGGGCCGCATGGCCCCGGG
>JAGCBO010000068.1 GCA_017652125.1 Clostridia bacterium | reverse complement strand
CTGAGCAGATCAATTTCCCCGTCCTTCAGTTTCTGCAGCAGGTTGGGCCAGCTGTCCTCGACATACTCATAGGTCCAGCCGGTATAGGCGGAGATTTTGTGCTGATACTCATAGTCGATGCCGCAGCGCCTGCCAAACTCATCCCAGTAGCAAAAAGATGAGTCAAACCAGCCTACGCGCACCACCTTCCGCTCCGGCTCCTGTGCCTGTACCGCGGCGGGCACAGTGAAAGCCAGTGCAAGAGTCGCCAGCAAAACGGCGGCAATATTTTTTTTCAGGCATCTGGTTGTTCGCAATTCCTTCGACCTCCTGCAGGCTGATCCCCTGTCGTTCCGGGGCAAATGTGTATTCGGTTCGGGATTACGGATGCTACATAATAGCATATTAGCCAGTGTTTTCCAATGTTCCGTTTTATTCGCGGCAGACCGCCACCGTTTCCCCTTCCACCAGTTCCACCGGATAAATAGCCGGCCGCTTCGGCGCGGTTTCCGGATGCTCAATCAGGTCCATCAGACGGGCTGCCGCGACCTTTCCCAGGGTTTCGCAATTCTGCCTGATGGTCGTCAGCCTGGGCTTCAGCGCCTGCGTCAGGGGGATGCCGTCATATCCGGCGAAGGAGATGTCCTCCGGGATTTTCAGGCCGCAGTCCCGCGCCGCTTCCTGCGCCCCGAAATAGGTCATATCGTCCGGCAGCAGGATGCATGTGGGCGCCTCCGGCAGGCTGAGCATTTCCTTCACCAGGATCCGCGTGCCGCCGATATCGTGATACAGCCCTTCCCGGAGATATTCCTCCGGCACGGGAAGATGGTAGTATTCCATGGTGTTCCTGAACTGGCTGATCCGCGTACGGGTCACCAGGGAGTTGTTATGCCCGTGGATCATGGCAATCCGCCTGTGGCCTTTGGCGATGGCGTATTCCACCAGCTTCCGCACGCCCGTCTCGTTGTCTGAAAGGACCGCAGGCTTCCCTTTGAAGATATGGTCCACCGAAACGCAGGGAAGCTCTCCGGCCATCAGCTCCTTCACCTGCGGATGGGCAAATTCCGTGCACACCAGGCACAGCCCGTCCACGCCACTCTTCCCGCAGTGTTCGGCCAGCGTTTCATCCTCTTCCTTCAGCGAATGACTGAGAAAAGTGACGTCATAGCCCCTGGCTTCCGCCTCCGCCATGAAGGCGTTCAGGATCAGGACAAAAAAGGGATGGGTCAGCCCTTTTTCGCTCTCTTCCCGGTACAGGATTCCCAGGCTGCGCCGCCCGGGTTCACAGTTGTTTCCGTTCACTGCCTCTCTCCTTTCCCGATCCATTCCGCCAGCGTGCTGTACAGCAGCTCCGGTTCGATCGGCTTGGCCAGGTGGGCGTTCATCCCCGCTTCCATGGAACGCTGCACGTCCTCGTCAAACACGTTGGCCGTCATGGCGATAATCGGGATCGTTCCCGCGTCGGGACGGTCCAGGGCCCGGATGGTCCGGGCGGCTATCAGGCCGTCCATCACCGGCATCCGGACGTCCATCAGGATGGCATCATAGGTTCCTGCCGGTTTCCCGGAGAACATCCTGACCGCAATCTCTCCGTTCTCCGCCCGGTCCGCTTCCACTTCCTCCAGTTCCAGGAGATCCGCCAGGATCTCCGCGTTCTGCTCCACGTCCTCCGCCATCAGCACCCGCCGGCCGGCCAGGACAAACTCTTTCGCCTTTTCCTCCGCGGCGGCATCCGCTTTGCTTTCCTTCCGGTCGGACCGGCCCAGGGTGACGGTAACCGTAAATTCGGATCCGACCCCCTTTTCGCTCTCCACACGGATGGTGCCGTTCATCATCTCCACAAAGTTCTTCGTGATCGCCATGCCCAGACCGCTCCCGCCGTAGCGGTTCGTTGACGTGGAGTCCTCTTGGGAGAAGGGCTCAAAGATCTTCGGGATGTATTCCGGATCCATTCCGCATCCGGTATCCTTCATCCGGAAGCACAGGACGCAGCTGTCCGCGTTTTCCTCCGCCTGCTCCACCGTCATGGTCACCGTGCCCGGCGCGTCCGTGAACTTGACCGCGTTTCCGAGGATGTTGATCAACACCTGCTTCAGTTTCATGTCGTCGCCGACGTAATAGTCCCGCACCGGTCCGTTGATGCTGTTTTCATAGTGCAGTCCTTTGTCGCTGCACTGCCCGCTGATCATGATATTGACCTGATCCAGCACCTCCCGGAAGGAGAACTCCTCTGTCTTCAGGATCATTCGCCCGGATTCAATCCGGCTCATATCCAGGATGTCGTTGATCAGGCCCAGCAGATGCTTGGCGCTGGCTCCGATCTTCTCCAGCTGGTCCCGCGTCTGGGGCTGGAGGTCCGGGTTCCGCAGGGCGATGCTGTCCAGGCCGATGATGGCGTTCATGGGCGTACGGATCTCATGGCTCATGTTGGAAAGGAAGCTGGTTTTTGCCTTGCTGGCATCCTCCGCCAGGGCCTTTTCAATCTCGGTCTTCCGTTCGCGTTTCTGCGTATGGGAATAGATATCGAACAGGATGGCCAGCGCGGCAATGATCAGGACAATCTGGATCACCAGGCTGACGCTCAGCGTATCGTCAATAGGCCTCAGTTCCTCCCGTACAAACTGCCGGTCCGGGCCGTCCGTCCCGGCGCCCGGGTTATTCCGCGCGTTCTCCAGCTGTTCCGTATAGTATTCCTGGGCGGAGGAAATGGATTTTTCAATGGCATTGTCCGTGTTCTGGTGCATCCAGACGCCGGAGGTGAAAATGATCAGGCCCAGCAGCACAATCCAGGCCACCGTGGACCGGCCGAGTCTCCTGCTCTCGTCCTTTTTCAGGATTATCCTGAAAACAATGAACCCGAGGATACTCCACGCGGCAAGGATCAGATAGGATTCCGTCTGCATGGTTTTGATGGAGATAATGTTCGGGATCAGGAACTCCAGGGCAAACAGCAGGGAAAGAATCATGCCGAGCAATCCCATCACGGTGTACAGCCGGTTTTGCTGTTTCCGGGCCTCTCTCCACGCGGAGGCGGAGGCAAAGGCATAGGCAATGGTCGCGCCCACGGTAGTCACATCCACAATCCAGCTGATCGCCGTCCGGCCGAAGAAGGGCAGCACGACGGAAACGCAGAGGATGCAGAGGATTGCCGTACGCGGCACATGGTTCCGGTCCGTTTCGCCGATCCTGCCGGGCAGCAGCCGGTCGTCCGCCAGGGAGGTCAGCAGCCTGCTCAGCGCGATATAGTTTCCGATCAGGCCGGTGAAGATCCCGCACAGCGCCGCAACGCCCAGGATCACCTGGCCGGTGACGCCCAGGGCGCTGTCCGCCGCGTGGAATGTGGGTTGGGCCGCCAGTCCCTTCTGTGTTCCCAGGATGTCCGTATACTCGGTCCAGGAGGCGACGCCCTCCGGCAAGGCGGTCACCGCCAGCAGGTTCAGCAGCGCGTAGGCGATCCCGGCGGTCACCAGGGCCGCCGCCATGATGCGGAAGCTGTGCTTCATGCTGAAGCGGGCCTCTCCCGCCGAATGGGTAATGGATTCAAATCCAACATAGGCCCACGGAGCCAGCGCGAACACGGTGAAGGTCCCGCCCAGCGGGCTTTCCTTCGGGGAAAACGCCGGCCGGAACGGTTCCGCCACCTTTGTCCGCTGCGCCGCTGCTATGAAGCAGACCAGGATGCCCGCAAACAGCAGCACCGCCATCACGATCTGCGCCCGTTCCGCGGCCTTGCGCCGCATGCAGGCCAGCGCGGCCAGCAGTAGCGCTCCGACCGCCAGGATGATTTCACCCATGTATACATGGTAGCCGGCAATCTCGTAGTGGAAGCCGAACTGGAACATGCCCGGCAGCAGCGTCCGGGCAATCAGCGGCAGCGCCGTGGCGTTCGCCCAGATAATCGCCACATAGGTCAGGATCAGGAACCAGGCGCTCAGGAAGCCGTGATCGTATCCGAAGCTTTTTTTCGTGTAGGTATAGGTTCCGCCCGCGTCCGGATAGCGGTTCATCAGGAAATGGTAATTTACCGCGATAATCAGGACAGCCAACGCCCCCAGCCCCAGGCCCAGCGCGGAGCCCACCGGTCCTGCCAGCGGCAGGAAGGTGTCCCCCGGCATCACAAAGGAGCCCCATCCCACGCTGCAGCCGAATGCCAGGGCCCACGCGCCGATGATGGTCAGGTACGGCAGCGGTTTTCTGCTTCCGTTTCGGTCCGGATGATTGTTCATGCCTGTCATTCTCTCTTTCCGCCCTCTTCAGGCTTACGGGTTCGCTTCCTCATAGCGGCGGATCTGTTCCGCCGCCTGTTCATACAGGATGGCGGTCTCCCCCAGCTTCTCCTTCACTTCAGCGTCGGTCATCCTCCTGGGGTTTCCCGGACGGAATTCCTCCGCGATCTCCGAGGCCGCCGCGGCCAGCCGCGTCAGCCCCAGGTTGCCGCAGTTGCCCTTGGCCGCGTGGGCCTTTTCAAAAAGTTCCGTGGGATCCATGGACTCCCCCGCGGCTAGCAGCGACTCAATCAGGCCGTTCTTCGTCAGTTTCCGGATATGCTTGTCCACCAGCTTGTCCACCCGCAGCACGCGGAGGGCCTGCTCATAATTTTCCCCGATGTTGCCGTACAATTCCTGCAGGGTCATCCTTCTTCCGTCCTTTCTTCCTTCAACTGTTTTTCAATCAGGCGTTCAAACTCCTCCGGCGGCAGAGGCCTGGAGAAATAGTATCCCTGGACAATGTCGCATCCGCCCTTCCGGAGGATCTCCAGCTGCTCCGCGGTCTCCACGCCCTCCGCCACAACCTTGACCTTCAGGTACCGGGCAATGTCAAGGATCAGAGCCACCAGGCGCCGGTCCGTTTCGCTGGTGGCGATATTCCGGATGAATTTCATGTCCATTTTCAGCACATCAAGGGGCATATCCGACAACATGTTCAGCGAGGAATAGCCGGAGCCGAAGTCGTCCATCTCGATTTCAAAACCAGTCTCCCGCAGCCTGCGGATCACGTCCAGCAGCATTCTCGCGTTGTCCGTATAGGCGGATTCCGTAACCTCCAGCTTCAGGTCCCGGTAATCCAGGCCGTGATCCCGGATCAGACCGACAAAACGGTCGACCAGCCGCGGGTCAAATACATCGCTGCGGGAAAGGTTGACGGAAACCGGCAGCGTGATCCCGTACCGGTCCCGCCACTGCGCGATCCGGGCCGCCGCCTCGTTCCATACAAAGCGGTCAATGAGCCCGATCAGGCCGTTCCCCTCAAAAAGCGGGATAAAGACGCCGGGGGAAATCATGCCCAGTTCCGGATGGCGCCAGCGGACCAGCGCCTCCGCGCTGGCAAGCCGCGGCGGATCGCATTGGATATCGTATTTGGGCTGATAAAAAACCGTAAGCTGTTTCTCCTCCAGCGCCCTGTTCAGGTCGTTCAGCAGGCGCTGGTTCATCAGCTCGCGCTCCTGCATGGCCTCGTCAAAGATCCGGATCGGCTGCTGGTAATCGCCCCGCGCCAGCTTGCTGGCCGACCGGGCCCTGTCCGCCAGCAGGAACGGATCGGTGTGCTCCGTCCACGGTGCGACGCCCATCCGCAGGTGGATGTTGACGTTGGGAAACTGTTCATTCATCCTCCGCTGGAAGCGCTCCAGCACCGCCGCGTAGTCCGGCTGTTTCACGCAAAAGATGCCGAATCGGTCGCCTTCAATCCGGCCCGCGATGCCCTCCGTTTCCGCCAGGAAAGCCCGTATCTCCTGTCCGGCCGCGCGCAGGATCTCATCGCCGAAATCCCGCCCGTGCAGGGCGTTGATGGAATGAAACTGTTCAACGTTCAGCGCCAGCGCGTCCATCCTGATCTCAGCGTGGTAGCGGAACAGCCGGTTGATGTATTCGATGTAGAAGTTCCGGCTGTACAGCCCGGTCAACCGGTCCCGTTCCGCGGCGGATATCAGCTTGCGGCCTTCGCTCAGTTCGATGATCCGGCCTACCCGCGCCAGGATCACTTCCGCCTCGTCAAACGGTTTGGTAATAAAGTCGGCAGCCCCCGCCTGCAGCGCCCGCAGCTCCGCTTCCCGTTCCGCCGTCAGGACGATCACGGGAATCCTCTTCAGCTCCTCGTCCGCCCGAATGACCTGCAGTACCTCAAACCCGCTCATCACCGGCATAACAAGGTCCAGCATCACCACGGAAAGGTCTTCCCTGTGGGCGGTGATCATGTCCAGCGCCTGCTTCCCGTTTTCCGCGTACAGCAGCTCATACTGGTCCTCCAGGATGGCGCCCAGCGCGTCCCGGTTGATTTCCTGGTCGTCCACCACCAGGATGGTTTCCGGTCGTTCAATGTCTCCGGATCGAATCACGCCTGCCGCCCCCCTTCCGCCGCCGCTTCGGGCTTCGCCGGGCGGATGTGTTCTTTCAGTGTGTCATACAGCAACTCAGCGTCCGCTGGCTTCGGCAGGTGCGCGTCCATTCCCGCGCTGAGCGACGCGCGGATGTCGCTGTCAAACGAATTGGCGGTCAGCGCGATGATGGGAATGGTCCACGCATCTTTCCGCTCCAGGGCCCGGATTCTCCGAGTCGCTTCCAGTCCATCCATCACCGGCATCCGCAGGTCCATCAGGATCGCGTCGTAATAGCCGGTGGCGGAACGTTCCATCATATCCACCGCCACCTGGCCGTTCTCGGCGCGCTCGGTTTCAACGCCTTCCAGTTCCAGCAGGTCCGCCACGATTTCGGCGTTCTCGGGCAAGTCCTCTACAATCAGCACCCGCCGTCCTTCCAGGGAAACCGCGCTTCCCCGGGCGGAATCGGCATTTGTCGTCTCCCGGAGGCAGCGCATCGGGATCGTCACCGTGAAAACGGTGCCCACGTTCTTTTTGCTTTCCACGCGGATTGTTCCGCCCATCAGTTCCACCATGTTCTTTGTCACCGCAAGGCTCAGCCCGCTGCCGCCCCGCGGACTGGTGGAGCCGTCCTCCTCCTGGGTGAAGGCGTCAAACACTTTGGGCAGGAACTGCGGATCGATCCCGATTCCCGTATCCGAAACCGTAAACAGGCAGTTCCGCCTCCCGTCGTTGCGCGGATATACCTCCGCAGTGAAGCGGACGTTTCCGGGCTGTTCGGTATACTTGACCGCGTTGCTGAGAATGCTCAGCAGCACCTCCCTCAGCTGCGTCTCGTCACCCACCAGCAGGTAGTCCCTGGTCCTGTTCAGCGGCATCTCATAGTGCAGGCCCTTCGCAGTGCACAGGGTGGTAATGATCGCGTTGATCTGGTCCAGCGCGCTGTTCAGGGAGAATTCCGTCTCCTGAAGCATCACCTGCCCGTTCTCCAGGTTGTTCATTTCCAGCATGTTTTTGATCAGCCCCAGCAGGTGCTTCGCGCTCAGGTCGGCCTTCTCCAGCTGTTCCCGCGTCTGGGGTTTCAGGTCCGGATCCTTCAGAGCCAGCGTGTTCAGGCCGATGATGATGTTCATCGGCGTCTTCATCTCATGGCTCATCGTGGCCAGGAAGCGGGTCTTGACCCGGCTGTTCTCCTCCTTCGCGGCCAGCTCGGCCTCCGTCCGTTCCCCCTCGATGATCTGCTGCGTGATCCCGGTCAGAAGCCTGTACATGATATAGACAAAGATGCTGCCGCCGAACAGCACGCCCGCCATGACCATGTCCGGTTTCCCCAGGATCCCGATCAGGAGGTACCCCAGCAAAAACAGGATCAGCAGCAGGATCGGCACCTGCAGCATCCAGCCACTCCGTTTCCAACTTTTCTGCCCGTGCACAAAACGCGCGTAACGAATGAAGCAGCAGATGTTCCAGAACATCAGCGCCGCTCCGCCGTACACCATACAGTTAATGAGCCAGTAGTTCATCAATGATTCCCTCCGGGGGAGAAAAAGCCGGAAACATATCGACGCATGCCGGCATTCCTCCCCGAATTTGGTTGTTATTTCCTGGATAGGTTTATTGTACCACAAATACGTCCGTTTTCAAGCAAATCATGGAATCATCCGACCCCGGACGGCGGCATCCGTGTTTTCCCGGACGAAGCGGATGACCCGTGAGGCGTTCCGGGCCAGCTGCTCCCGGCCCAGTTTTCCCTGCCGGATGTCATCACTGAAGACAAACCCTTTTTGAGTGTTGAAAAAGCCCCGTGATCGCACGGGGCTTCAGATCGTAGACAAAGTGGTTTCAGCATACAAACGCTGGGGCCATTTTGTTTTGTTTTTGCAGAAAATCCAATAAGAGTTGCAAAAACCGTCTAAAAGTGCCGGAAAGAGAGGGATTCCCTCCCATTATCCTAGCCAGTTTTTTCAGATTTATACATGTGAATGTAAGCGCGGCTTTCATTGTCATCCGTGCTTTACCAATCATATTCGTGTATCGGAATCCATGGTATTCTTTGGCGATGCCGAAGATTCTCTCAATCGTTTCTTTCCGTTGGTTATACAAAGCTTTCATCCCGAGTGTGTTTCGGACATCTTCAGCGATTTACATGTAGGGTTCCCATATGTGGCGAGTTATTACTTTTACATGGTTTTTGCTTTCTGTACACTG
>JAGCBO010000067.1 GCA_017652125.1 Clostridia bacterium | reverse complement strand
GCACCAGCGCGCCGATGGACCCGGGAGCGCCGATTGTGAAGCCGAGCATGTAGTCCGACGTTTCCTTATGCAGCTCGGGGCTCTCCACCGCTCCCAGCAGGGTCGCCAGCGGATCGCGGAACAGGAGCACCACGAGAAAGAACAGGAGGGAAATCCACCCGGTCAGCGCCAGCGCGGAGGAGTATCCCCTGTTCGTTTCCTCCTGCGAGCCCTTTCCCAGCGAGCGGCTGCAGACCCCCTGAACGCCGGCGGTCATCAGGCTTCCCACCGCGCCGATCGCCAGCAGGAGGGGGTTCGCGAACCCGTACGCCGCCATGGCCCTCACGCCCAGGAACCGTCCGATCATCAGGTTGTCAATCAGCAGACAGACGGATACCGTCAGCGCGGAGAAAATCTGCGCCGTCAGCATCTGCCGGACCAGTTTCCGAATCATCGTCATATGTTTCTTACCCTTCCCGCCTTATTTTTCCTTCAGCCGCCGGTCGCACTTCCGGGCCAGCCAGGTTCCGAAGGACTGAATGATCTGGGTGATGATCACCAGCACGATGACCGCCAGATACAGAATCGCGAAACGGTACCGCTGGTATCCGTAGGACAGAGCCAGCTTGCCCAGTCCGCCGCCGCCGACGGCGCCGCTCATCGCCGTATAGCCCATAATGGTCGTGATCGCCAGGGTGATATTGGTAATCAGGCTGGGAACGCTCTCCGGAAGCATCACGTGAAAGACGATCTGCCAGCTGCCCGCCCCCATGGACTGCGCCGCTTCAATGATATTCGGGTTCACCTCCCGCAGGCTGCTCTCCACCAGCCTGGCGATGAAGGGGAACGCCGCCACCGTCAGCGGAATGACGGAGGCCATCGTGCCCACGGAGGTGCCCACGATCACCCGGGTCAGCGGGATGATCATCACCATCAGGATGATGAAGGGTACCGAACGGAGCAGGTTGATCAGCACGTTCAGAAAGCTCATCAGCGGCCGGGGCAGCGGGCGGATCCCCTTCTGCTCCCCGGTCACCAGCAGCACGCCCAGCGGCAGCCCGATCACGACGGCAAAGAGCGTGGCCAGCAGGGTGGAATACAGGGTTTCCCAGATGGCAAGGGGAAACTCGTTCAGGAAGCACTCCCAGGCTTCCTGCAGCCTCTCCGGCGTGAATGCGTTCGCAAAATTCATGCCTGTCCCTCCTTCGCCGCGTATTCCGCCTCAACCTGGACCGTAATATCCGGCATCTTGCTCAGATAGCTGACCGCCCGGGCCAGATCCTCCGGCGTTCCGGGAATATCCAGCAGCATATAGCCGTACGCCCGGTCCCCCACGGAACGGGTCGAGGCGCCGACGATGCTGGCCAGGATCCGGCATTCCACCGCCATCTTCGCGATCAGCGGCTCCCGGGAAGCCATGGCGCCGTTGAAAATGACGCGCACCCGCTGGCCGCCCTCCCGGAAGATGTTCACGCCCTCCGACAGCTCCGGATAGATCAGATTCCTTGTCGCGTCCGCCCGGGGATTCGAGAAGACTTCGCTGACCTCGCCTTCCTCCACCACCACGCCGTTTTCCAGAATCGCCACCCGGTTGCAAACCTCCTGCACCACGCTCATCTGGTGGGTGATGACGATCACGGTGATCCCCAGCTTCTCATTGATATCCCGGATCAGCTCCAGGATCGCGTGGGTCGTCTTCGGATCCAGGGCGGAAGTCGCCTCGTCGCACAGAAGCACCTGCGGCTCCGTCGCCAGCGCCCGGGCGATGGCCACCCGCTGCTGCTGGCCGCCGGAGAGCTGCGCCGGATAGCTGTTGGCCTTGTCCGGCAGACCTACCAGCTCCAGCAGCTCCCGCGCCCGCTTTTCCGCCCTGGCCCGGTCCATTCCGCCGAGCTTCATCGGCAGCATGACGTTCTTCAGGCAGGTCCTCTGCATCAGCAGATTGAAGCCCTGAAAGATCATGGTAATCTTCCGGCGCATGGCCCGGAGTTCCTTCTCCGTCAGGGTCCCCATGTCCTTGCCGTCCAGCAGCACGCTGCCCTCCGTCGGCTTCTCCAGCATGTTGATGCAGCGCACCAGGGTGCTCTTCCCCGCGCCGCTCATGCCGATGATGCCGTAGATATCCCCGTCCTGCACCGTCAGATTGATATGCTTCAGCGCGTCCACCGGCCCGTCGACGGTGGTGAACAGCTTCGACAGGTTTCTCAGCTCGATCACGCCGCATCCTCCTTCAGCCCTTTTCCTTTTTCAAAAAGCGCTTACCTTATATTATAGTCTGAAAAGCCTGTTTCTGGCAACACAGAAAAAAACCGGGCGTTTCCGCCCGGTCCGTTTCCGAATTGTCCGCGTCCCCGCCGCCGGCCGGACCGGCCGGAAGCGAAGCGGTGCGCCTTACTTGCTGATTGCCAGCACCGCCAGATCACTCTGCTTTCCGGCATACAGGCCCATGGGCTCCACATGCACGCCGGCGATGGTCACCAGATGGGTGCCGTTCTGGGCGTTGAAGTCATCCTGATAGGGCTGATGCGCGAAGAAGTTCGCGAACACGTCGCCGGTATCCACCATCGTGTTGGGGGTGATGTAATCATCCACCACGGTGATTTCCAGCGTGATGTTCTTTTCCGCCAGGATCTTCTTGGCGATTTCCAGCACGAAGGAATGCGGATCCAGCGTGCAGGCCACCTTGATCGTCTGGCCGGCCAGCGCGTCATAATTCACGGTTGCGTCAAAGCCGTCGGTCGGATTCTCCACCACGGAGATCGCCTGGCCTTCATAGGTCTTGAAATAATCCGCCACCTGCTGGCTCAGCACCGCCGCCGCCAGGGCCTTGGCCAGATCGGAATCCTTGTTCTCTTCCTTCACGCTGACCACGTTCACATAGGGGGACGCGGCGTTCTCATACAGAAGGGCCGTCAGGCTCTGGCCGGCCTGAGCCGCCGCCAGCGCGTAGTTGCCGTTGATGATGGCAAAATCCGCGTCCGCCGCCACATTGGGCACCATGGCCGCTTCCACTTCGTTGAAGGAGATGTTCAGGGGATTGTCCGTAATATCGGCCACCGTTGCGGTGATGCCGGCTTCGGGATTCACGGTGATCACGCCGTACGCCTGCAGAAGCAGCAGCGCGCGGCCTTCGTTCGTCGCGTCGTTGGGAAGGGCAATCGTAATTCCGTCCGCCAGCGCCGCGGTCAGGGACAGGGTCAGCACCAGGGCTACCAAGAGAGAAATCAGTTTCTTCATACCTTCATCACTCCTTATTTGATGTTGATAGCATTATATTCAGCCGTCCGGAATTTGTCCATACTCTGCACTCAGGAAAAACAAGATCAGTCCATTGTTCCCCGGGGGATTTCCGGCTATAATAAAACAGGCTCCCGCAAGGGGAACCTGCCGGATGAGCCAGGAGGGGCTCGAACCCCCGGCCTGCAGATTCGAAGTCTGCCACTCTGTCCAGCTGAGCTACTGGCCCCGGTCTGAACCGCAGAAAAAGTATATCCGCAAAGCCGGGGTCTGTCAAATCGGAGGAAGCCGCATGAACCAGCAGGAAGCCTATCAGGAAAGCCGCCGGAGCCATCCCGGCAGCCGCTCCCCCCGCTGCATCTGGTACTGCGGGGTCATCAACGGGAAGATCAAAGCCGCGGCTCGCCTGGGCGAAACGAAGCTGCAGCTGGATTTCCCGCCAAAGCATTACGTCGTCGCCCACAGGGAGCTGTTCATGAAGCTGTACGCCGGTCAGGGCTACCGGGTGCAGTTCGAGCCGGACTACCGCTATATTCAGCCCAGCAAATGGACCTTCACCCTCTCCTGGGATCAGAAGGAGCCCCTTTCCGGCGACGGGGTCATTTCGGTTACATGAAACGGCGTTTATGTAATCAAAAAGGCTAAAAACGGTTACACAGAAGATTGGCGATGTAACTTTCCATGTCCTTTTCCGGTCGCCTGTGAAAGATTACAGCGCCCGGTAATCAAATATCCCCATCACAGCATCAGATATATCCATGATATCAAAGTAATGCGTCGCAGTCATTTTTGAGAACCGGCGTTCGGCCAGATCAACGAATCTGACCTGCTCACACAGAACATATC
>JAGCBO010000066.1 GCA_017652125.1 Clostridia bacterium | reverse complement strand
TCAGTGGATGCCGGTTACGGTATAATCCTGATCTTCGATGGCCTTCTTCAATGCTTCGTTTGCAACGTCACCGGTCAGCGTAACGATAACCGTGCCGGCGGTATGATCCGCAACGGCCTTCTCCACGCCCGAAACAGCCTCCAGGGCTTTCTGTACCCGCGCCTCGCAGTGATGGCACATAAGCCCGGTCACCTGAATCGTTCTGGTCATTTTTGATTTCCTCCCGTTTTCTGTTCCCTGGATCCGGATGGCTCTTCCGTGCTGGATCCATCGTTTTCTGTATACATTTTCCGGTATTCATCGATGGCCGCCCGGGCCAGCTCGTCGCAACGGTTGTTTTCCGGATGGTCAGAATGTCCCTTAACCTTCACAAAAGATACATGATGTTTCTTTGTCTGCGCGGACAGAATAAACCATAAATCCTGATTTTCCACAGGGGTTCCGGCGGACGTTTTCCATCCCTTTTTCTTCCATCCGTCAATCCAGTGATCATTGAAGGCCTGTACCAGGTAATTGCTGTCCGAATACAGCGTGACATCACAGGGCTCTTTCAGCGCACCCAGTCCGCTGATCGCGGCAAAGAGCTCCATCCGGTTATTGGTCGTGCCGGCCATATAGCCGCTGATTTCCTTTCGGTGCGGACCGAATTCCAGAATCGCCGCCCAGCCTCCCGGACCGGGATTTCCGCTGCAGGCTCCATCCGTATAGATATTGACTTTCTTTCGGCTTTCCGTCATGATTTATCCCCTTTTGCCAGCGCCATCTCCCGGCTTTTCCGCGCACAGGCATCCATGGCCTCGATGATGGATGAACGGAAACCGGTTTTTTCCAGCACCCTCACGGCCTCAATGGTCGTCCCGCCCGGCGAGCATACCGCGTCCTTCAGGGCCGCGGGATGCGTACCGGATGAAAGAACCATCAGCGCCGACCCCAGTACGCTTTGCGCTGCCATCTCATAGGCATAGGTTCTTGGAAGCCCTTCCCGGACGCCGGCATCCGCCATCGCTTCGATCATCATATAGACATAGGCGGGAGAGCTTCCGCTGATCGCCGTTACGCCGTCAAACAGCCTTTCGGGAAGCACTTTCGTTTTTCCGATGGATTCAAATATGCCTTTCGCAAAAGCAAAATCTTCTTCTGAGAAAGTCGTTTCATCGCACAGGGCTGTCATCCCTTCGCCGACAAGGGCCGGCGTATTCGGCATAACCCGCATATAAGTGGCTTTGGTTCCCTGCAGCGCCCGGGAAAGCATCCCGGTCGTCCATCCGGCAGCAATACTCAGGACCGCTTTTCCGTCCAGCACGGGACGGATTTCATCAATGACTTCCTGAATGTAATTCGGTTTCACCGCCAGAATAATCAGATCCGCTTTTTCCGCCACTTCCAGACAATCGACGGCCAGCTTGATGCCGGGCAGATCCGATCCGATCTCTCTCAGACGTCTGGCACTGGCATCATATGCGATAATCTGAGATTGCTTGACATATTCCGCGTCAATGATTCCCCGCAGAACCGCGGAGCCCATATTCCCTGTGCCGATGACACCGATGATGCTGATCATGCCGCTTTCCTCCTGTGTCTGTTTCATACATTTGTATACAAGTTTACAGGATATACTTATTCAGGTCAATGGGTTTGTTTTCTCCCTTCAGATGATCGTTCACATAAGCGCCGTCAATCTTCAGCTCAAAGGGAGGCATGTTTTCATCGCCGGCGTTAAAGCTGATATCTTCCAGAACCTGTTCGAAAATGGCATGAAGACGTCTGGCGCCGATGTCCTCGGCATTATCGTTAGCGTTGCAGGCCGCCTGGGCAATCGCCTCGACCGCGCTGTCGTCAAAGGTCAGGAGGACGCGATCCACTTCCAGCAGCGCTCTGTACTGTCTGGTCAGAGCGTTTTCGGGCACCGTCATGATCTTTTTGAAATCATCTGCGGTCAGACTGTTCAGCTGTACATGAACCGGGAAACGGCCCTGAAGCTCGGGAATCAGATCTGACACCTTGCTGACATGGAAAGCGCCCGCTGCGATAAACAGCATATGATCCGTATTGACCGCGCCGTATTTGGTGTTGACCGTACAGCCTTCCACGATCGGCAGAATATCGCGCTGAACACCTTCCCTGCTGACATCCGGACCGTGAGACTGCGAGCTTCCCGCGATCTTGTCAATCTCATCGATAAAAACAATACCATCCTGTTCCGCGCGGCGGATTGCTTCCTCCTGTACGGCGTCGGAGTCGATCAGTCTGCCCGCCTCCTGATCCGTCAGGATCTTCCGCGCCTCACTGACTTTGACCCGGCGCATCCGGGTCCGCTTGGGCATCATGTTTCCCATCATGTCGCCAAGGCTGATGCTGTTGCCGCCGAGTTCCAGCGTCGGAGCTTCCTCTTCAACCTCAATCTCCAGCTCCTTATCTTCAATTTCACCCCTTAAGAGCTGCTGACGAATATCCTCCTTTTTCCGCGCCAGAGCGTTGGTTTCATCCGCGGAAAGCTGCGTTTCCTTTTGCTTTCCCAGCAGAAAATCCAGCGGGTTTCCCGTTTTCTTCTGCGGATGGGCAAGCATTTCAGCCAGACGGTCCTCCGCCAGGACTCTGGCCCGCGGAATGACCTTCTCTTCGTGTTCCTTCCGGACCATCCGGATCGCGTTTTCCGTCAGATCCCGGATAATGCTTTCCACATCCCGGCCTACATACCCTACTTCTGTGAATTTGGTCGCTTCCACTTTCACGAAGGGAGCGCTGACCAGCCGGGCCAGCCGTCTGGCGATTTCCGTCTTGCCGACGCCGGTCGGGCCGATCATCAGAATGTTTTTGGGCATAATCTCATCCCGGATATCATCCGCTACCCGGCTTCTGCGATAACGGTTTCTGAGGGCAATCGCGACGGATTTCTTCGCCTCATCCTGACCGATAATATACCGGTCCAGCTCATGGACAATCTGCCTGGGAGTTAATTGTTCGCTCATTTTCCCTTCTCCCCTTTCAGACAATTTCAACGGTGATATGGTCATTGGTGTAAACGCAGATGCTGGCAGCAATCTGAAGCGATTTTTCCGCAATCTCATGTGCGCTCAGTCCGGTATTCCGAACCAGCGCTCTGGCGGCCGCCAGGGCATAATTCCCGCCGGAACCGATGGCAGCGATTCCTTCATCCGGCTCGATGACTTCCCCGGTACCGCTGAGAATCAGCAGGGAATGCTGATCGGCGACAATCATCATGGATTCCAGCTGCCGCATCACCTGGTCTCCCCTCCAGGTTTGCGCCAGGGCGACCGCCGCTTTTTCCAGATTGCCTCCGCATTGCTGCAGCTTATCCTCAAATTTATCGCACAGCGCAAAAGCGTCCGCTACGCTGCCGGCAAACCCGACAACGACTTTCCCTTCGTACAAACGGCGCACTTTTCTGGCGGACGTTTTAAAAATGGTATGCTCCCCCATCGTTACCTGACCGTCGCCGGCAATCGCTATTTCTCCATCCTTCTTCACCGCGCAGATGGTTGTTCCTTTGAACGGGCTTCCCATAATGTTATCCTCCTTGATGTTCGTTTGATAATCCGCGGATATAGGCCAGGGATCTTTCGGATATCGCCTCATACCGGGCCTGCTTGTTCCTGATCTTCCGATGCTCCGGCCCGGACGGCAGCGGATCAATCAGCCCGAAGGCGCAGTTCATGGGCTGAAAATGCGCGTTCGGGGTGGATATGTATTTACCCATTGCTCCCAGGGCGGTCCAGGAAGGAAAGCGGACAGGATCCAGCCCCAGCAGATCGTCTGCCAGCGAAATGCCGGCGACAAGACCGCTGGCCGCGCTTTCCACATACCCTTCCACGCCGGTCATCTGTCCGGCAAAATAACAGCGGGGCCGCTGCAGCATCTCAAACCGTTCATTGAGAAAACCGGGGCTGTGCAGGAAGGTGTTCCGGTGCATCCGGCCATATCGGGCATATTCCGCGTGCTCCAGTCCCGGAATCATGCCGAAAACCCGTTTCTGTTCCGGAAACTTCAGCCGGGTCTGAAAGCCGACCAGGTTATACAGGGTATCCGCCGCGTCATCCTGCCGCAGCTGCACAACGGCAAAAGGACTTTTTCCGGTCCGGGGATCCACCAGGCCGACAGGCTTCATCGGTCCAAAGGCGGGCACCATCCGGCCGCGGCGCGCCATGCTTTCAATGGGCATGCAGCCCTCGAAAACGCGTTTTTCCTCGAAGCCGTGCACCTCGGCTGTTTCCGCCTCCAGGAGCGCGTTAATAAAAGCGTTGTATTCCGCCTCCGTCAGCGGACAGTTCAGGTAGTCATTTCCCCGTTCATACCGGCTCGACCGGAACACGCGTTCCGGATTCAGTGAATCCCGGTAGACAATCGGCGCGGCCGCATCGTAAAACTGAAGTGTTTCCAATCCGGGAAGACCGGCGATCGCCGCGGACATTTTTTCGGAGGTAAGAGGACCGGTGGCAATAATGACCGCCCCCTCCGGTATGGCATCCGCCTCCCGCTCCGCCACGGTGATCCGGGAATGGCTGCGGATGCGCCGGGTTACAAGCTCCGAAAAGCCTTCCCGATCCACAGCCAGCGCTCCACCGGCCGGAACAGACGTCTGATCGGCGCAGGAAAGGATCAGGGAACCCATCTCCCGCATCTCCGCCTTCAGCAGACCGACGGCGTTGGTCAGCCGGTCGCCTCTGAAACTGTTGGAACAGACCAGCTCTGCCATCTTGTCCGAATGATGCGCCGGCGACATTTTTTCCGGCTTCATCTCGGTTAATACAACCTGTACGCCCCGCTGCGCAAGCTGCCAGGCGGCTTCGCATCCGGCTAATCCGGCGCCGATCACAGTGGCCGAAGGTTCACTCATGTGTTTTCCTCATCCTCTTCTTTGCGAACGAGCTCTGTCCGGAAACGGCAGTTTTCATTCGAGCACAGATGAACGGTTTCTCCCTTGCTGTTTCGTTTTTCAACCATATAGGAACCGCATTTGGGGCATTTCTCCGTCACGGGTTTATCCCAGCTGATAAAATCGCATTCCGGGTATCCTTCGCACCCATAAAATCTTCTTCCGCGTTTGCTGGTTTTTTCGAGCAGCTTTTTGCCGCAGACCGGACAGGTGGCATCGATATAGGACAGGATCGGCCGGGTGTTCCGGCATTCGGGGAAACGGGGACAGGCCAGAAACTTTCCGAACCGGCCCATTTTATACACCATCATTGCGCCGCACTGATCACAGGGAACGTCGCTGACTTCATCCGCAATCTGCACCTTTTCGATTTCGTTCTCCGCGATATTCAGTTCTTTCTCAAAATCCGGATAAAAATCCCGCAATACCTGTTTCCAGTCCGTCGTCCCTTCCTCCACCTGATCCAGGCGGGACTCCATCGTGGCGGTAAACTCCGTATCCACGATTTCCTTAAAGTATTTTTCCATCATGCTGGTGACCATGATGCCGAGCTCGGTCGGATAGAGACGTTTTTTCTCTCTGGCGACATAGCCTCTTGAGATAATGGTGCTGATGGTCGGGGCATAGGTGGACGGACGCCCGATTCCGTTTTCTTCCAAAGCACGAACCAGACTCGCTTCCGTATACCGGCTCGGCGGCTGCGTAAAGTGCTGATCTGTTTTAATATCCTGAATACGGACCGGTGTGTTTTCCTTCAGAGCAGGCAGCTTCATTTCGTTGGACTCGACATCCTCATCCTGGCTTTCCTCATACAGGGCGGTAAACCCGGAAAAGGTCTTCTGTTCGCCGTAAAACCGGAGTCCGATCCGCTTTCCGCTGATGATCGCGGTCATGGTCCGGTAAACCGCCGGAGCCATCTGGCTGGCCACAAAGCGGTTGTAGATCAGGCGGTACAGCATGTACTGATCCCGGCTCAGGGAGCCCCTGATGGATTCCGGTGTTCGGGTAACATCCGTCGGGCGGATGGCTTCATGCGCGTCCTGCGCGTTTTTCCGTCCTTTAAATTCATTGATCTGATCCGGCAGAAACTCCTTGCCGAATTTCCCGGGAATAAACGCCCGCAGCGCGGCCATCGCTTCGTCGCTGACCCGCACGGAATCCGTACGGATGTAGGTAACAAGGCCCTGGGTTCCTTCTCCCTCCAGATCGATGCCTTCATACAGCTGCTGAACCACCTGCATTGTCCGGGAGGTGGTAAAGCTCAGCTTTCGTCCGGCTTCCTGCTGCAGACTGGATGTGGTAAACGGAGGAGAAGGCATCCTGCGCTTCTCTTTCTCCCGGACTTCAGCAATGGAGAACGCTTCGCTTTCCATCATCTTCTGAACGTCTGCCGCTTCTTTTGCGTTGTGGATCTCGGCCTTTTCTCCGTCGATTGTACTCAGCCGGGCGGTAAAGACCGTGCGGTCCGCTTTTCCGCCGGGCTGACAGCGGGCTGTAATTTCCCAGTATTCCTCAGGAATGAAAGATTCGATTTCTTTCTCCCGGTCCACCACCAGGCGGGTTGCAACGCTTTGAACGCGTCCGGCGGAGAGCCCCTTCTTTACCTTGGCCCAGAGAAGCGGACTGATTTTATACCCTACCAGACGATCCAGCGCCCGTCTGGCCTGCTGTGCGTCGATCCGATGAAGATCCAGCCTGCGGGGATGCTTAATAGCCGCCTGAACCGCTTTCTTGGTCACTTCGTTGAATTCAATCCGGCAGGGCTGATCATCCGGCACGCCCAGCACGTGGAAAAGATGCCAGCTGATCGCTTCCCCTTCCCGGTCAGGGTCTGTCGCGAAATAAATCTGCGAGGCGTTCTTCGCTTCTTTCCGGATGCGGCTCAGAATCTCCCCCCGCCCGCGAATGGTGATGTATTTCATTTGGAAATCCTGTTCCGGATCCACCCCCAGCTGACTTTTGGGCAAATCACAGACATGCCCCTGAGAAGCCTCGACCTTATAGCCTCTGCCAAGGTAACGGCTGATCGTTTTCGCTTTTGCTGGAGATTCCACAATAATCAGTTTCTGTTTTACCGCAGCCATATCCTATTCCTCCGGCGATGTACTATCCTTTCTTTAATCCATAGCATTTACCGGGCAGCGGCTCAACCAAGCCGCGTATCTGCATCATCGTCAGTTTACCGAGTAAATCTGAAGCTTCCAGTCCGGTCTCCGCCGCGAGCTGATCAAAGCCGGCAGGGCCGGAACGCAAAGCCTGGAAAATCTTTCGTTCAGCATCGGAAAGCTTATCCGGCAGATCTGAACCTTCGATATTTTGCCCTACAATTCCGCTGTTGTCAAGCCATCCCATATCTTCCAGAATTTCCCTGGGACTGAAAAAGATCCGGGCCCCGTCCCGCAGCAGGGTGTGATTAAGCGTAAAACATTCGGATTCCGGATTTCCCGGATAAACGAAAATCTCTCTTCCCTGATTCAGCGCGTGATCAATTGTACGCATGCTGCCGCTCTGAATTCTTGCTTCGATCAGAATCACACCCTGGGAGATCCCGCTGATGATTCGGTTTCGGACCGGAAAATGATGCGCCAGCGGCTTATCGCCCGGGGGATACTCGCTGAGAAATAATCCGCCCTGATCCAGAATGCGGGATTTGAGCCTTTCGTTTCCGCTTGGATAGAGAATATCCAGACCGCAGCCGAGAACGGCGATGGTTGGTGCGGATCCTTTCAGGCATCCCTGATGGGAGCTGGAATCGATACCGTAAGCCAGTCCGCTGGCAATCGTTACACCGGCTTTGGACAGCCCTTCCGCCGTCGCTTCCGCGATGCGCAGGCCAAAGGAGGAAGCTCTCCGGCTGCCGATCATCGCCATGGTTCTGCTTTTCGGGGCAGACAGGCTCCCCTGATAGAAAAGAATCAGCGGCGGATCGGAAATCTGACGCAGCCTGTCCGGGTAATCCGGATCACAGACGGTCAGGGTCCGGATGCCGTCCCCGTTCATCCGGCGAAGAATTGCGTCGAGTCCCGCCGGATCATGCGTCCGGATCATCTGATTCCATTCAGATTCCGTCAGTTTCCCGGTCAGTTCCGGATCCTTCCGGAAAAAAGCTTCCTCCAGCCATTCCGGATCACCGTGCAGGAGCAGAAGCGGAGCAATATTCTGGGCGGAGATCCGTGAAATGGCGATCCACAGTTCACGCTGTTTCGAATTAAGTGTCTGGATCATTTGTTACTCCAGTATTTCTGATCGAGTTCCCGATACTGGATCGCTTCCGCCATATGGTTCATTTCAATACAGGGCTGATGATCCAGATCGGCAATGGTTCGGGCTACTTTCAGAATTCGGTTATAGGCTCTCATGCTCATATGCAGGGAATCCATGGCGGCGCGAAGCAGGGTTTCCGCCTCCCCGCTCATTCTGCAGCAGGATCGGATCCCGGCGCTGTCAAGCTGCGCGTTGCAGTGATAGGGCTTTCCCGCATATCGCTCCAGCTGGACGCGTCGGGCTTCCGTTACTCTGGCGCAGACTTCTTCCGAAGATTCCGCCGCCTGCTGTTCGTTTATTTCACTGACAGGGACCGCGTCCACCTCAATCTGGATATCAATCCGATCCAGCAGCGGACCGGAAACACGGTCCAGATATCGTTTGATTTCCTGTGTGGTGCACCTGCAGGAGCGTCTGCTGCTGCCAAAGTATCCGCATGGGCAGGGATTCATCGCTGCAACCAGCATGAAGGAAGACTGATACTGCGCCTGCTTTTTGATTCTTGAAACGGAAACAATGCCGTCCTCAAGCGGCTGTCGCAGCGCCTCGAGCGCGGATCGGCTGAATTCCGGAAGCTCATCCAGAAATAAAACCCCGTTATGGGCCAGAGAAACCTCGCCGGGGCGGGCGTTGGATCCCCCGCCGATCAGGCTGGCCACAGAAGTACTGTGATGCGGCGCGCTGAACGGCCGCTCAACCATCAGCCCGCTGTCCGCCGGAAGCTTTCCGCAGATGGAATGGATGCGGGTTGTTTCAAGCGATTCCGCAAAACTCAGTGGCGGCAGAATACCCGGAAGCGCTCTGGCCAGCATGGTTTTTCCGCTCCCCGGAACACCGACCATCAGCAGGTTATGTCCGCCGGCTGCCGCAACCTCAAGCGCTCTTCGCGCCGCTTTCTGACCCTTAATCTGGGACATGTTCACGGAGCACCGGCTGACGCTGATCAGATCGTCATAGGAAACCTGTTCCTGCGGAATCAGGGCCTTTCTGCCCTCCAGATGATCAATCACCTCGCACAGATGCTCCGCCGGATAGATGGTCATATCCTCTATGCACGCAACTTCCCGGGCGTTTCCGGCGGGTACGATCACCTTGTGTACGCCGTATTCCTTGGCGCTGATAACCATGGGAAGCACTCCGCTGACCGGCTGCAGGTGACCGTCCAGACTCAGCTCGCCGAACATGGCGATCTCATCCGTCGGGCAGCCTTCCGCAGGAATCAGTTCGCCGGAAGCGATCATGACGCCGATGGCAATCGGAAGGTCAAATGCCGGGCCTTCCTTCTTCTGATCCGCCGGCGCCAGATTGATGGTAATTCTGCGCGGGTGCATCTGCCGTCCGCAATTGATGATGGCAGCATTGACCCGGTCCTTGCTTTCCCGAACGGAGGTATCCGGCAGTCCGATAATCTCCATGCCCGGTAACCCGTTCAGCCCGAATACTTCCACGCGAACCGGAAAGCCCTCTACCCCGCTTACACCGAAGCTCAGTGTACGAGCCATGATTTCATTCATCCTGGTTGTCCTCCCGCCTTGTCAGTACCATATTTTGAGAACGGTCTTTCCAAGATCAAGCCACTGTACAGGGGCTGCCAGTCCGCATGCATACGGCAGGAATATCACAAAGCTGATGGCCGCCGCTCCCGCGATCAGCCAGGAGATGCGGACGCACAGCTTCTGACGGATGCCGGGCCAGTCATGCAGGCAAAGAACGATTCCGAGAATGATAAAGGGAACGCTGGCGAAATAATGATAGATATAGGTGCCTCTGGGGACAAGCACCCAGGGCAGATACTGAGCCAGGAATCCGATGAACAGGAAGCCGTATACCGGATTTCCGCGTTGCGTGATCAGCCGTGACTCCGGATCGGTTATCCCTTTGCGCCGGGTCCGGACACGAATCCATCGGACAAGGCACAGAAGCATTGCCGGAAGCGCGCCGTACCATACCACCGGATTGCCGAAACAGAATATGCTGTAAGAGATGCCTCTGTCCTCCGGGATATACTGTTTTGAGGCAAAATACATGGGTTTTCCGATGATCGGCCATTCCCACCAGGGGGAGTAGAACGGATGATCCATTCCCAGTCCGGGACTGCCATGGTAGTTCAGCATGCCGATCTGCGCCTGCCAGACCGCCCCGATATATTCCCAAAGATTTGTAATCCGCTTGTTGTATGCCATATAGGGAATATAGCTCAGCAGATAAATGATTGCGGGAATCGCTACAAAGAACAGCAGACACCACAGGCTCAGATGGATAAAACGCTTAGGATCCATTCCACGGGCCGTCATGCGGAACCCGTAACCGATGTAGAGAACAGCCAGACCCAGTCCCGCGTAGATGCCGATCCATTTGCTGGCGATCGCCAGTCCCATAAACAGGCCGCTGAATGCCAGCGGCATCAGCTGTTTCCGGATGTCCTTCTCCTGATAATCAGTTTGCAGGAACCGAAGCATAAAGAAATAGGAGAACAGGATAAACAGAACCGGAAAGCTGTCGATGGTCGCGATCTGGGACTGCGTCAGATGCTGACAATCCAGCGCAAACAGTGCGCAGGCCAGAGCGGCGGCCCAGGTTTTCTTCGTCAGCTGCTTTGTCAGCAGATACATTCCGGGAAGCATCAGAACTCCCGCCAGGGCGCCGGCAAAACGCCATCCAAAGGGAGTCATGCCGAAGATCAGAACGGACAGACTCATCAGAACCTTGCCCAGCGGCGGATGACTGGTTTCATAGGGTGCCGTTCCCTGAATAAATTCATAAGCGGTCCGGGCATGATAGATCTCATCAAAATAGGTGCTGTTCCACCAGCTGGGCTCCGGATATTCAGAGGCCGGAGCGGAGAAAAGCCCGGGCAGATTTTCCAGCGTGTCCTGTTCATCCAGAAGCGCCGCCGGATCGGAATACAGGGAAGATTCCGTTTCCCCTCCGGTATGGGAGAGGACAACGGCGGGAATGATCTCATGGCGTGAATTGCGGAACAGGATTTCGTTGAGCCTCAGCCCGATCTGCTGGGCGGACAGACGGATATACCGTCCTTTGAGATGAATCAGATTTCTTTCCGACGAATTGTAATAGGATCGGGTCCCGTCGGATTGATTGGAATAGATCGTAAGATATTTCCACTTCCAGCACTGGCTCTGCTCCATCTCAGCCCAGATTTCATCAGACCAGTGCTCCAGATCGTCGCTTTCCGCGATCGAGAAGTCATTCCGGCTGACCTGGGCGAAATACAGCAGGGTCGTATCTCCGCCGCCCTCTCCCAGATCAAAGATGATCTGCTCATCGTAGCTGCTGGATACCCATCCATGCTGCGGAGCTTTGGTGCTCCCCAGGGTGGTAAAGGAGAGCAGGGCAAAAGCAGAAGTAACAGCCAGCAGGATCAGAGAATCTTTTCGATTCCAGTGAAGAAGCAGATCGGACTGATGCCAGACAACAGGCTGATTATTTATGCCGGTTTCTTTTTCCGTCTCCTTGCAGGCCATTTCCGCAGGCACCTTTCCCTGAAGCAGCGCACCGCCCAGATAAACGGCATACAGCGCTCCGATACAGTTCAGAACCGACAGGATATCGGCCAGCCAGACGGTATCCGCGTTCAGATGACCGCCGGAAGATCCCAGACGGATGCTGTTGTCCAGAATGATGCCTTCATTAATGAACAGCGTGAAGCTGAATCCCAGAATCAGATACAGAATGCGCCGGTCTCTTGTTCTGACCCAGGAAGCCCCCAGAAGGAAAAGCGCCGGAAGGAGATAGCGTTCGTGCATTTTCAGGCCAAAGACATAGAGCAGAATCAGCAGCAAAGCGCCCCAATAGGCAATCTGCCGGCTGCTTCCGTCCCGAATCAGCATGGACAGCACGATCACAAAAGCAAAAGCCATGGCTCCGATTCCGATCCAGCTCCAGTTTGCGTTGAAAATGACACAGCTGGTCCAGAACGCGGCAAACACAGCGCCAAGCACAGTCTCGGCCTGCCAGTGTTTGCGGTCTCTAAAGCTGCGGCTCCACCAGACTGAATAGGAAGCTGCGGCCAGCGCCAGCAGCAGACCGGGAACGATGCCCGGTGATTTCCCGAGCGCAGCCCAGTTTCCGCCCAGAAGATAGTTGAAGTTGGCGGTATTCAGCGTCGCGTAGGAATAAGAAGACAGCGTTTCCTGATACAGCGTCAGAAGCCAGCCCGCCGGTTGATGAACCGAGAAAGGCAGCACGCAGATCACGGCTGTTACGGCGGAAAGAGCGACCGCCAGCAGGCATCGTCTGCGTCTGGCCGGTGTACGGACCAGGGTCTGAATGAAGCAGACCAGTCCGATCGGTCCAACCATCAGGGCCTGGGGTTTGGTAAGAACGCAGAGAATATAAAGCGGCAGAGCCGCCAGCCATTTTTCTTCCGCTGCCAGAACAGCGACAGCCATCAGAAGAAGGCAGAACACACTGTCCATCTGCCCCCAGGCGGCGCTGTTCAGAATGAAAGCAGGATTCAGGCTCAGCATTCCGGCAATGATCAGGGCCCAGCCGGAAGGAAGGCTCTTCCGTGCTTTGGCCCCTTCATAGATCATCCAGCAGGCCGCAAGATCGCACAGATTCGGCAGCAGACGGAAAATGATCCGTGTCATCGCTTCCGAAGTACCGGCGGCCGCGGAAGAATTCAGCCCCAGGACATACAGGTATAAGGGAGGATAATCACAGAAGCCGGTGGTTTGATAAAACCGGGACGGCCCAACAGCCGCCATGGTCTGTCCCCAGCTCAGAAAGCAGTTGACATCCACCTGGTATCCTTCGATCCGGGCGCTGAGGAACAGCCTCAGGGTCAGAGAAAAAAGCATAACCAGGGCCAGAATCCATCTTTCACCGCGGATTTCTCTGTTTCTCAGAGAAGCGCCGTCCCGGGTGAACCGGATGAGAAAAACCCCCGCAGCCGTATAAACCAGTCCGATCACAATCAGCCAGGGCCAGATGGGCCGTGAGGGCTCCTCCGTCAGCGGATCGGACCAGTCTTCCTCTCCGTAATCATAGGACGGTTCATCCCGAAACCATTTGGAAGCGATCCCATCCCCGGGAACCGCGTGAACTTCTTCCAGCCGCAGATTCCGAAAACAGGCGCGCCCCTTTGTCAGTCCGCTGTATCCTCCCAGTCTGGCAAACAGCGTAACGCTGCGCTGATCCGGACCGGTTTCACCGTACCATTCGATTGCTTTCCATGTGCCTTCCGTGTCAAAGAGCTCCGTGCTGAAGGCATACAGCCCTTCCACACTCAGGTTGGCACCGTGCCCTTCTTCCGCGTCTTCGACCAGAATCTCTGCGCTGAAGCAGTACAGCGTTTCCGGTTCAACATCCACCGTCTGTGCAAATCGGGCGTCATTGTATCCCAGATTTCTGATCTCCGCCGCGGGATGTCCCTCTTCATCTGTCTGAACGGAAAACAGCGTGTAGCCCGCATCCAGGATATAGGCATCCGTAAACCAGTCTGTTGGAAATCCGTCACTCTCAAGCTGAGAAAAGTCTCCGTTGGAAAGAAGGTTTTCTCCCAGGGCGTTCATGGGCAGGAGGATCGCGAAGACTGTCAGGAGAAGCGCAGTCATTCGGAAAAGCAGCGGCAGGCATTTCTTCCGGCGCATGATTTTCCCCTCCTTTATCGATAAAACATGCTGCCCACAGGCTGAAAGGCGTTCGGAATATGAAGGATGGATTGCGGGCCGACTTCCACCACATCAAAGCGGATTACAGCATTCATTTTCTGATGAGACATCAGATACAGGGTTGAGGCCCGAATAATTCTTTTCTGTTTTCTCTGATCCACAGCCTGCAGCCCCAGTCCGGGATCCCCGGTGCGGCGGGTTTTGACTTCGACAAAAACAACAGCGTCTCCATCCTGCATAATCAGGTCAATTTCACCGCATTTGTTTCTGTACCGTCTCTCCAGACACCGCATGCCTTTTTCGGCTGTCAGATATTGTTCAGCGGCCTGCTCTCCGGCTACGCCGGTTTCATACGTTTGTTTCATATAAAGTTACCGATAAAGCTTCTGCGGTGAATTGGAGTCGGTCCCAGCCGTTTCAGCGCGTCGGTGTGTTCCCGCGTCCCATAGCCTTTATTCCGGGCAAATCCATATCCGGGATAAAGCCGGTCCAGCTCCCGCATTTCCCGGTCCCGTGTAACCTTTGCGACAATGCTGGCTGCCGCGATACTGTAGGAGGCAGCGTCCCCTTTGATCACGGATATTTCCCGGCCGTGCAGGCCGAGACCGGATACCGCGTCAATCAGAAAGAGATCCGCCGGCACAGCCGCAGCCGCTTCGCGCATCGCTTCCTTTGTTGCTTCCAGAATATTGATCCGGTCAATGATTTCCGGACTGCGGCGTCCGATGCCGACATACAGCGCCCGGGTCATAATCTCATCATAGACCTTTTCCCGTCTCGACTCGCTCAGCTTTTTGCTGTCATCGATCCATAAAATAAGCGGTTCAGGGGGCAGAATGACACAGGCCGTCACCACATCCCCCGCCAGCGGGCCGCGGCCGACTTCATCCATTCCGGCGACGGCAAGCCCCTGATTCCGGTAGGGCATTTCAAAATCCATCAGCTGCCGGGCTCTCGCCATCCGGTCCGTCATTCCTGTTTCCTGCCTTTTCATCATCGGATTGGTTCACCGTATTCCGGGCCTGATTCTGCGGTTCTTCCAGAGAGATCCGCCCGATTTTTCCTCCCCGGAATTCATCCAGCACTACATTGCAGCATCGTTCCAGATCCGCTTCGCCGCCCTTCAGCAGCCATCCCCGGCCGCGGCAGATCTCTTCCATCAGCTTTGCACTGTCCCCTGAAAGGTCTTTGAGATGATACCGTTCCGCCAGAGCCTGGGGCGCCAGCGTCTTCAATTCCTCCAGCAGAGCGGCGGTCAGGGCGTAAAGGTCCACCGTTTCATCCCGGATGGTGCCGATATAGCAAAGTCTTCTTGCCGCGTTCTGATCATCCAGTCTTGGCCAGAGAAGCCCTGGGGTATCCATGAGCTCCAGGTAGGGCGTAACCCGTATAACCTGGCTGGCCCGGGTTACGCCGGGCCGGTCTCCGGTCTGTGCAATACTGTTTCCGCGCAGACGGTTGATCATCGTGCTTTTTCCCACGTTCGGAACGCCGATGACCATGGCGCGTATCGTTTTTTTCATTCCTCTGAGCAGCGCTTTTTCCGTGATCTCCCGGGTGTTTTTATCAATTCGGTCCAGCAGCTCTTTCCGGTTCATCCGCAGGCTGCTGAGCAAAACCGCATCGGTGCCCTGGCTCTGAAACCAGCCGAGCCAGCGGCGATTGACCGTTTCGTTCGCCAGATCGCTCTTATTCAGGATCAGCAGCCGTTTTCTGGAACCGATCATTTTGTTCAGATCCGGATTGCGGCTGGAAAAGGGCATTCTGGCGTCGCAGATTTCCAGAATCAGATCCGCTTTTTTGATCTGTTCCTCCATCTGTCTCCTGGCTTTCGCCATATGACCCGGATACCAGTTGATTTTCTGATTGTCCATTTTCAGGCTGTTGCCGCCTTCCTGAGCTCATCCATATTGATTCCCTTCAGGTCTTTCAGCACCTCGTATAATGCTTCAGCCATCCGGCGGACGCCGCCTTCCGTATCGCTCTCCAGATTCAGCGGCAGCACCGGATCATGGACGCTCATGCGGAGCAGGAACCACCCGGCATCCTTTTTCCCGTCCAGGTCAAAGCTGATCCGGATTCCCTCCCGGTTATCCGGGGCAATATGCCACTCCGTATGACTCCCGGCCCACGCCGTAACCTGATCGATGGCTTTCTGTCCGCAGGTTCTGAAGTCGCTTTCTGTAATGTTCATGCGGATTTCAGCTGATTCGACAGGTTCCCGTAAATCCGCAATCAGGGATCCGAGGCTCTTTCCCTCAGCCTTCATCTGCATGGCTTTCACAATCAGCACGGTAACCAGATACATTCCGTCATCCAGAAAATGGTTTTCCTGCAGGGCGGCATGGCCGCTGGTCTCAATCGCCAGCGGGCAGGACATCCCCTCCTGATTCAGCCGGATCGCTTCATCGATGACATTACGGTATCCCCGCCGGAACCGGTAATGAATGCCGCCTCTGTCTTCGATAAACTGTTTTAACCCGGAAGAAGTAACGGAATCCGTAACGATGGTGCTTCCCTTTTTCTGACTCAGAAGAATCGCGCTGATCAGAGCGATCAGGCGGTTCCGGTTGATTTCCCTGCCGTCTGAGTCAACGACGGCCGCCCGGTCGCAATCCGCGTCAAAGATAACCCCGAGATCCGCTCCGGCTTTGATCACGGCGGCTCCGAGGGAATTCATGGCCTCCCGGTTTTCCGGATTCGGAATATGGTTGGGAAACATGCCGTCAGGGTCCAGAAACTGGCTTCCGGCGGTATCCGCTCCCAGGCTCTCCATCAGTTTCGCATAGAACCCTCCGGCTCCGTTTCCGGCATCCACGACCACGTGAAGACCGGTCAGCGGTTTCTCTTCCTTCGTCTGCAGTCCGGAACGAATCCGGTCTGCGAGCTGCTGCATATAGACGGGCAGGAAAGCCTGATCCACCGCGGTTCCCGGAACCGCATGGCAGGCCGGTTCATCCTTTTCGGCCATGGAGAGCAGCTCCGCAACCTGTTTCCCTTCCAGTCCGCCATGGCTGGTAAAGAATTTCAGGCCGTTCTTATTCCAGGGATGATGACTGGCTGTGATCATGATCGCTCCGTCCGGTTCAAATCCGGGCGTGATCGTGCTCATATACATGGCCGGAGTCGTACACAGATCATACCGGCAGGCGGTTGCTCCGGCGGAACAGATTCCTTCCGCCGCTGCGGCCAGCAGGGCGCTTCCGGTAATTCTGCTGTCGCGGCCAAGCGATACGGAGATCTGAGTCACCGGTTTTCCCTTCCATGCAGCCAGCTGTCCGGCAAAGGCCTTGCCGAGCCGCCGGGCCACTTCTTCCGTCAGCACAATTCCGTCTCCCGCGGCCGTTCCCCGGACATCGGATCCGCTTTTTAATGCCATCCAGTTCATTTCCATCTTTTTCACCGACTCCTTTCAGCCTTCTCTGTTTCATCCGCCATATTCCTGAACATGCGATAGATCGGAATCAGAATCCTGAAATCCTTTCTGACTTCCTCCGTAAGCTGTTCGCTGAACGCCAGCTCGTACGGCACAGGATGCTTTCCGATATAAAAGTCCTTCATCGTATACCAGCGTTTGAGCCGTTCCGGAACGGAAACCGGTACCGTCATCCGCTTAAACGTGCTGCCTCCAAGCACCAGATGGCGCCGGTTAGCCATAAACGGATCGATCACTCCCGCGATTTCCGCCGGCCGGGCCTCCAGCTGCCTGCGAAAAATGTCCATCGCTTCCCGGTTTTCACCCCAGAAGCCCATTCCCCAGTCCAGCCTCCCGGGCCCGAATTCCATATAGAAAAACAGCGATTTGTCTCTGGGTTCCGCCGCTCTCCGGAACAGAAGCCACAGATGATCCCTGTACGGGCTTTTATCTTTGGAAAACCGGGTGTCCCGATGAATATGCGAAAGACATTTGTAGGGCCTGATTTCCATGAGGGGATCCGCTTCCTTCATCAGCGGAGAAAGATCCTCGATGAAGGCATAGAAAGGCTTCTGTACCGATTCCACATAACGGTCATGATTCTGATGAAACCATTCGGTATAATTATGAAATTTCAGATCCAGAAAAAACTGGATGGTATCGTCCGTAAATCCTGTAAACATGACCGTCGTCCATTCTGTTTATTCTTTGATTTCCAGCGGAGCTTCGCCCGTCAGCTTCCGGCTCAGCGGATCCGGCTGGCAGGTACCGATATAGAATACCGCATGCCCGGCTGTTTCCCGTTCTCCTTCTTCGTTCACCACTGTACGGGTGAGCGGATCCAGGCGGATTTCAACGATCCGGCTTTCTCCCTTTCGCAGACCGACCCGGGCAAATCCGCAAAGCCGGGGCCTGGGAGTCGCCTGAGGATGTTCTGCAGCCACATAGACCTGAAGCACCGCATCCCCGTCCATCGCTCCGTCATTGGAAACGGTAACCTTCACGGTCTGATCGCCGACCGCGGCATCCGACAGGGTGAAATGCGTATAGCTGAGACCGAAGCCGAACGGATATAAAGCCTCTCCGGTAAAGTAGCGGTAGGTGCGGTTTGCCATGCTGTAATCTTCAAACGCCGGCAGATCCGCCACATCCCGGTAGAAGGTCAGCGGCAGATGTCCGCTGAAGGAAATCTCTCCGAAGAGCAGCTTTGCCAACGCGGTTCCGCCGGCCTGTCCGGGATACCAGGCAAAGACCTTTGCATTCCCTTCCGGAACATTCAGGGAGGATCCGGCCGCAATGACCGTCACCAGGTGATCGGTGCTCTCCCGCAGGGTTTTCAGCAGCCTGCGCTGGGATTCCGGGATCAGCAGATCTTCCTTGTCTCCGCTGAAATACTCGTTGCCGGTATCTCCCTCTTCCCCTTCCAGGCCGGCATCCAGGCCGACGCAGGCGATGGTTACATCGGCAATTTCGGCATACATGGCGGCTTCGGCCAGCCGGTCATCCGCCTGGGCCAGACCGGAAGTCCTGTCCTTAAACAGGTGGCTTCCGAGACTGTAAAGCACGCGGATACCGTGCTTTGCGGCATAGGAGCGAATGCCGTTCAGGAAAGTCACATACCGGCTGCTGGTTCCGTTGTAGTTTCCTTCCAGCGCCATCACGCTGTCGGCGTTCGGCCCGATCACGGCAATGGTCTTCACCCGGTCGGCGTTCAGGGGCAGAATGCCGTCGTTTTCCAGAAGCACCATGCCTTTTTCGGCCGCTTTCAGCGCGAGGGCATCGTGTTCGTCGGTATCATTCTCCGTCACGGGGATTTTGTCATATTCGCAGTCGTCCGCGAAAAGCCCCAGCAGATAGCGGGTGGTGAACAGCCGCACGCAGGCCCGGGTAATATCCTCTTCGGAAATCAGACCTTCCTGCAGCGCTTCCAGAATATGGAGATATGTGTTGCCGCAGTTCAGGTCGCATCCGTTCTTGATGGCAAGGGCCGCGCTTTCGGGAGCGGTGGCCGTCACCTTATGATTCTCATGGAAATCTCGAATCGCCCAGCAGTCGCTGACGACATGACCCTGAAAGCCCCACTTTTCGCGAAGCGTTTCCGTGAGCAGAAATCTGGAACCGCAGGCAGGCTCTCCGTTTACCCGGTTATAGGCGCCCATGACGGATTCCACGCCGGCTTCCTTCACCGTCGCTTCAAAAGCCGGCAGATAGGTTTCCTCAAGGTCTTTTTTGCCGGCCCGCGCGTCAAACTGATGGCGCAGAGCCTCCGGCCCGGAATGAACGGCAAAATGCTTGCTGCATGCGGCTGTTTTCAGGTATTTTCCGTTTCCCTGCAGGCCTTTGATAAAACGGATACCAAGGCGGCTTGTCAGATAGGGATCCTCACCGTAGGTTTCATGCCCTCTTCCCCAGCGCGGATCGCGGAAAATATTGATATTGGGACTCCATACCGTTAATCCCTTATAGATATCCCGGTCTCCGTGCCGGCTCTGCCCGTTATATTTGGCCCGTGCCTCCGTGGAAATCACCGAAGCGATCTCCTCCTGCAGGTCTTCGTCAAACATGGCGGCCAGGCCGATCGCCTGAGGAAAAACGGTAGCCGTACCGGCTCTGGCTACGCCGTGCAGTACTTCATTCCACCAGTTATACGCAGGGATACCGAGCCGCGGAACAGCCGGCGCATCATATCTCAGCTGGGAAGCTTTTTCTTCCAGCGTCATCCTGGAAACAAGCTCTTTAGCCTTGGCGGTAGCAGTGTCTCTGTTCATGTGGCGTTCTCCTTTCTGTTTACCTGTCCAAACAGGGAAAAAAGCAAAGAAAGCTGCCGTTTCCGGCAGCTGTCTGGCTTGAATTACACGCGCCTGACCTCTTTAATTTTCGCGGCCTTACCCTGGCGTTCACGCAGATAGTACAGCTTCGCGCGGCGAACCTTGCCGTGACGAATAACTTCCACATGATCAACCCGCGGGGAATGAATCGGGAAAGTACGCTCAACGCCGATCCCATAGGAAACACGCCTGACTGTGAATGTTTCCCGTACTCCGCCATTGCGCTTGGCAATCACGGTGCCTTCGAAAGCCTGCAGACGCTCTCTGTTTCCTTCAACAACCTTCACCCATACCCGCACGGTATCGCCGACGCTGATAACAGGAAGATCTGTCCGAATCTGTTTGGCTTCGATGGAACGAATAATCTCATTCATCGCTTTGTTCCTCCTTCCCTCTCAGACGTTCGTGCTTCGGAGGCCGATTCGAACAATAGCCTGACCCGAACAGAGGACCGTCCGCATAACATTACAAATATTATCATCATTCCGGATAAAAAGCAAGCTAAATTTTTATATATCGATAAACTTGCGGAATTCCGGCAGGATTCCGATTCCGTCGGGATAGTGAGCGGCAAACTGAGGAATCGCGTGAGAGGGAAAACTGTTGCCTTCAATGAAAGTAGGGCCATCGGCGGTAATCGCGACATCCCAGGCGATATAGCGCATTTCGGGTATTTTCTCCGCCGCTTGCATGCACATCGCCTTGGCTTCATTCCAGAAAGGAATGGTAAACCCGATAATGCTGGTATTGGTCATGGGATGCTTTAAAAAGGTATTTCCCTGCTTATCCGCCCCGACGGTCAGCAGCTTTCCGGAGTTCAGATCGATCCTTGCCGCCATTCCGCCGCAGTCCACGTTATCCATGACTTTGCCGTTTCCAATGCGCAGAAACGCATATACAATCCCCTTCTGCTTATCTCCGGACAGCGTGGCGATACGGCAGGTATTGACGGAAGTCGGACACAGGGAGGCCATTTTCGGATGCTGAACGACTATCTCTTCCAGAATACCGATCCCGTCGCCGAGCAGTTTCTGAAGAAAAGCCTCCGGCCCCTGCTGCCAGTCCCCGGTCGTATATTTCCGGATTCCCTGTCCGCTGGATCCTTCAAGCGGTTTCCCGATCAGCGATTCACGGCCGCGGCAGAGAGCGAAAAGATCTTCCGGATTGGTTTCCGCGCTGATTTTCAGCCACCTGCGGGGAATATACTCACTGAAAAGCGCGTTGAATTCCGCTTTGTCATCGAAATAATGCCAGAACTCCTTCGGATTCATCCTCCGGACAATTTCATTGGATATACCCCGGGTGATCACCGTCCCCCGCTGCTCATCGTTCAGCCGGTACATTTCCGCAATTTTGTAATCAATATATCCGGCGTTGTATTTCACGGCGCATTGAAGCATGTCCTTCATCAGCCAGGCTCTGCTTTTGCCGCTGCGCTTCTTCAGCAGTTTTGTGGTTTTCCACATGGCCTTTCGGTCGATCTTCGCGGCCCGTTTCAGAAAATACTGCATGCGGGTAGACATAAGGGGGCGCATCTCCTTTCGTTAAGTTAAACATTGAACCGGAAAAGCGTGATATCTCCGTCCTTCATCACGTAATCTTTGCCCTCGCTCCGCACCAGCCCTTTTTCGCGGCATGCGGCCATGCTTCCGTTTTCCACCAGAGTTTCATAAGGTACCACCTCAGCCCGGATAAACCCTCTTTCAAAGTCTGTATGGATCTTGCCGGCGGCCTGAGGCGCTTTCGTGCCCAGCGGAATGGTCCATGCCCGGCATTCGTCTTCCCCGACTGTCAGGAAAGAGATCAGCCCCAGCAGTCTGTAGCAGGCGGTGATCAGACGATCCAGCCCGCTTTCACCGATTCCCAGTTCTTCGATGAATTCTGCCTTATCCTGAGGAGACATCTGCGCAATCTCCTCTTCAATCGCCGCCGAAATCACAATCATCTCCGCATTTTCCGCGGCAGCCGTCTCCCGAACCCGCTGAACGAAGGGGATATTTTCCTCGCTTTTTCCCAGATCATCTTCGGATATATTGGCGGCGTAAATCACGGGCTTTGTGGTCAGCAGGAACCAGTCATTGACCAGCGCCCGCTCGTCATCGTTCATTTCATACGTCCGGGCAGGCTTTCCGGATTCCAGGTGATGATAAATCTTTTCCGCCAGCTCCGCTTCCGCCGCGCTCTTCCGGTCCCCTCCCCGGAAGTTCCGAAGCGCCTTGTCTCTGCGCCGGGAAACCGTTTCCATGTCGGAAAAGATCAGTTCCAGGTTGATCGTTTCGATATCGCGGACAGGATCCACCGATCCGTCCACATGAATGATGTTTTCATCTTCAAAGCATCTGACCACGTGAACAATCGCGTCCACTTCCCGGATATGGCTCAGGAACTTGTTCCCCAGGCCTTCTCCGCGGCTCGCGCCCTTCACGAGACCGGCAATATCGACAAATTCAATGGTTGTGGGCGTAATCTTTTTCGGATGATACATTTCACCCAGGACATCCAGACGGGAATCCGGCACCATCACCACCCCGGTATTGGGTTCGATCGTGCAGAAAGGATAGTTTTCCGCCTGCGCTCCCGCTTTCGTGATGGCGTTAAAAAGTGTACTTTTCCAGACGTTCGGTAACCCGACAACCCCCAGTTTCATGCCACCT
>JAGCBO010000065.1 GCA_017652125.1 Clostridia bacterium | reverse complement strand
CCCTCGCGCATCTGACCTGCGTATCCTCCACTCCCCGGACCATCCGGGAACGGATCCGGGCGATGCAGAACGCGGGGATCGAAAACGTGCTGGCTCTCCGGGGGGATCTGACCCCCGAACTGGCGGTCGCCGACCGGAGCCGGCTGGACTACCGCTATGCCGTGGATCTGGTCCGGGAGCTGAAAAGCAGCGGCGCCGATTTCTGCATCGGGGGCGCCTGCTATCCGGAAAAGCATCCGGAAAGCGAAAACACCGTGGAGGATATCCGCCATCTGAAGGAAAAAGTGGATGCCGGCTGTGAATTTCTGGTCACCCAGATGTTCTTTGACAACAATCTGCTGTACCGGTATCTGTACCGGATCCGGGAAGCGGGAATCCAGGTGCCGGTGATCCCGGGCATCATGCCCATCACCAACGCGAATCAGGTGGACCGGGCCATCCGGCTCAGCGGCAGCTTTATGCCCACCCGTTTCCGTTCGCTGGTGGACCGGTTCGGCTCCTCCCCCGCCGCCATGAAGCAGGCCGGCATCATTTACGCCGCCGACCAGATCATTGACCTGTATGCCAACGGCGTGCGGAACGTGCACGTCTATACCATGAATAAGCCGGACGTGGCCGCCGCCATCATGAGCCATCTGTCCGACATTCTGAAAGAGAGAACCGTGCTATGACTGTGCTCGAATATCTGCGGGATCATTTTCTGCTGCTGGACGGCGGAACCGGCACCATGCTGCAGGCCGCCGGGCTGAAAAGCGGAGAGCGCCCCGAGCTCTGGAATCTGTCCCGGCCCGAAGCCATCGTCTCCCTGCATGAGGCTTATTTTCAGGCCGGCTCCAACGTGGTGGCCACCAATACCTTCGGAGTCAATCTGTTTCATTATTCCCCGGAGGAAGCGGAACAGCTGATGACCGCCGCTGTTTCCCTGGCGAAAAAAGCCGCCTCCGCCGTTTCCCATCCGACCTTTATCGCCTGCGATCTGGGGCCGACCGGACGGATGCTGAAGCCTCTGGGAGACCTGGATCCGGAAAAGGCCGTGGAAAACTATACCTTTCTGGCCCGGTCGGCGGAGCTGGCCGGCGCGGATCTGATTCTGATCGAAACCATGAACGACGCCCTGGAGACCAAGGCCGCCCTGCTGGGCGCCCGGGAAGGATGCAGCCTGCCCGTCTTCGTCTCCAACGCCTACAGTGAGAACGGGCGTCTGATGACCGGCGCCTCTCCGCTGGCGATGGTCTCCCTGCTGGAGGGTATGGGCGCCGACGCCGTCGGCGTGAACTGCTCCTTCGGTCCCCGGGAACTGGTGCCCGTGGTCCGGGAATACCTGCGGCACGCCTCCGTACCGGTGCTGATGAAGGCCAACGCGGGGATGCCCCGGGTGGAAAACGGAAAAACGGTCTACGATATTTCCCCGGAGGAGTTCGCGGAGACGGAAGCCGCCATGGCCGCGGAAGGCGTGCGGATTCTGGGCGGCTGCTGCGGCACCACGCCGGTTCACATCGCCGCCCTGGCCCGGGCGCTGGCCGGCATGACCCCCGTTCCCATTCTTCCGAAGCGGGAAACGGTCGTCTGCTCCGGATCCATGACCGCCGTCTTCGGCCAGGAGCCGCTGCTGATCGGGGAGCGCATCAATCCCACCGGAAAGAAGAAGCTGAAGCAGGCGCTGCTGGACGGGGACTGGAGCTACGTGCTCGAGCAGGCCACGCTCCAGGAGGAGCGGGGCGTTCATGTGCTGGATGTCAACGTGGGCGTGCCCGGCATAGACGAGCCGGCGGTACTGTCCCGGGCGGTGCAGGAGCTGCAGGCCGTCACTTCCCTCCCCCTGCAGATTGACACCTCCGATCCCGCGGCCATGGAGGCCGCCCTCCGGGTATACAACGGAAAGGCGCTCATCAACTCCGTCAGCGGAAAGCAGGAAAGCATGGACGCCATTTTCCCGCTGGTCCGGAAATACGGCGGCGTGGTCATCGCCCTGACCCTGGATGAAAACGGCATTCCGGAGACCGCGGAGGGGCGGGTCGCCATTGCCCGCCGGATTCTGAAGGAAGCCGCCTCCTACGGGCTGAGTGAAAAGGATCTGGTTTTTGATACGCTGACCATGACGGTATCCGCGGCTCCCGAGGCCGCGGAGGTGACGCTCTGCTCCCTGGAGCGGATCCGGACGGAGCTGGGCTGCCATACCAGCCTCGGCGTCAGCAATGTTTCCTTCGGCCTTCCCAGCCGGGAAAGCCTGAACGCCGTCTTCTTTGCCCTGGCCCTGGAGCGGGGGCTGTCCGCGGCGATCATGAACCCCTTTTCCGAAGCCATGATGCAGTCCTGGCGGGGGTTCAAGGCCCTGCACCGGATGGATCCGAACTGCGGGGAATGGATTCGCAGCGCCCCCGCCGCGGTCTCCGCGGCTCCGCGGCAGGAAACCGCCCCCTCCCTGAACCGGGCGGTGGTCCGGGGGTTCCGCCAGCAGGCCGCGGACCTGGCCGGCGGGCTGCTGAAAGAAAAGGAGCCGCTGACCATCATCCAGGAGGAAATCATTCCCGCCCTGAACGAAGTCGGCGAAGGCTTCGAAAAGAAAACGCTTTTCCTGCCCCAGCTGCTGATGAGCGCGGAGGCGGCCTCCGCCGCGTTTGAGGTCATTCGCGCGGCTTCGGCCGGTTCCTCCTCCGGCGCCGGCCGCGGTCCGATCAATCTGGCCACCGTGCAGGGAGACGTCCATGACATCGGCAAAAATATCGTCCGCCTGCTGCTGGAGAACTATGGTTTCCGGGTGGTGGACCTGGGGAAGGATGTTCCGCCCGAGACCGTTCTGGAGGCGGTACTCCGGGAAAAGGCTCCGCTGGCCGGTCTCAGCGCGCTGATGACCACCACCGTCCCCGCCATGGAGGAAACCATCCGCCTGATTCACGAGCGGGCTCCCGGGGTGCGGGTGCTGGTGGGCGGCGCCGTGCTGACTCCCGAATACGCCCGGGAAATCGGCGCCGACGGCTACGGGGCGGATGCCATGGCTTCCGTCCGCTATGCGGAAAGCATCATTCCCTGAACCCGCCCCGGCCGATTCAGAAAGAAGCATATATTGAAAGA
This sequence comes from Clostridia bacterium, assembly GCA_017652125.1. Taxonomy (GTDB): domain Bacteria; phylum Bacillota; class Clostridia; order Christensenellales; family Aristaeellaceae; genus Aristaeella. Next base: position 696 of record JAGCBO010000065.1, on the reverse strand, counting down.
GGAACGAACCGTCCGGGTCCGTTCCTCTTTCTTCTGTTCCCGCCTTCCGGCCGCCCCTTCCGGGGTTCAGCCTCAGCCCAGGATCACTTCGATGGTATGATTCTTTCCGTCCGTAAAGACTGGCAGCACGTTTCCGGCGACTTCCTGTCCGTCGACGGTGACCTTGCCGACTCCGCGGCACACATGCTTCGGGTTCTTGATTTCGATATCGTACATGGCGCCCCGGAACCGGCGGCTCACCTTGTATCCGTCCCAGGTATGGGGGATGCAGGGATCGATCTTCAGGCCGTCCCAGTCCGGCTTGATGCCCAGGATGTAATTGCTGATCACATAGAAGTTCCAGGCGGCGGTGCCCGTCAGCCAGCTGTTCTTGGCCTGGCCGAAATGCGCCGCGTCCTTGCCCGCGATCATCTGGCTGTAAACATAGGGCTCCATCTTGTGCAGATCGGAGATCTCCTCCCGCCAGGCGGGCGCGATCCGGCTGTACAGGTCGAAGGCCCGGTCGCCGTGGCCTACTACCGTCTCCGCGGCGATGATCCAGGGATTGTTGTGGCAGAAGATGCCGGCGTTCTCCTTGTAGCCGCCGGGATAGCTGCTGACCTCGCCCAGCTCCAGATGGTATTCCTTATAAGCCGGCTGCAGCAGCACGATGCCGTGCTCGGTTTCCAGCCTCTGATGAACGCTCTCCAGCGCCTT
>JAGCBO010000064.1 GCA_017652125.1 Clostridia bacterium | reverse complement strand
GCCATGTGCTGGTCTGGGACGCGTATATGACCACCTGGTTCTTCCATGAGGGATATGACGACGCGAAGCCCTTCGCCGATCAGGAGACCATGCGGCTGCGGCTGGCCCGCTCTATCGAGCAGGTGATGACCCATTTTGAGGAGAAATTCCCGGGCGTGATCTACTGCTGGGATGTGGTGAACGAGGCGATCGGCGACAACGCCGGGGAGTATGCCGCGGGGGATCCCCGCCAGCTGCGGACGAGCCGCTCCGGACAGGGGAACCTGTTCCTGGAGCACGTGGGGGATGACTACGTTCCCGATGCCTTCCTCTGCGCCCGGAACACGGCGGAGAAGCTCGGGGCCGATATTCACCTGTTCTACAATGACTACAACATGTTCATGCGGGAGAAGCGGACGGCGGCGCTGGCGCTGATCGAGAGCATCAACACCTACGCGAAGGATGAAGCCGGAGCGTATCGGAAGCTGGCCGACGGCATCGGCATGCAGGGCTATCTGGGCGGCTACGGAACCCAGAGCGGCTGCCTGGCGGACAGCATTCTGAAGGATCTGGCGGAGTCCATCCGGATTTACGCAGAAAAAGGCCTGGAGGTTCAGATCACGGAGATGGCGGTCCGCAATTATGAGAAGGAAAAGGCTCCGGAACACGCGGCCTTCTATGCCCGGCTGTTCACCGAGGTTTTCCTTCCCGCCAACGCCGGGGAGAATAAACCGCTGACCGCAGTTTGCATCTGGGGCGTGGCGGACTGCCCGCAGCTTCCCACCTCCCACTACACCTGGAAGCTGAACAGCCCCTACGGCGGACTGATCACGGAGAAGAACGAGATCAAGACCTCCTTCGACGCGGTCTATCACGCGCTTAAAAAATAAGAGGAACGGAAAACCGTTCCCCGGAGAGACCGGAAGCTTTTTTCCGGTCTCGTTTTTTTATCGGTCCAGCAGCTGAATCTGCCGGAGGATCTCCTCGGTGGGCGTCATATAGGCGGTCCGGTGATGGGTGTAGATGACCTTGCCCGGGGCCGCGCCGCCGGGCTTTTTCACATACTTCCGGCGGGTATAATCGATGGGCACCAGGGAGCTCCGCTGGCCCTTGGAGTACCAGGCGGCCAGAAGCGCCGCCTGCTTCAGGGTTTCCTGCGGAATCTCGCCCTCGCACTGAATGATGACGTGGCTGCCCGGCATATCCTTGGCATGGAGCCACATTTCCTCCGGTCTGGCGCTCTGGGTCAGCCGGTCGTTCTGCGCGGCGTTCTTGCCGACGCGGATCTCGATGCCGTCGGCGCTCAGATAGCGGTAGGGCTTGCTCTGGGGCAGCTGCCGCTGCTGACGCCGGTTGGTGTTTTTCTTCATGTATCCGGCGCGGACCAGCTCCTGGCGGATTTCCTCCAGCTCGCTTTCCCCGACGCATTTATCCACATCCAGGAGCATGCCTTCAAGGAAGTCCAGCTCCTCGAGGGTTTTCTCCTTTTGCAGGGCCGCCGTTTCCCGGGCGGATCGGGCTTTCTGGTATTTTTTGAAATAGCGCTGGGCGTTCTGGCTGGGGGTGAGCCGGCTGTCCAGCGCCACCGTGATCTCGCCGCCTTCCGGGTGGTACCAGTCCGGCAGAACGGCTTCCGTCATGCCTTTTTTCAGCTGGAAGAGGTTCGCGTTGATCGCTTCGCCCATCATCCGGTATTCATCCATCCGCTCCGCGCCGGCCAGCGCTTCCTCCTGGATCGCCAGCTTTTTTTCGCAGCGTTCGATCTGGCCCTTCAGCATCCGGGTCATGCCGGCGCTCTTCTGGTTCAGACGGTCCTTCGCGTCCCGCTCGCCGTAATAGATTTCCAGGGCTTCGCTCAGGGCGCCGCAGGGCTTCTGGCGGGCGGTATCCCGGCTCAGGAAAGGGAAGGGGAAGACATCCTGCGGCGTGCCCTCGTCATCCCAGAGCACCCGGGGATCCGCCATATCCGGCAGGCGGCGGAACAGATCCGCGAGGCGGCTGCAGACGGCGGAGAGATCCTCCGGCCAGGCGAGGCTGCCGCTGTTCACGCGGAAGGCCAGCTCTTCCGCCGTGCCCCGGCTGAGCCCGGTGATCCGGTCGCCCAGCGCGCGGTCCAGGCGGCTGTCCGGATGGGCCCGCAGCTGCGCTTCCAGTTCCTCCGCGGACAGGGTCCAGGGATTCAGCTTCTCCTGGGAGGGCGGCGGCGCATAGGTCAGCCCGGGCTGGATCTGGCGGACGCGGCTCATTTCCGCGTTCACATGCCGGGTGGAGTCCAGGATTTTACCGTTTTCGTCCAGAAGCATCAGATTGGAGTGTCGGCCCATGATTTCCAGCGTCAGCCGGCGGAGGACGTGATCCCCCAGCTCGCTGACGGTATCCAGATCCATTTCCAGGATCCGGTCCCCGTCCACCTGGCGGATCGCCTGGACCCGGCCGCCGGTCAGCTGCTTGCGCATCAGCATACAGAGGTTCGGCGGCTCCAGCGGATTGGGGAAGCTGCTCATGGTCAGATGGCACCGGGCGTTATTGGGGCTCGCGCAGAACAGAAGCCGGTGATTCTGGCTGCCCGCCCGGATCAGAAGGACCACCGTGTCCCGCTCCGGCTGGGTAATCCGGTCCACGCGGCCCCCCTGAAGCAGCGCGTTCAGCTCCCGGGCTTCAAAGCCCAGCGTCAGTCCGTCCAATGCCATCCGTTATCATCCTTTCCGCGGCGCGGGGGAGCGCTCTGCCGCGCGGCCCCGGCGCCTGTTCCGCCGTGTTTTTCAGATTTTGAACTGGGTTTCATAAAGCTCCTGATAGGTGCCGCCGGCGTGAACCAGGTCCTTATGGGCGCCCCTTTCCACGATCTCGCCGTCCCGGACCACCAGGATCTCATCCGCGGCCAGGATCGTGGACAGCCGGTGAGCGATCAGGATGGAGGTCCGCTCCTCGATGAGGGGATTGATGGCCGCCTGGATGGCGGCTTCGGAGATCGAATCGAGGGCGGAGGTGGCTTCGTCAAAGATCAGCAGGGCCGGATCCTTCAGCAGGGCCCGGGCAATGGAGATCCGCTGCTTTTCGCCGCCGGAGAGCTTCAGGCCGCGGTTGCCCACCACGGTATCCAGCCCGTCCGGCTGCTTCGAGATGAAATCCAGAATATTGGCCTTGCGGCAGGCTTCAATCATCTCTTCCTCCGTCGCCTCCGGCCTGGCGTAAAGCAGGTTCTCCCGGATGGTGCCGTTGAAGAGATAGGTTTCCTGGGTGACGATGCCGATTTCATCCCGCAGGGAGTGCAGCGTCCAGTCCCGGACGTCGGTTCCGTCAAAGGTGACGCGGCCCGCCGTCGGATCCCAGAGGCGGGGGATCAGGTTGACGATCGTGCTTTTGCCGCTGCCGCTGGGGCCGACGATGGCCACGCAGTCCCCGCTGCGCAGGGAGAAGGAGATATCCTTCAGGATGGGGCGCTCGCCGTCATAGGAAAAGGAGACATGATCGAAGACGACTTCGCCCTTCGCGTTCTTCAGCTCCTTCGCGCCGGGGCGGTCGTCGATCTCGGGCTTCATATCGTAATACTCAAAGATCCGGGTGAACATGGCCATGGAGCGGATCCAGTCTACCTGGATATTGAGCAGGCTGTTGACCGGGCCGTACATGCGCCCGAGCAGCGCAACCAGCACGGTGATATCGCCCACGCTCAGGCTGCTGTCATGCTTCATGATCAGGATGCCGCCCACCAGATAGAGCAGCATGGGGCCGACGGTGGTCAGGGTGC